>CANPIM010000004.1 GCA_947574135.1 uncultured Lachnospiraceae bacterium
CTTGAAATGACGGAGTCAGAGTCCGTTGCCTTACCGTTTGGCGATAGCCCTTCGTTTGTGTGTCAACAAATGGTATTATAAAGGATCTCCCATAAAAATGCAAGTCTTTTTTTGAAAATTTTTATTTTTTTGAATTTTATCTTTTTTCCATCTTTTTCTGCCCATAGCGGGCAAAGGCTCTTCTTCGCATTATAAAGTATGCCGCCAGAACCATGGTCCCTGTAATCACCCAGCTGACCGGGTACACCACCATGAGCATCTCAAAACTTGCAAACTTTTGAAACACTGTGTACAACCACATAATCCGGAATCCGCAAGATCCGATGACTGTCAGAAGAGCCGGCAGCATAGAATAGCCTAGACCCCGAAGGGCTGCGCCGCTTACCTCATAAGTAACTGGCAGACAGGCAAAAGCTTCCACGCAAAGTACCCGCGTCATGGCATAGGCAATCACCTCGTCCTCCACGGTATAAACACGAATAAATATCCGCCGGCCAAGGACAAAGACCATGCTCATGATTCCGGTTATAAGCAAAGCGCATCCCACAGTCAGTCCAAATATTCGCCGGCAGCGCTTAAGCTCTCCAGCCCCAAAATTCTGGCTGGTAAAGGTCACGGCTGCCTGGCTAAAGGCACTGGTTACAAAATAAGTAAAGGACTCAAAGTTTAAGGCTGCAGCAGATCCGGCTACGGCATCCGAGCCAAACCCGTTGATGGCCGTCTGAATGCATACATTAGAGAGGGAAAACACCATTCCCTGGATTCCTGCCGGGATCCCGATCTGAACCATCCGAAGCACATGCTCTCTTTTCAGTGATAAATTGTGTGGCTTTAGCTGAATGGTTCCCCTCTCATGGAGGAGAAAATATACAATGAGCCCTGCGCTCACCATATTGGCCAGCACTGTGGCTATGGCTACACCCGCCACGCTTAACTTACACACCACCACAAAAAACAGATTCAGGCACACATTCACCACGCCGGAGAGCAGCAGGCAATACAGAGGGCGCTTGGTGTCCCCCACACTGCGCAGGATTGCCGCCCCAAAATTATACAGCATCACAAAGGGCATTCCCAGAAAATAAATCCGCAGATATACCACAGCCAGCTCCAATACATCCCCGGGGGTATTCATCAGGAGCAAAAGCGGCCGTGCGGCCAGGATTCCCACAAAAATCAAAAACACTCCGCTGATAAGAGCCATGGCAATGGCTGTATGGACGGCCTCCTGTGCCTTGTCCTCCCTTCCCTGGCCAATATAGCTGGCGATAAGCACATTGGTCCCCACAGACAGGCCCACAAAAAGATTGATGAGAAGATTGACCACCGCGCCGTTTCCTCCCACAGCCGCCAGGGCCTGACTGCCTGAAAATCTTCCCACCACCGCCACATCTGCAGAATTAAACAGCTGTTGCAAAATGCTGCTGGCCGCCAGGGGCAAGGCAAAAACCAAGATCTTATCCAGCAAAGAGCCCTTGAGCATATCCATCTGCCGGCCCGCCCCTGCTTTCGTCTCCATCTGCCGACCCGCCTCTGCTTTCATCTCTCCCTGCCGTTCTTCCTCCTGTGTCCTGTTCATTTCCGCTCCTCAGCCACATAACTTTTCTCTGTGGTCATTTCCGCTCCTCAGCCACATAGCTTTTCTCTGTGGTCATTTCCGCTCCTCAGCCACATAGCTTTTTTCTATGGTCATGACACACTGGTATCGGGAATCCTCCCGACGAAGCTCCTCCATAATCTGTTGCTGCAGCTTGCGCTGCTCCTTCTCCTGGTAGGAAAAAGGCACCACCACATCAAAAATCAGATTGATCTGCTCTCTTCCATCCACCATCCGGAAATCATGAATGGAAAGCCCCTCGTCAATGCGGTGGACCACCTGCTCCACCTGGGTTCGGACCTCATTTACATGCGTGTCGTGGGTCTCCACCGGATCCATATGGATCACCAGAAAAATCCCCAGCCTTTTGGCCGCATCTCTCTCGATTCTATCAATAATCTCATGGGATGCCTCGATATCCACGTCATTGGGCACCTCCGCATGAATCGAGGCCAGGCTTCTGGTAGGCCCATAATTGTGTACAATCAGATCATGGGTTCCCACAATTCCCTCATAGCTCTCCACCAGCTCCGTCACTGCCTGGTAAACCTCCGGGGAGACCGCCTCCCCAATCAAAGGCTCCAAGGTGTCCCTTGCAATGCTCAGTCCAGCCCACATAACAATCAATGCCACCACAAGTCCCACATAGCCGTCAATATTCACCCCGGTAAAATGAAAAATGCAGATGGAGCCTATGGTGGCCGTGGTAGTACAAACGTCTCCCAGCGCATCCGTGGCTGTGGCCAGCATGACCTTGGAGCGAATGCGTTTTCCCAGCTTTCGGTTAAAATAAGCCATCCAAAGCTTCACAGCTATGGAAGCCAGAAGCACTGCCAGCGATACCATTTGAAAGGACAAATCCTCCGGATTCCGGATCTTTTCAACTGCATTTTTTAAGAAGGTAAAGCCCACCTCCATCACCAGAAACGACACAATCAGTGCCGCAATATATTCAATCCTTCCGTGTCCGAAGGGATGATTCTGATCTGCCGGCTTGCTGGCCATTTTCACCCCGATAAATCCAATGACAGAGGATGCCGCATCCGAAAGATTATTAAAGGCATCTGCTGTTACAGAAATACTGTGCAGCAAAAGACCTGCCGTAAGCTTTCCGGCAAAAAGCAGCAGATTGCAAAAAATGCCGATGGTGCTGCCCAACACGCCATAAGCCGTGCGCACCCTGGCATTCTCTGTCTCCTCATAATTTTTTACAAATCGATGTACCAAAAACTCAATCATACGACGGATGCCTTCTTCATTTTCATAATTTTATTCTGCCATCTGCATTTTCAGTCCAAAACTTTGTCAGACATCGAATCTCATGCCCAAGCTCCTGAAAAGCTTTTTGCAACAGGGGGATCCCCTTGTCAACTGAGAGTATCATATTTTCCTGAAAAAAGAAAGCGTAATCTTGCTATTTTTATTTAAATATGCTATTTTATTTAAAATTAGTGTGCCTGCTGGCCCCCGGAAAACGCCTGTCAGGAAGGTACAGAAAAAGGAGAGAGATACCCTTATGAGTACAATGAATTTAACTCTGATGACCGATTTATATGAGCTGACCATGATGCAGGGATATTTTAAGAGTCAGTCCGATGAAACCGTGGTGTTCGACATGTTTTATCGGCGCAATCCCTGTGGAAACGGATTTGCCATTGCGGCCGGACTGGAACAGGTAATCGATTATATAAGCAATTTAACCTTCACGCCGGAGGATATTTCCTATCTTCGGAGCCTACGTCTCTTTGACGAGGATTTTCTGGCCTATCTGGAGGGCTTTCATTTTTCCGGCGACATCTATGCCATTCCCGAGGGAACGGTGGTGTTTCCCAGAGAGCCCCTTTTAAAGGTTATTGCCCCCATTATGGAGGCCCAGCTGGTTGAGACCGCCATTCTCACCATTATCAACCACCAAAGCCTCATTGCCACCAAGACCTCCCGTGTGGTTCACGCGGCTAAGGGGGACGGCATTATGGAATTTGGCCTGCGGCGGGCCCAGGGACCGGACGCAGGGATTTATGGCGCCCGGGCTGCCATGGTTGGCGGCTGTATCGGCACCTCCAACGTACTGGCAGGCCAGCTCTTTGACGTGCCGGTAAAGGGCACTCATGCCCACAGCTGGATTATGAGCTTCCCCGACGAATATACAGCCTTTAAAACCTATGCAGATCTGTATCCAAAGGCCTGTATTCTCCTGGTGGACACCTACGACACCCTGAAATCCGGCGTGCCAAATGCCATCCGGGTATTCCGGGAAATGCGGGATGCGGGAATCCCCTTAAATTTCTACGGCATACGCCTGGACAGCGGCGATCTGGCTTACATGTCCAAGAAAGCCCGGAAAATGCTGGATGATGCCGGCTTCCCGGACGCCATTATCTCCGCCTCCAGCGATCTGGATGAATATCTGATCACCAGCCTCAAGGGACAGGGAGCTCAGATCACCTCCTGGGGCGTTGGCACCAATATGATCACCTCCAGCGATTGTCCCGCCTTTGGGGGCGTCTATAAGCTGGCCGCCGTGCAGGATGGGGAGGGAGAATTTATTCCCAAGATCAAGCTGTCCGAGAACACGGAGAAAATTACCAATCCGGGCAATAAAACCATTTTCCGGATTTACGAGAAGGAAACAGGAAAAATGAAGGCAGACCTGATTTGCCTGTCTGACGAAACCTTTGATACCTCCCAGGATCTCCTGATCTTTGATTCCATTGAGACCTGGAAAAAGACCAAGTTAAAGGGCGGAGAATACACCATGCGGGAGCTTTTGATTCCGGTCTTTGAAAAGGGTCGTCTGGTCTACCAGTCTCCCTCTGTTATGGAAATTCGGGAATACTGCCAGAGAGAGCAGGAAACCCTCTGGGATGAGACCCGCCGCCTGACCAACCCGCACAAGGTGTATGTAGATCTCTCCGACAAGCTTTTCCGCATTAAGTCCGGACTTTTGGATCAGATGAATCAGACCCTATAGACAAAAACAGCTCCAAACTGACAAAGATGCAGAAACATACATACTCCCCGGGCCTGTGTAAAAACCGGCAGGCCCGGGGAGTATTTTATTTTATCTGGGGATTTTTTCGGGAATATATCCGTCTGCGAAGTCCTGCCAGAATCATAGGCGCCAGAACACAGGCTGTGAGGATTCCCAGGGAGGCCAACAAAAGTCTGGTCTGATTCTGCCTCCAGTATTTCTGGAGAGGCGTAAACCAGTAAGCCCGGCTGGCTTTGGCCGAAGCGCTGCTCTCCTTCTCCTCAATCTCCATGGTTCCTGCCGTATATACGCCTCTGGAGGACCACCGGTAATCCCCGGCCTCCATGTCATCCAGATTCACCCGGCCCTCTTCGTCCGTCTCTGCGGTAAATAAATATCCGTCCTCGTCATAGAAATCAATGCTGTCATTAGCCATATCTTCCCCAAACTTTACATTGACCCGGAAGCTCTCCTTTACCTCAATCTGTTCAATGGAATCCATAATAGCATCACTCACCTTCGATGCATCGCTGACCCCTGCATAGCTGCCGCCCGTTTCCTCCGAAATGCTGGCAAAAAAGTCCTCCGCATCGCTGCTGGCATCTGTGCCAATGGAAAACACATTGATAAGGCTCTCTCCCATGGCCTCAGCCACCCGCTTGTCCGACTTCTCATAATCCAGACTGATGTCCGCGTTAAACAAAGCCACCAAAACATCCTCATAGGTATATCCTGTCACAGGCTCCGGGCTCAAGGGCGCCGCATCCCCCAGGATAATGATAATCTTCTTTGCATGCAGTCTCCAGTCCAGCCTTACTGCCTCCATAAGGGCAGAATAGACGGTCTCCCTATCGTCTCCTCCGTCACCCAGATCCAGTCCGTTTACCGCGTTTGTTATCTCGGCATCATCATTGCTAAAGGGAAGCTGCACCCTGCTGGGATAATCCTCGGATTCTCCGGAGCGATCCGGAAAATCCCGGTAATCAATCAAAGCCACCCGATAATTCTCTGTTTTCTCCCGCAGGCTCTCCAGAATGTTTACCATATTTGCCTTGGCATTGTCAATATCGTCCGACATGGAGCCGGTAGTGTCCACCACAAAGCACAGATCCATTCCGTCGTTAACGGAAGTCTGAAGCACACGGCCCAGGGTCATATCCCTCGATTTCAAAGCGTTGACTGTGGCTTCCCCTGCATCCACCATGCCGCTGTGGCCGCCCTCATAATAATACCGGCCTGTGGTGGATGCCAGGAGAATCTGCTTTACCTCCGGCCCGGTCAGCTCCGGGTTGCAGGCAAATATCAGCCCGGCCACACCGGTGACATGAGGCGTTGACATGGAGGTGCCGCTCATGCCCTCATAGCCGTTCGCCACACAGCTGTACACATCCACCCCAGGTCCTACAATATCCACTCTTGAACCAATATTGGAAAAATTCGCATAGGAGTAAAAGGTCTCATTGGCCGTGGAGCGCCCCTCATCAATCCCTACGGCTCCCACTACCACCACCCGATCCTGCACCTCCTGGGCGCTCATTAGATTCAGAAAATTGTTGTAAAGCGCCTGGGAGCCTCCCCTCTGGCCTCTCCAGCCAAAGAGATATTTCACGCTTTCCCAGCCCGTCATCTCCTCCCGATATCCATAGGTCTGACTTTCATCCGGGTAATAATAGCTGGAATTGCTGTTTCCAGCCGCCACACAGATTAAAAAGTCCGGTTTCCCTGCCTGCTCCCTGGCGGAAATAATTCGGGATAATCCGGCCTCTGTCATTCTGGCCTGCTGGGTAAGATACTGAATTGCATTCTGGTTTCCGTGACTGGCCGCAAATCCAATGAGCCGCCGGGTATTCTGGCTGATATTGATCACCTGAACATCCTGATCGATGAGATTTTTCAGACATAAAAGATAGCTATATGCCGTTCCATATCTTGATACATAATTGCTTCCCATATCATAATATGTATGACAATAATACAACTCACCCATTCCGCCCATAACTCCCGTAACTCCGGTGCCATTGTCCCATTCTCCGTCCATAATGCCGGAAACGTGACTGCCATGGTCATCCGAGGCCACACTGTAGGTATCGGCCTCTACTCTGCCGTTCTTTGGATTCACAAACAGACAGGTGGCATTGGCAAAGTCCAGATCCTCATGGGCAGTATTGGGCTTGCTGTCAATAAGCCCAATCTTCACTGTACGCATCTCATCCCGGTACCCCCAGGCATTGGGAGCATGGATGGCCTCCATTCCCCAGTTTTCTCCCCGTGGCACCTCCATATCCCAGTCATCCCCATTCCAGGAATCCGAAGGGTAGGCGGCATCCTTATAGGGAAAGTCATCCTCCTCCCCCTCCTCCTCGTCTGCCTCAAACTCAGAGACCACATTCAGGTAGGCATCCTCCACCGTATCCCGGGTCTTGATTTTTTTGACCAGGCGCTCCAGCTCCTCATAGGTCATGGCGTCCTTAAGCATCAGCTTATACACCCCAATGTCCCCCATGGTCTCGTCCAGCTCTCCCCCATAGTCCTCCGCAAGCCGAACCATCTGCTCCGCGGTTGTAGAGGCTTTGGCAAAGATCACTACCTCATTGTTGATATACAGAACCCCGTTCTCCTGATTAAAATCAATATATTCCGATTCCTCCGCAATAAAGGGAGTCTCGTCAATCTCATTCCGGTTGAGATCAAAGAAATTGGGAAACAGAAAAAACACCCAAAGAGCCAGAAAAGCTCCAAAGGCCAGAATCAAAATCAATAATCCAATGAGAATGCGCTTACATATTTTTTTCATATTTTTTCCCTCTGCACACCATGATACAAGAATAAACGGAGAGCAAAACCGCTCCCAGCAGCATCCAAAGAAGGGCAAACATAAAGCTTACATCCTGAAAAGCCTCCATGGACGCCTTCAGAACACTCTGCAGCCCTCCGGACATGTTCTCCACCAGCGAAGGCCAGAAAAGGCCCAAAAGAAGGCTTATAAGCCCTGTCAAAAGACCGGATATCCCCAAAGAGAAAAAGAATCTTCTGATCCGCCGGATATTCAAAAAAACCATGCAAAACAGGGGAATCGCCACCAAAATTCCGCCCAAAAGCAACAAAAGCACAGACTCCAGAAGCTCTGTAAGCCTGTCTCCCGAGATTCCCCCCACAGACGGAAAATGCACATTGGCCGCCAGGCCGTGGAAAAAGGCTATGGCCGGCAGCATAGCAGCAAAAAGAATAAAAAACAACGAAAAAAATCCTGTGGCAAGGCCGGAGGGAACTCCCCGGGATCTCTTCGGCCCGTCTTCCTCCTTACCGGATTCCTGGCCTCTCCATTCCTCTGGGATCCCTAGCTCCTCCCCGGCTCTTTCCTCCTGAAGCTCTTCCGTCTCCGGCTCAAAAGCTTCCCCTTTCCATTCGCTCCCCGAGGCAAAACTCTCTTCCTTGGGCCCCGGCTCTTCCTCCAGTCTGGCTCCGCATCCCGGGCAAAAGCTGCCTCCCGGGGATACCTCCTGGCCACATTCCGGGCAAAAACGCCTGCCCGGATTCTCCCTATCATACGCTGTACTCATTCAGCCCTCCTCATAAAAAGTTTTAGGAAACTCCCCCTTGATTCTTAAAAATTTTACATAATATCCCACCTTTTGTCAATGTTCTCTGGCAAGTCCTTTATGACAAATATCACTGTTTTGTCCATTTTACACAGGATGGCCCAAGGATGGCCCACAAAAACTCTTACCACTTGGTTACAACTTGTTACACTTTAGATACATTTTTGCAAATCCGGGGAAATATACCCCTGCTAAAATAAAATCATAAAAAGCAGTACAAAAAACAGTACAAAAAAGGAGAATCAGCTTATGTGCGGAATTTGTGGATTTATAGAACAGACCAGAACCCCTCTCCATATCTCCCAGGAAGAAATCCTTCCTCCCTCCGGTTCTGCTTCCACCCAGGACCAGATTCTGGAGCATATGATGGCTACCCTGGTGCATCGGGGACCGGATCAGGGGCAGACCTGGACCTCCCGGCATGCGGCCCTGGGCTTTCGCCGGCTGAGCATTATTGATATTGAAAGCGGCATGCAGCCTCTCACCAATGAAACCGGGGATAAAGTGCTTGTTTTCAACGGAGAAATTTATAATTATCAGGAGCTGCGCAGGGAGCTGACAGCTGCCGGACATCGCTTTTCCACCCAGGGAGATTCCGAGGTGCTTATCCATGGGTATGAGGAGTGGGGAGAGCATCTGACAAATCACCTCCGGGGCATGTTTGCCTTTGCCATCTGGGATGAGACCAGCCGGCAAATCTATGCCGCCCGGGATTTTTTTGGCATCAAGCCCTTCTACTATGCTCTAATCAACGGAACCTTTGTGTTTGCCTCGGAGATCAAAAGCATTTTAGCCTATCCCGGCTATGAAAAAAAGCTTAACGAGGAAGCCCTGGAGCAATATCTGTCCTTCCAATATTCCGTGCTGGATGAGACCTTCTTTCAGGGCATCTACCAGCTTCGGCCAGGACATTTCCTGAAATTCCGCCAGGACACCGTGGTTCTGGAGCTGCGCCGGTATTTTACGCCGGAGCTTACCCCCCAGCTTTCCCACGCGCCGGACAAAGACGCTGACGCCGAGTCCCTTTGTCGGGAGGCCTTAAAGGAGCAGCTGGACAATGCCATACAGGAATCTGTCCACACCCATATGATTGCTGATGTAGAGGTAGGCACCTTTCTCTCAGGAGGCGTGGATTCCAGCCTTATCGCTGCAGAATTTACTGGCGACAAGTCCTTTACCGTAGGCTTCGGAAGTGATCCCTCCCGCTACAATGAGGTACCCCTGGCTCAGGAGCTCTCAGAGGAGCTGGGACTTGAGCACAACGGAAAACGAATCTCTGAACGGGAGTTCTGGGATGCTGTGCCAGAGGTTCTGTATTATATGGATGAGCCCTTTGGCGACCCTTCTGCCGTTGCCCTGTATTTTGTCTCCCGGGAGGCGGCCCGCAAGGTGCGGGTGGTGGTATCCGGGGAGGGCTCTGACGAGTTCTTTGGCGGCTACCGCATCTATTGTGAGCCCAATGCTCTTCGCGGCTATCAAAAGCTGCCCCTGTCTCTTCGAAAGGCTCTGGCCACCCTGGCCAGCCATCTGCCAAATATGAAGGGCCGAAGCTTCCTTATCCGGGGGAGCAAAACCGTGGAGGAGCGGTACATTGGCAATGTGAATCTGTTTACGGAAAAGGAGCGCAAGCGTCTTTTAAAAATCCGCACCCGTGCCCTCTCCCCCCAGAAGCTTCTGGAGGAGGATTACCGGGATTCCAGGCATCTGGACGATGCCAGCCGTATGCAATATATTGATCTGCTTCACTGGCTGCCAGGAGATATTCTGCGCAAGGCGGACCGCATGAGCATGGCCCATTCCTTGGAGGTCCGGGTACCCTACCTGGATCGAAAGGTCTTTGAGGCCGCCAGAAGCCTTCCCTCCGTCTGTAAACAAAAAGGGCAGGTCTCCAAGGAGCTCTTCCGCCAGGTAGCCGCCAGGCATCTCCCCTGGGATACCAGCCAGCGAAAAAAGCTGGGCTTTCCCGTGCCCCTGGGCGCCTTCTTAGGCTCTGCCATGGGAAAAGAAAAGCTTGCGGAGGCCTTTTCCTCTCCGGCCGCCAAAAAATACTTTCAGCCGGAGGCTCTAAAGGAGCTGCTAGACGGGAAGGGCTGCGGACAGGGGCGCACCAACTACAAAATCTGGACGATCTACGCCTTTCTCACCTGGTACAAAATCTATTTTCCGGAGGACTTGAAGGCAGAGATATCCCTGTGACAATGATCCCATTTTGCAATACAACCAAGGAGGAGGGAAAAGCCCTGTGCTTTTCCCTCCTCCTACTTGTCTTTCCCTATAACTCCAGTATCATACACTGGCGCTTTCCGTCATAAAGATTGTCCCCCTGCCAGGTTTCCAGCAAAATCCGCCGGCTCTGGGCATCGTACTCCATACGGATCAGGTTGTGCAAATCCTTGTAGAGAAGCTGTCCCTCCTGCTGTCCGGCAGGATACCAATACAGGCTCAGAGTCTCCGTCTGCATCAGCTCCTGCAACTTGGCCAGCCCTATGCCATGGCTATCCTGGTTCAGCTGTTTCCCTATCGCTTCCTCATTAGCCGGTTTTTCATTTGCCATAAAATAGCCAGAGCCCTGAATCGTCAGGAAGCTCCCGTCCTCCAGCCGGAGAAAATCTAAAAGCATCTCCTCCTTGTCGGAAAGTCTAAGGGCCGTCTCAGAGGTAAAATCGTCCATCCAAAGCCGCTCCACCTGGTCATAGCCTACGAGATAATAGAGAGCGCGCTCCTCCCAATTTATCTGATAATCCAGATAGGGAAGGACATTTCCCAGCTTCCAGTACAGATAAAACTCTATATTTTCTGTGAGCTCCCAATCGGGCCCCTGTTCTCCTAACACGGGATATCTTGCTATGACCCGAAGAATCTCCGAATCCGAGTCAAAGACAAAATTAAGAACTCCGGCCGCTCCCTCCCAGCAGTCAAAAAGCTCCTGGCAAAGAATCTCCGTCCCCAGCTCGTCCCTCTCTGTATTCTCCAGATATCTGTCCGGTCCATGAAGGCTCTCATTCTCCAATCCCAAAATTCCCTTTTTCTCTGTGAGCTCCCCCTCCTGCTCCCCTGTGGCCTCCCCAGGCTTTTTCTCCAGATCATACAGCTCAATAAGGGCTCCCTCCTTGATTCCCCTGATATCATAGCTCATCCACCGGCCGCTTGGGGACCAGGAGGGAATGCCTCCCTGGCTTAGCTCCCCGGCCGTCTCGCAGAGCAGCCGGCTGGACTGGGTTTCAAAATCGCACAGCCATACCAGGGTATTCCCCCAGAAATCACTGCCCTCGTAAAACAAAGCCTCCCGTCCTGTGGGCGAAATCTTAATACTCCGGGGGATCAGATCCCCCATAGCATCCGGATGCCAGAGACGCAGCTCCCCTTCCGAATCATAAAAGCCATACCGGTAATCTACCATCTGGCAGCTCAAAGTCCAGAAATCCCCGTATACATCCCCTTCGGTATCCCTGTACTGCGCCGTGATAATTTTCACCTCATGAGGACCACAGTCAGACAAAAAAGCGCTGGGCTCCTCCATAAGACCCGTCTCATAATCATAGGTATAGATTCTCTTTACGGAAAAGCCTCCGGACGCATTCTCCTGCTCTACCTCCACCTCCTGGCTCTCCGGCAGACGTATGGTTTTCTGCCGGGGCGTACAGCCCATAAGAACAGCGGGCAATAACAGCAAAGCCAGCAGCCGCAAAGCCCGGTTTTTTTTCTTCCACATCGCTAATATCCTCCTGGCACCTCCATCCTAAAATTCTGCGTCTCCCCTTATGCCTGTGCCTTCAGGGCTTCTCTTCCTCCCGGGCCTCCCCCAGGCGGAAATAAAATATGGTTTGCTCTCCCGGCTCACTCTCCACTCCAATCACACCTCCATGCTCCTGAAGAATCTTTTTACAGATGGACAAGCCCAGGCCTGCGCTGCCCTGCTCCCGGGAGTAGGTCTTATCCGTGCGGTAAAAGGGCTCAAAAACCCGGGCTTTCTCCGCCGGCTTAAGCCCCTTCCCCTGGTTCCACACGGACAGAAGGACAAAGCCCTCCCGGCTCAGGCCCTGAATCCGAATGGGGGTGTGGCTCTCCCCATATTTAATGGCATTGTCCACCAGATTGATAATCACCTGGCGAAGCCGCTCCTCCAGCCCCATAACCCAGAGCTCCCCCTGCAGCTGGGTCTCGATCTCCATGCCATACCGGTTGGCCTTGATAGCCATAGCCTTTGCCACACTTCGGGCTGTCTTTGCCAGGTCCAGCCTCTGCTTCTCCATATACATACTCTTATCAGACATTTCCAGGAGCTGGAGCACCATCTGATGAAGCCTCGTGCTCTCCTGGAGAATATGGTGCAAACCCTGATCCGTCAGCTGGGTATCCTGTCCCTTATCCGCCTCCATAAGCTGGGCATAGCCCTGAATGGTGGTGAGAGGGGTTTTCAATTCATGGGTCACATTATTATAGAATTCCTGCCTGCTGCCCAAAAGCTCTATGATCCGCTTCTGGTCATCCTGCATCTTGCGAAACTGGGTGCCAATGGTTTCCAGCATTACCCGAAAGTTCCGGGACAGCTCTCCCACCTCGTCCCTGCGTCGGGAATCTGCCAGCTCTGCCAGCATCTGCATCTCCACCTCCTCCCGGCTTAAATCCCGGGTGAGCTGTCTGGATACCTGGGTCAGCTTCTGGATGGGGCGAAGCATCTGCCCCAGCAATACCAGCAGCACCAGCAAAACAACCCCAAACACGGCAACCGCTGTCTGGCATACCAGCCATTCCGTCTCTTTTCCCTGGACATACAGCCAGGACTCGTCCACCTGATAGCGGATGATTCCCACGGTACGTCCCTCAATCTCCACAGGCATGGAGAAATAAACCAGCAGCTGATCGGCCGAAGGGTAGGTCATGGTAAAGGCCGCCTCCCCGTCCAGGGCCAGATTGAGATCCTCCTTTGGCAGCTGATCCTGGGCTCTTAGGTTTCCGTCCAAATATTCTCCCCCCTGGTTCAACACACTGAGCCGCCGGCCCCCGGAGCTGTAGAGCTCCCGGGCAATATCTCCTGCAATCTGGCGATAGCTCTCCTCATCATTGTTGGCATTGTTCATAATCAAAAGCTGGCGCACATAGACCCGGGTATTCTCCCGAAGCTCCTGGAGCTCCTGCGAAATCTGATTTTCCTGGCTTCGGGCAATCTGGGTGTGAATACTCCAGTATAGAAACAGACCTCCGGCCAGAAACACGGCCAGCAATCCGGCTGCCATGCGCATCCGAATGCCAAACCGAATCTTTTCCTTCCTACGGAACATATTTATACCCCACTCCGAAAATAGTGACCAGTGCCTCGTCAAGCCCGGCCTTTTTGCGGATGCGCTGCACATGGATATCCACCGTCCGGGTATCCCCTGCAAAATCGTATCCCCATATCCGGTCCAGAAGCACACTCCTGGTAAATACCTGGCGGGGATGCTTTAAAAAGAAGAGAAGCAGCTCATATTCCCTTGGGGTCAGATTTAAAAGCTCCCCCTGCCGGTATACACTGTGCTCCCGCTCCACCACAGTCAGATCCCCGCATTGCCAGCGATCCTCCTCCCCGTTGCCGTTAGCCCTGTCAAACCGTCGCAGAATGGTCCGCACGCGGGCTACCACCTCCCGCAGATCAAAGGGCTTGGTAATATAGTCATCGGCTCCGGACTCCAGCCCGTAAAGCTTATCTTCCACATTTCCCCGGGCTGTCAGCATGACAATGGGCAGCTTATACCGCTCTGTCAGCATCCGGCATACATCCACCCCGCTTAAATCCGGCAGCATCCAGTCCAGCAGCACCAGATCCGGAGGTTCCTGACAGGCCATGGCAAAGCCCTCTCCTCCGGTGTGGGCACACTCCACCAGAAAGCCCTCCTTCTCAAAGCCATATTTTAAAATATCCGCAATGGGTTTTTCATCCTCAATAATCAGAATCCTGCGCTCATCCATTTCCTCTCCCACCCTTTCTGCTTCCATTTTACCCCTTCAGTATAACTCTCATGTCTCTAAATTGTAAATATTCTGTATCCGAGGATGCAAAAAACAGACAAAAATAGCATTCCGGCCTGCTTCCCATGCATAAATCACCAATTTTTACAAATAATAACTCCATCAGAGACCATAAAGAACAAGGAGACCACCAGGTTTCCTGGAAGATGGAGGAAAAAGAATTGAAAGCGACTGGTATTGTAAGACGTATTGATGACCTGGGACGTGTGGTGATACCCAAGGAAATCCGCAGAACGCTCCGGATTCGGGAGGGAGACCCCCTGGAAATATTTACTGATCGGGAAGGTGAGATCATTCTGAAAAAATATTCGCCCATTGGAGAGCTGGGTCTTTTTGCCCGGCAGTATGCGGAGAGCCTGGCCCAGACCACTGGCCTTATGGTGTGTGTGGCTGACCGGGATGCGGTGATCGCGGCTGCAGGCGGCGCCAAAAAGGATTACCTGGGAAAGCCTATCAGCAAGCAGCTGGAAGATATTATCCAGGAACGGGAAAGCCTCCAGGCCAATGCAGGCGAGCGCAAATATGTACGTATTCTTAATGAGGAGATGGAGGATTGCTATGCAGAAACCATCAGCCCTGTCTTATGTGAGGGAGACGCCATCGGAGCCGTTATCCTGTTCAGCAAGGACCCCAAGGCAAAAATGGGAGAAACCGAGCAAAAGCTGGCTCTGTCCGCAGCCGGGTTTCTGGGACGCCAGATGGAGCAATAGAGAAAAAAGACTATTTTACAGGCCAGTGTTACCGCCCTTTGGAAACACTGGCCCATTCTTATTTTCCCTTATATGTTATTTTTCTATCATCCCAGGCGTACCGTCTCCTCCAGCCCAATGGAGCAGAGAATGGCTCCCGCCTCGCTCTCTCTTCCATGCTTCATCTGAATGGTTTCCATAATCACGTTCCGCTTTTCCTTGGAGGCTACAATGGCAATAAGCTCCTTCTCCGCCTGGAGAGGAATCCCGTAAATGGAGGCTGCCTCCTCCTGACCAGCCCAGCGGGATCGAAGAATGGTGCCGCCTCTGGCTCCGGCTCCCCGGGCCGTGTTCATGACTTCCTCCGTGTGTCCCTGATTCACCACAATCAGAACCAGGCTGTTGTCCCGTTCCTGCTCCATATGTCCGTCTCCTCCGTTTCTGTGTTCCCCTGTTCCCTGCCGCAAAAGCTGCGCCCCCGGGATACTGCTGATGGCATTGAGCGGCATGAGAAAGGCGATCCCCTTTACCCGCAGGGCCTCCCCGCTCTCCCCCCGAAGCTGCCGCATCAGCCTGTCACAAAGGCTTCCCGCCGCCAGGCTGAATACCACGTCCCGCTCCGTGCCTCCAAGCCCCAATACATCCAGCAGGTCCGAGGAGGCGGTCCCCCGGCCCTTGCTCTGGTAATGCACCTGTACCTGATTTTTCTCATAAAACCGGATCACCGACTTTCCCTGCCCATGCTCCACAATGGACACCAGCAATTTCAGAATCTCTCTCTTTTGGCTCAATCTTTCCTCTCCTTCTGCAAAAAACCACCCTGTCAGTCAAAATACAGGATGCCCTCCTCCACGGCCTCTGCTGTAAACACCGGCAGTCTCCGACGTCCGCTTCTCTGCCGCAGCTTTCCGTAAAGTCCCAACAGCTGAATGGTCACCAGGGGCGTCATGGCCACCATAGCCACCATGCCAAAGGCATCCGTAAGAATATTTCCCCCTACCGCCACACAGGCTCCCTGCGCCAGAGGCAGAAGAAAGGTGGCTGTCATAGGCCCGCTGGCCACTCCGCCGGAGTCAAAGGCAATGCCTGTAAAAATCTGGGGCACAAAAAAGGTCATGAGAAGCGAAATCCCATAGCCCGGTATGAGAAACCAGAAAATGGATAGGCCTGTGAGAATCCGGAAAAGGGACAGTCCCACAGATACCGCCACTCCCAGGGACAGACTTACCTGAATGGAGTGCTGACTGATGGAGCCGTTGGAGATTTCCTCCACCTGCTTGGTGAGCACCTGAACCGCCGGCTCTGCTTTAACGATAAAGTATCCCATAAGCATTCCCGGCGGAATCAGCATCCAGGGGCGACTTCCACTGGCCATGGAAGAGCCGATAAGCTGGCCGCCGCATCCAGGGTGGTCTCCACCAGGGGAATTTGTGCCAGGCCCTGGGCCTCCTGCTCCGGCCGATACAGAATTCCCAGAAGCAGCACCGACAAAACCGGTCCAATGCTGCAAAGGGAAATCAGGCCAAAGCTGTCGCTCTCCGACCGGCTGTCGCTTCGCACGGAGGCCATGCCCACGTCCAGAGACATAATAAAGGGCACGGTAATGGGCCCCGTGGTCACTCCCCCGGAATCAAAGGAAACCGGCACAAAGGTCTCCGGCGTCAGGGCTGCCAGCAGAAATACCAGACCATAAAAAATCACCAGCAGATGGGACAAGGGAATTTTTAAGAGCATACGCAGCTGGGAGAACATGAGAAAGGCTCCCACCCCCACGGCCACCGTCCATATCAAAACCTGGTTGGGAATGGAGGACACCTGATTGGCTAAGACCTGGAGATCCGGCTCCGCCATGGTGATCACCACCCCCAGCACAAAGCAGAATGCCAGAGGCGCCCATATATGCTTCCGCCGGCTGATAAACACTCCCATGCCCTCTCCCATGGGTATCATGGAAATCTCCACACCCAGGGTAAAAAAGCCCATGCCAAACACCAGGAGCAGGGCGCCAAATAAAAAAAGCACCAGCGCGCCCGGTGTCAAAGGCACCACCAGCACGCTCAATGCCAGCACAATTCCCGTAATAGGCAGCACAGCCGCCACAGATTCCTTCACCTTTTCCTTTAACAGCGCATTATGTAACAAGCAGTTCCTCCTCTGTCCTGTCTTGCCTCACTTTAGAAGGCTCTTTCCTTATCTACTCTTATTGTAGCTTACCAGCCCCCCATTGCGCAATTAAAATTCTGTTAAGCTTTTTCCGCCTCATTTTCTTAGGAATTCCCTTCTCAATTTCTTGCGTCTTTCTACGCGATCCGTTATACTGAAAAAAAGGTTCAAAAACTCCTGCGGCAGCGGTTTTCCTCCACGGGACATTTCTCCGCAGAAATAAGAAAAAAGGAGCACAATTCATGAAGGTTTTAGTTTGCAATGCAGGCAGCACTTCCTTAAAATTCAAGCTTTTCCAGATGCCTGGGGATCAGGTTCTGGCCGAGGGCAAGGTGGAACGGGTGGGCAGCCATGACAGCGCCATCTACCACTTTAAAAAGCCGGACGGCTATAAAATTTACCGGGAGGGACTCTGCATTCCCACCTACACCCAGGGCATTCAGATGTTTCTGGACTGTCTTTTGGACCAGGAGAAGGGCGTTCTCAAAAGCTTAAATGAGCTGGAGCGGGTGGGCTTTAAGACCGTTCTCTCCAAGGGCCACTACGGCATCCATGAGCTGACCCCGGCGGTCTTAAAGGGTATGGAGGATTACCTGGTGGTGGCGCCGGCTCACAATATTCCCTATCTGGAGGCCATTCGCCAGTTCCAGGTCCTGACGCCTCAGGCCATGCTGGTAGGCGTCTTTGAGACTGCCTTCCACACCACCATTCCCCTGGAGCGGAAAATGTACGGCATTCCCTACGAATGGTATGAAAAGTATGGCATTGAGCGGCTGGGCTACCACGGAGCCTCCCACGGTTATGTGGCAGACACTCTGACAGAGATGTACGGAAGCACGGGAAAGGCTATCTCCTGCCATCTGGGAGGCAGCGGCTCTCTCTGCGCCATTGACAACGGAAAGAGTGTGGACACCAGCTTTGGCCTCTCCCTCCAGGCCGGCCTTATCCAGTCCAATCGAAACGGGGATATGGATCCCTTTATCATTCCTTTCCTGGAAAAGGAAGGGCTGTCTCTGGATGAGATTCTGGAGGGCCTAAGCAAACGGGGCGGCCTTTTGGGCATTTCCGGGGTCAGCAATGACCTGCGGCTGGTGGAGGAGGCGGCGGACCAGGGAAATTCCCGGGCAGCTCTGGCCATTGACGTATTCTGCAACGGTATTATCCGCTATATCGGCTCCTACTATGCAGAGCTTGGAGGACTTGACCACCTGGTATTTACCGGCGGCATCGGGGAGCACAGCGCCACTGTCCGGCAAAAGGTTTGCGATTCCTTAAAGCATATGGGGATCTGGCTGGATCTGGCTAAGAATCTTTCTTACACGGAAAACGCCCTGATCTCTGTCCCGGACTCTCCTGTCGCCATTCATGTGATTCCCGCCAATGAGGAGCTTGGCGTGGCACGGAAAACCTACGGATGTCAGGCATAAAAAGGGTATAAAAAGGGCCAGCGCGTAAAGGATCCTTTTCCTGTACGTTCTGGCCTTTTTTAACCATTCTTCCTGGAATTTTTTACAATCCTTCCCTGTGCTCCGCCTGCTCGTTCTTAATCTCCCAATGAATCAGGAAGGTTAGGGCGGCCCGCAGGGCAATGATGCTGGCCACAATCATGATCTCTGACATTTCCCGGACAATCACTGTACGCAGCACCTCGCTGCCCAGCTTAAACTCCAGCCCCATGGCCATGCCCTTGGCCAGATTCAGCCGGGTGAGAGGCTCATGGCGGATATAATCTATAATCCCCCGAATGCCGGAGGCAATGATCACCAGCACTCCCACAAACTCAAACAGCAAAATAGCTGCGTCCACCAGTATATTCAACCATTCATGAAACATCTCCATGGCTCCTCTTACGCTCCCTTTCTCGCCTCTCCCTGGCTTTTTATCTCAGCTTCTCCCGAATCACATCCATGGCGGTCTGCAGCTGATTATCCTCCTCATGGGTAATCACAGCCTTCCCACGCAGCTCCTCCGCAAGCTCCACCTCCACATCCGGCGCAATGCCCACATCGTGGATATCGTTTCCGTTGGGCGTGTAATATTTGGATATGGTAAGCTTTATAGCTGTACCGTCCTTGAGCTGGAAGGGCTGCTGCACGATTCCCTTTCCATAGGTCTGGGTTCCCACAATGGTTCCCACCCCGTAATCCTTGATGGCGCCGGCAAAAATCTCCGAAGCGCTGGCGCTGTTTCCGTTTACCAGCACCACCAGAGGCTGATCAAAAGAATGCTCTGCATCCGAATAGACCTCGCTTCGGTTTCCGTGCTTATCCTCCGTGTAGACAATCAGGCCCTCCGGCAGCAAGAGATCCGCCATGGCTGTTACAGCCCGCACCACGCCGCCGCCATTGTTCCGCAGATCAATAATCAGGCCCTGCATACCCTGGCCCTTTAATTGCTCTATAGCCGCCTCAAACTGTCCGCTGGTCACAGTGTCAAACTCGCTGACGGCAATATAGCCGATCTGGTCATCCAGCATCTCGGCCTCCACCGTGGGCACCTCTATGGGACGGCGCTCCACATCCATCTCCAGATATTCCGGTTCTCCGTCCCGAACCATAGTCAAATGCACGGTGGTGCCCTCCGGCCCCTTGATCTCTGACACCAGCTTGGTAAGATCCTGACCTGTGGCCTCCACTCCCTCCACTGCATAGAGAAGGTCTCCGGGCCGCATCCCCGCTTCCATGGCTGGGAATCCCTCGTAAACCTTTACCACACTGATAATTCCCGTCTGCATGCTCTGGGAAAACATGGCTCCGATGCCGCAATAGCTGCCATTGCTGCTGTCCAGAAGGCTCTCAAACTCCTCGGCGGAATAGTACGCCGCGTAGGGATCCGACAAGCCGTAGATCAGACCTGTATACAGGTAGTTTTCCACATACTCCTGGTCCACCTCATCCAGAAAATTCTGGTTGATAATCTCCTCCATTTCCTCCAGCTTTTCATATACAGAGGCATTGGTCACGTCCAACTGCCCCTCCTCCTTTTTGCTAAGACCTGAAAACAGGCCCCCGTCCGGAAACAGCCACACCTGAAAGCCTAAAAACAAAACCAGTACCACGGCAAGCGTGGCACCAATTCCGCAAAAAATACCCTTTCGAAATAAATTCTGCTCGTCCATAGATTCCTCTTCTTAGCTCCTTTTTATAAGCATACGCAATTTTCTTCTGTCCAATACCTCCCATGTAGCCACCGGCCCGTTAACTCACGTAACCCTGGGGATTCACATAGGTGCCGTTTTTGATCACGCCAAAGTGGAGATGGGGTCCTGTAGAATAGCCGGTGGAGCCCACGGCCCCGATGGTATCCCCCTTGTTCACCTGCTGACCCGCAGACACATACAGGGCGGAGCAGTGCATATACACCGTGGACAGACCGCCTCCGTGGGAGATCACAATGTAATTTCCCGCAGAGTTGCTGTAAGCCGCCGTTGTCACCACCCCGGAGCTGGATGCCACAATAGCCGAACCCGAAGGAGCCCCAATATCAATCCCCTTGTGGTTAGTGGAGGCTCCCGCAATGGGCGCTTCCCGGTTTCCAAAGCCACAGGTAATCCGATGGCTGGCAGGGCAGGGCCAGATAAGGCCCGAGGCGCCTCCGTCGCCGTCATTGGCCCCTGCATTGGCCGCGGCTGCAGCCGCAATGGCGGCCTCCGCCTGCTCCAAAGCCTTTTCCTGCGCCAATAGCTGTTTTTCATAATCCTTGGCATCCGCCGAGGCCTCATTGATGAGATTTTGATAACTGGCAATCTCCTGGGTCTTAGTCTGGATCAGCAGATCCACGGCCGCCTTCTGCTCTGCCAGTCCCTCCGACAGAGTCTCCAGCTCCTCCTCCTGCTGCTCCAGCTCTACTTTATAGGCCGCCACACTGTCCTTGATGGCAATGTATTCATCCAGCATGTTTCTGTCATACTGATTCATCTGGGAAATATAATCAATTCTGCTGAGCATATCGGAAATGCTCTGGGAGGTCAATATGGTTTCCAGATAAGACATGCTTCCGTTTTCGTACATATATTGAATCCGGATCTTCATGTTTTCATATTGGGTGTCTGCCGTATTCTGGGCCTCTGTAAGCTCCAGCTGCGTGGCCTCAATGTCCTCCTTCTTTTGGCGGATCTCTTCTTCCACCTTCTCAATCTCTGCCCCCAGATTTTTGGCCTCCGCGTCAAGCTTGTTGATATAGCTCTGGAGATTGCTCTTGGACTGCTCCAGCTCCTCAATGCGATCCTTTACAGAGCCAATGCTGTCTTTAATGTTGTCAATCTTATCCAACAGATCCTTGCGCCTCTGCTCCAGCTCGCTGGTGTCGATCTTGGGCCTGGCGGTACCCTTAGAGCCGCTTTCCCCACTGCCGGAGGAACCGCTGCCGCCTTCACTGCTGCCGGAAGAACCGCTGCCGCCACCTTCACTGCTGCCAAAGGAACCGCTGCCGCCTTCACTGCTGCCACCGGGAGAATCGCCTCCGCTGTCACCAGAAGTGCTTCCGCCCTCTTCCCCCGTACTGATAACGGCGCCTCCCTCTGTCTCTGTGGCCCACACCCGCAAGCCGGCCAGCAAAACCGGCAGCAGCAAAAGAGCCATGCCCCGGTAAAGCCCCGGCTTCCATCTCTTCAAAAACTGGTTTTTACCCATTTCCATCCTCTTTTGTCTCTTGCCTGCAAAGGTATCTCTGTTTTTTACACCCGCAGATGCTTGCGGATCGTGAAGAAGCTGCCGAAAAATCCGATTCCCACTCCCAGAAGCATGCCTGTGGGCAGCAAAATCTCAAACAGCTCATTCACCGGAAGGAATTTCATAAATCCGGTGAGAAGATTAAACTGTTCCTCCAAATACCCGGTAAGGGAATTGTAGAGATAATACAAAAGCCCCAGAGGCAAAGCAGCTCCAATGAGACCGATTAAAATACCCTCCACCACAAAGGGCGCCTTGATAAAGGAATTGGTGGCCCCGATAAGCCGCATAATGGCAATCTCTTCCTTGCGCACGGCGATTCCGATGGTGACCGTATTGCTGATAAGGAACACGGACACACACAGGAGCAGGAGAATCACTGCAATGGAAATATATCCCACCAGCAGGTTAAAGTTGGACAGAATATCCGCCACCTCCTGGGAGGCCCGCACCCGGCGCACGCCCTCCAGGGATTCAATATATGTCACCAGATCCGCCTGCAGAGACACATCATTCAGGTATACCTCATAGTGGGCGTAATCCACCAGGGGATTATCGTCTGCAAAGCCCTCCGCCAGCTCCGGCCGCTCTGCAAAGTAGACCCCCTTAAAGGAATCCCAGGCCTGCTCCGGGGTCACAAACTGTACGCTGGCCACTCCGTCCCGGGTCTTGATCTCCTCTCCCACAGCATCCATGATCTCCTGGGAGGTCCCCTTCTCAAAATACACGATCATGGTCACGGCTTCCTCTGCTTCCCGCACAATGGACTGAAAATTCTGTACCACGGCAAAAAAGATCCCAAAGAGAAAGATACAGGCCGACATGGTGGCGATGGACGCCAGGGAAAACATCTTATTTCTCCAAATATTCTTAAGGCCCTGCTTCAGGCAGTAGCCAATGGTACTAATCCGCATACGTATACCCAGCCTGTCGCTCGTCATGCACGATGACGCCTTTATCCAGCACAATGACCCGTTTCTTCATCTCGTCTACGATTTCCTGGTTGTGAGTTACCACCACCACCGTGGTTCCCCGCTCGTTAATAATCTCCAGAAGCCGCATAATCTCCTTGGAGTTCTTGGGATCCAGATTTCCCGTGGGCTCGTCAGCCAGAAGAATCTTGGGACTGTTTACCAGCGCCCGGGCTAAAGCCACCCGCTGCTGCTCTCCTCCGGAAAGCTGCCGGGGAAAGGACTTGTATTTCTCCGCCAGTCCCACCAGAGAAAGCATGGCCGGCACATTCTTCCGGATCTGCTTTGTGGGGGTGATTACCACCCGCTGGGCAAAGGCAATATTATCATAGACATTTCGATCCTTTAACAGCCGGAAGTCCTGAAACACCACCCCCAGCATGCGGCGATACTTGGGAATGGCCCGGTTCTTCATGCGCCCCAGGGTGATCCCGTTTACCTTAATGGTTCCCGAGGTGGGCTCCAGCTCCTTTAGCAGAAGCTTTATGAGCGTGGATTTTCCGGAACCGCTGCTTCCTGTGATAAAGACAAACTCTCCCTTATCAATGTGCAGACTGATCCCGTTTAATGCGTGGGTACCCTTGGCATAGGCCTTTGTCACATTGTCCAAATCAATCATTTCTTGTGCATTCCTCCTGATGTGCTTAGTAATCCAGAGTCTCCATATACTTCATGTATTTTACTACCATCAGGGCAATCTTAAAGGTAATGGCATCCTCAAACACCCGCAGATCGAGACCCGTGCTCTTCTGCAGCTTATCCAGGCGGTATACCAGGGTATTCCGGTGAATGTACAGCTGCCGGGAGGTCTCCGAGACGTTCAGGCTGTTCTCAAAGAATTTGTTGATAGTAATCAGAGTCTCCTCGTCAAAGTCGTCGGGGGATTTTCCCTCAAAAATCTCCCGAATAAACATTTTACATAAGGGAATGGGCAGCTGATAGATCAGACGTCCTATCCCTAAAGCGCTATAGGCAATGATATCCCTGTCATCAAAGAAAATCTTGCCCACGTCCAGAGCCATCCGCGCCTCCTTGTAAGAGCGGGACACCTCTTTAATCTCATTCACAATGGTTCCATACGCAATATGTACGGACTCCTCTCCCTCCCCCAAAAGCAGATCCTTGATCACCTTTGCGGTTTTATGCAGATCCCCGTATCCCTCATTGGGACCCACCTCCCGGACCACAATAATATTTTTCTCATCCACTGCCGTGATAAAATCCTTGGACTTGGGCCCAAAAAGAGTGCGCACGCTCTCCAGGGCGTTGATGTCCTTGTCATGGCCGGTCTCAATGAGAAATACCCCCCGGCGCACATCCGTCTGGATATGCAGCTTCTTGGCCCGGTTGTAGATATCTACCAGCAGCAGATTATCCAGGAGCAGGTTCTTGATAAAGTTATCCTTGTCGAACCGCTCCTTGTAAGCCACCAGCAAATTCTGAATCTGAAATGCAGCAATTTTCCCCACCATATACACATCATCGCTGCCGCCGTTAGCCAGCAGGATATATTCCAGCTGATTTTCATCAAAAACCTTAAAAAACTGATAGCCCTGGATCACCTGACTATCCGCAGGAGAATCAATGAAAGCCAGCACGGAGCCTGTATAGGTCTCCGCCTCCGGAAAGGTTGATGCCAATACCTTCCCCTCCGTATCAATGACACACAGATCAATTCTCGTAATTCCCTTTAAGCCCTCAATGGTGTTTTGAAGTATCTGGTTTGAAATCATAACTCTCCGCTCCTTTGCTCATATACCGTTGTGCATATCGCTGCATTTCCAAATCCTGCGTTTTAGAAATTTCACTAAAAAATATCCCCCATTTTTCAGCAAAACGAAAATACCTAACTTATATATTAATGCAAAACCACAAAAAAAGAAAGAGGAAATACAAATATTTTTATGCACTTCCTCTCTTTTTTGGGAATTTCCGGAAATATTTTCTCTGTGCATTGTTCACATATATTTCTAAGGACAATATTCCTGGAAGCCCTCCCCCAAAACCTCCCTGGCATCCGTCACAATCACAAAGGCCTTGGGGTCCTCCCGAAGGACCAGTCCCTTTAGCGTCACAATCTCCCGCCGGGAAACCACGCAGTAGAGCATCTGCCGGGTCTGGCCGGAATACATGCCTGTGGCGGCTATCCCTGTAACGCCCCGTCCCAAATGCTCCATAAGCACAGCGGCCACCCTGGGCGGGTCCTCCGTGACAATAAAGGCAGCCTTGGAGAATTTCCGGCCCTCAATAATGCCGTCGGAGATTTTGGAAACCAGATAGATGGCAATGATGGCGTACATGGCCACATGGATGCCAAAGAGGAAGGCGCCTCCTATGACCACCAGGGCGTCAACCACCTGCATAATGTCCGAGATGGTGTAATGGGGCATGTATTTCTGGATAATGGCAGCCACCAGATCCGTTCCCCCTGTGGTAGCCTGGGCCAAAAACACCAGCCCAATCCCCGCGCCGCTTATCACTCCGCCAAACAGGGCCGTCAGCACATAATCCCCCGGGGACAGAGGTACCACCGGCAGCAGGGCCAGCCAGGCCGACAGAGCCAGGGTAGCCACCAGAGTCCTGGCAATATATCCCAGTCCCCGCTGCCTGGCCGCCACCACAAAAATGGGAACATTTAACACCAGGTTGGTCAGACCCAGGGAAATGCCGCCCTCCACATAGGGGGCCGTCAGATCCTTGATAATAATGGCCAGACCGGATACCCCGCCGGTTACCATTCCCGCCGGGTCATAGATGGAGCTGATGGCAAAGGCCATAAGGCCTGTTCCGGCAAAAATCAGCATATAATCCAGAATCACCTGTTTTCCAAATTGTTTCATAGCTTTTCTCCTACTTTAAAATCCCTGCGCCATAGCACAAAAGGGGAAAATCCCTTGGCGACTTTCCCATTATTTTTCACCTCTGCCCCTGCAATTATGCGGCATAAAGCCCTTTCCTTGCTCATACATTATAATAATCAATTTCAGGAGGCGTCTATGAACTCCAAAACCAAAATCGTAGTCCTTCGCATGAAGGAATTAATCTATACGGGCATCTTCGTACTGCTGGGAATCCTGCTGATTGTCCTGCTGGTCACCATGTTTGCTCCGGGAAGAAAGGGGAAAGAGCCTGCCTCACCCGTAGAGGTAAAGGAGGAACAAAGCCTGTACCGTCCCGGCCTGTACACGGCCTCCATTATGCTTGGGGGCAATTCCATTGATTTGGAAGTAACCGTGGAAAAAGATTACATAGCCTCGATCCGCCTGGTAAACCTGGATGAGACCATTACCACCATGTATCCCCTGATGCAGCCGGCTCTGGAGAACCTGACCACCCAGATTTACAGCTCCCAGTCTCTGGATAATATCACGTATCCGGAGGAAAATCAATATACCTCCATGGTAATTCTGGATGCCATAAAGACGGCTCTGGAAAAGGCAAAGCTAAAGGACGGGGAGGAGCCAGAGGAAAAAACCGGCGCCTCGGAAGGGAAAGACGCCGGAAACAACAGCACCAAAAAAGATACCACAGATTAAGCACCCTTACTGGCTATGGGAAAAGCTTTTTCGAAACCGGGCAGGCGAGCAATGCATCTGATCACGGAATACCTTGCAAAAATGGCTGGGATTGGCAAATCACACAGCCAGCCCCACATCCAATATGGGGGCTCCCGTCTCCAGAAGCATCTTGCCTGCCATCTGTATGCGATACTGCCGCACATAGTCCATGGGGGACTGCTGGAGAAAGCTTCGAAAGCAGCGCTGGCACTCCCGCTCACAGACGCCGGCCGAAGCCGCCAGATGAGACACGGTAATTCCCGAGGCGTAATGGGTATGTATGTAGGCCAGCATTTTGCGGAGCCGGTCCATTTGAGGCTCTTCCTTCCCTCCCCCGGACAGACAAGCCCTGTTTTCCTCCAAAATCAGCAACAGAGCCTTGGCCAAATGATATCTCACATCATACTCATACCCCTGCCCTTCCTGCCGGCAGCTTTGGTGGGCCGCCCGCATATGTTCCAGAATTTTCACATGTCTGTTGTCTGACAAAACAAACACGGCTCCCGGAAAAGCCTTGGCGGAAACCAGAGGGTATATATATTTTTCATCGAAAACAGTTCCCGGTCCCCCGGAAATCAGACGGGCATCAAAAACCAGAGAGTACACACAGCAGGGCTCCCCTTCCTTCATCCAGATCCGATGGAGAGCCCGGGTATTGCAAAAAAACCCCTCTCCCTCTCTCAGATCAGCCCTTTTCCCCCCAAACTGTACCTGAACATATCCCCTTACTACCATCATAAATTCCAGCTCCCGGTGCCAGTGCCAGGGAACCCCCTCCCTCTCCCCTTTGCGCCAGTCTGTGTAATAGGCGCTGCAGGGAAACTGCGGCTTTTCATGCTCCTGCCTTTTCTGCTGATCCGCCGCCAGCTGCATCCAGATTAATTCTGAAACCATTGCTTTCTCCCGTATTGTCGTTTTTAGAACATTTCTTGTCATGGATAAGGTAGAAGTTACTTTCAAAATCCATTATACTGCAATTATCAGGCAGATGCAAACTGCTTTCTGGAAATATGATTTGGCCGAATCAAAACAAAATAAACATCAAACAGGAGAGATTGGAAATGGCAAATATCTATTATGACAAGGATGCAGATTTAAATCTGGTAAAAGACAAATGTATCGCTATTCTGGGATACGGCAATCAGGGACGCTCTCAGGCGTTGAATATGCGAGATTCCGGCGTAAAGCAGGTGATCGTGGGCAACCGGAAGGATGAATCCTACGATCAGGCCGTGGAGGACGGCTTTCCGGTATATACCATTGAGGAGGCCACAGCCAAGGCAGATATTATCTTTGTGCTTCTTCCGGACGAAGCCTGCCCGGAGATTTACAACACCCAGATGAAGCCTTATTTTAAGAAGGGCGTGCTTCTGAATTTCGCCTCCGGCTATAACCTGACCTACCACAATATCGAGCTTCCCCAGGATTCGGATGTGGTAATGGCTGCTCCCAGAATGCTGGGACAGGGGGTTCGGGAGATGTATGTAAGCGGCGAGGGCTATCCGTCCTTTGTGGCTGTGGCTCAGGATGCCAGCGGAAAGGCCCTGGAGTACGGAAAGGCTCTCTGCAAGGCCATTGGCGCAACCAAAAAGGGCGTTATCGAGGGCAATATCAATGATGAGACCTACCTGGATCTTATGACAGAGCTTGGCGTTCTGCCCCTTGTATACAAGGTGTTTGCGGAGGCTTTCCGCCTGGAGGTGGAGATGGGACATCCGGAGGAGGCTGTTCTGACAGAGGCCTACCTCTCCAAGGAGATGGCATTCCTTTGGGAGCAGGCGGCCGAGCGGGGACTGTTCCGCCAGCTCTGCCTCCACTCTCACACTGCCCAGTACGCCCAGCTGAAACGGTTTGGAGAAGCTGACAGCCAAATGATCCGGGGCTTTTTGAAGGACGCTTACGAGTCCATTCGCTCCGGTGACTTTAACAGAGAATGGCAGGATGAGCAAAAGGTGCACAACCTGGAGCACTTGGATGCCCTTCGGGCCCAGGCCCTGGATACGGACGTAACCAAGGCTGAGGACCGGTTAAAAAGCCGTTTGAAATAAGCTCAATAAAACAGAAAATCAACAAAATTTAACAAATTTGAGGGAAGCAATCTCCTGTTCGCTACAGGTCATTGCTTCCCTCAAGCTTATTCAAGCTTATACAAGTCCGTTCTCTCTAAAACTCAAACACTGCCACTCCATAGGGCGGAAGCGGATAGGCAAAGGAATAGGCGAAGCCGTCGCATTCCTGCTTTGCTGCCTTGTAAATCTCCGGCTTCTCGGTTCCGGAGCCTCCAAACTCCGCCGCATCGCTGTCAAGCACCAACCTATACTGCTTTTTCTTGGGCACGCCCACCCGGTAATCCTCCCGGGCCATGGGAGTAAAGTTGCACACAAAGAGCAGATTCTTCCGCCCGGACTTTCCGCGGCGCACAAAGGAGAAGATGCTCCGGAAACAATCGTTGGGATTGATCCACTGGAAGCCCTCGGGCACACAATCCAGCTCATACAGGGCCGGACGCTTCCGATAAAGCTGTAACAGGGCCTTTACATAATTTTGCATCTGCTGATGCTTTTCCTCTCCCAGCAGGTACCAATCCAGCTCCCGGGCCTCGCTCCACTCCTGGAACTGGGCAAAATCCTGGCCCATAAACAGAAGCTTCTTTCCCGGATGCCCTATCATAAAGGAATAGGCCACCTTCAGGTTGGCAAACTTATCGTCGTAGAGCCCCGGCATCTTATTGATCATGGAGCATTTCAGATGCACCACCTCATCGTGGGACAGCACCAGAACATAATTCTCGCTGTAGGCGTAGGTCATGGCAAAGGTCATAAGATTGTGGGCCCCTTTGCGGAACAGAGGATCCAGCTTCATGTACTCCAGGAAGTCGTTCATCCAGCCCATATTCCACTTAAAGGAGAATCCCAGGCCATCATTCTCCGGCTTATCCGTTACCTGTGGCCAGGCCGTGGATTCCTCCGCAATCATCATGGCCCCCTGGTTCCGGCCCAAAAGCACGGAATTCAAATGCTTAAAGAACTCAATGGCCTCCAGGTTTTTATTTCCCCCGTAAATATTGGGCACCCACTGACCGTCCTGCTTTCCGTAGTCCAGATACAGCATAGAGGCCACGGCATCCACCCGCAGGCCGTCCACATGGAATTGCTCCACCCAGTAGAGGGCATTGGCAATGAGGAAGTTCTTCACCTCACTCATCTCGTAGTTGAAAATCTTAGTGCCCCAGTCCGGGTGCTCTCCCTTCCGGGGATCCGGATACTCATACAAAGGCGCTCCGTCAAACCAGGATAATCCATGGGCATCCCTTGGAAAGTGGGCCGGCACCCAGTCCAGAATTACGCCGATTTTCTGCTTGTGTAGGTAATCCACCAGGTACATAAAATCCTTGGGAGATCCATATCGGGAGGTGGGGGCATAGTAGCCCGTGACCTGGTAACCCCAGGAGCCGTCAAAGGGATGCTCCGCAATGCCCATAAGCTCCACATGGGTGTAGCCCATCTCCTTCACATAGTCTGCCAGGCTGTGAGCCAGCTCCCGATAATTATAGAAGCCGTCCTCCTCCGGTCCATGGGGATGCTTTTTCCAGGAGCCCGGATGCACCTCGTAGATAGCCATGGGCTGCTCCTTCATCTGGAATCCCTTGCGCTTTTCCATCCAGGCCTTGTCTCCCCAGGAATAATTCTCCAGATCTGCCACCTTGGAGGCATTTCCCGGCCGCATTTCCGAGGCATAGGCATAGGGGTCTGCCTTGTAATGCATGGCATGATCGGCTCCCTCGATCTGGTATTTATACAGCATTCCCTCCCAGGCTCCGGGCACAAAAATCTCATAGATGCCCAGGGGCTCCAGGCGCTTCATCTCATGCTCTTTTCCGTCCCAGCCATTGCATTCTCCAATAAGCATCACACGGAGAGCATGGGGGGCCCAAACCGCAAAGTGCACGCCCTTCTTTCCCTCCACCTCTGTGAGATGCGCTCCCAGCTTTCGGAAAATATCATAGTGATTTCCCTGTCCGAAGAGATACTGATCCAGATCCGATACAAAGCACTCCGGCAGCTTGGAAGCAGCCTTCCCTTTTCCCGTGCCCTTGACCGCTGTCTTGGCTCCAGTATTCCTGCCTGTGGTTTTTGTCTTGTCTGTGCTCCTGGCGGAGACTGCCTTGGCTTTGCCTGCTCCTTTGGCCGTCCCGGCTTTTCCTGCTGCCTTGGCTCTGCCTGCCTGCCTGGCGGACGCAGTCTTTTTCCCCTTTCCCATGTCCTCCATATCCTTTCTGCTCTTTTCTTCCATTTCCATCACCTTTTATCTTATTTTGTATATTTCTTATTGTATTTAAAGTTCCGCTGCAGTCCATCCAAGCCCCCAGCATCTGGAAACATTTTCGTTTATTACACGTCCGAAAATGCTTCCGGGTCTTGCACGGACAGCAGCTAATTAAAAACAGAATATCCGGTTTTATCCGCCTCCGTGATTTCCCGAATCACCCGGCAGGGTACCCCGGCTGCCATGACATTGGCCGGAATATCCTTTGTCACCACGCTTCCGGAACCAATGACAACGTTATCTCCAATGGTCACGCCTGGATTGATATGCACGCCGGCCCCGATCCACACATGATTTCCTATGCGCACCGGCCTTGCATAGCAGGCGCCGGCCGCCCGCTCCCCGGCATCCATGGCATGGTTGGAGGTATAAATCCCAACCCGGGGCCCAAACAGCACATGATCCCCGATGGTGATTCCCCCGGCATCCAGCATTATGCAGTCAAAGCTGGCATAAAAATCATTTCCAATGGAGATGTTGTAGCCAAACTCGCAGCGAAACACGGGCTCAAAATGCACATTTCTTCCCACAGACTGCAATAGCCTGGAAAGAAGCTCCCGGCGCTCCTCCTCTGGCCTGCCAAAGCTCTCATTATAGGCATTGGCAAGAAGCACCGCCTTTTCCCGGGCCGCTATAAGCTCCGGCGTCAGGTCATTGTACATGGAACCGCTCAGGGCCCGAAGCCGTTGCCGCTCCAGGCTTCCGGGAGATGCCTGCTTTTTCGTAAACTCCGGGGCCGGCGTCGGCTCCTCCTTGATCGGCTTCGATGATTGTGTCGGCTCCTCCCTGGCCGGCTCCAATGATTGCACTGGCTTCTCCTTGATCGGCTCCGGTGATTGCGCCGGCTTCTCCTCGGCCGGCCGTATCGGCTCTGTAGCCTGACACGTAGGCTCCCCCTGAGGTTCTGACAGGGTCTTTGCCTTATCAACCGTTTGTGTCTCTATGGCCTGGCGCATGGAGCTCTCCCTGGCTGCCCCGGCTCCTGCCACAAATACCACGCCCTCATTGGCTCCCAGGGAAACCCGCACCGTGCCGTTTTCTATGGAAATCCCTTTTCCGGACAATACCTCTACAACGCTCTCCGTTCCCACCGGACAAGCAAACACCAGTTCTGCGCCCTGGTCGTCGCTGTTTACCGCCGTCACCACTGCCGTGTCTCCCAGCACCCGGGCAAAGGCATACTGACGGTTCCGCAAAAGCAGCTCCCGGTAAGCCCCCTCTGTCAGGGCTGGCTGAGTCTTTTTCAGGGCCCCCAGCCTTTGAATCAGGGAAATAAGCTCCGGATGAGGCGCCTGCGCCTCCATATCCTCCAGCCGCAGGCAGGGGCGTAAGGGGTCGTCATTGCCCCCTTCCTTTTTTCCCAAAATCCCCCACTCGCTTCCATAGTAGATGGAAGGTATTCCGGGCAGGGTAAACATAAGGCTCCAGACCAGCTTTAAATGCTCCGGCTTATGCAGCTTGCTGGCCAGGCGGTCCACATCATGATTGTCCACAAAGGAATAGAGCCTTCTTCCCCGGTAGATTCCTCCGTTTTCGTCAAACTGCCGGCGAATGGTGTGGGCAATCTCAAAATAGTTATGGTCATTATGTCCTGAGTACAGCCCCTTGTGGAGCTCGTAGTTTGTCACAGAATGCAGCAGGCCGTTTTCCGTCCACCGGGCGTAATCCCCGTGGATCACCTCTCCCATAAGCCAGAAATCCTCCTTTTCCCGGGCCGTCATCTCCCGCATTTCCCGGAGGAACTGGAAATCCAGACAGTCTGCACAGTCCAGCCGGATGCCGTCAATGTCAAATTCCCGGATCCAGAAGCGGATCACATCAAACAAGTATTGCCTCACGTCCCCATTCCACTGATTCAGGGCCGGCAGCTCAAAATAATTGTGCCAGGCGCTGTACCAGAAGCCGTCATGGTAGCCGGTGTCTCCCCCGAAATTTACATCCCGATACCAATCCCGGTAGGGAGAGGCCTCCCGGTTCCTCTTCAAATCCTGAAAGGCAAAAAATTCCCGTCCCGTGTGGTTGAAAACTCCGTCCACCACCACCCGCACGCCGGCGTCATGGCATTCCTTTACAAACCGAATAAAATCCTCATTGCTTCCCAGTCTGCGGTCCACTCGCTTATAGTCCCGGGTATCGTATCCATGGCTGCTGGACTCAAACAGGGGCCCGATATAGACCGCCGTGCATCCCAGCTCAGCCATATGGGGAATCCACTTCTCCAGCTCCAAAAAACGGTGTACCGTCTCCTCGCTCTCCTGGTATTTGGGCGCTCCTGCAAGTCCTAAAGGGTACATATGGTAGAACACCGCTTCCTCATACCATTTACTCATCGTTCACTCTCCTTTTTCTCTATGTCTTTCTCCTAACACCCTTCCCATCAGGAGTAAATTCCATGCATAAACTGATGTACCAGGGAATAAATTTCTTCATCGGAGACGCAAAGATTCTCCTCCCTGCCTTCCTCAAATTTCATTTCTATAAAATAATGAACCAGACCGCAAAAGCCCAGCCCAAACTGCCGCTGCCGGCCACGCATATTTCCCAGCTGAGCCGCTGCCGCCTCAAAAATATTCCGGATAAGCTGCTGCTGCCGCAATACATAGGGGCGGGCACAGCGATAGGGCTCACTCTCCCTGGGATAGTGAAACAGGGAAAAAAGCAGGTCATAAAACCGGGGGGATCTTTTGGCAAAATCCATAAAAGCCCTGGCACAGGCGCACAAAGTCCCCCGCAAATCCCCCTCATAAGCAGTGGCCTGCTCCAGCCGCTCCAAAAAGGGGGCGCACCCCCGCTCCAATAGCTCCTGCAAAAGTCCGTATTTACTTTTAAAATAATAATACAGCGTGGGCTTTGTCACTCCGGCCCGCTCCGCGATCTCCTGAACTCCCACCGCATCATAGCCTCTGTCGCAAAACAGCTCCAGCGCATTCTCTAAAATCTCTTCTCGTTTTTCCATCTTATTCCTCTGTACCTATTATATACCGTTCGGTATATAGCGTCAAGTCTAAAGAGAAGAAGGGAATTTCTCCTTCGCGAATAAGGGCCTGCACCTTAGATCACATAATTGCAGATTTCCTCCTGCCTGATTAAATCCGCCAGCGTAAACTGCTCCAAATACTGGGTGATCACCTGATCCAATCCCCTCCAGAGGGACAGGGTACGGCACTTTTCCATCCGGGGACATGTCTGTCCCCCTTCCAGACAGGCAACCGGAACCAGAGGGCCCTCCATCCATGCAAGAATCTCCCGAATGCTATATTCCTCCGGCGCCCGGCTCAAACGGTATCCGCCGCCTTTCCCCCGCAAAGCCGTAAGGAAGCCGCCCTTTATCAGCCCCTTTACAAGAATCTCCAAATATTTCTCCGAGATCTCCTGCCTTTTTGCAACGTCCTTCAAGGGTACATAGCCTTCTGCCTGATTCTCTGCAATATCAATCAAAAATCGGAGGGCATATCTGCCCTTTGTGGAAATCATCATACCTATCACCTTCCTTTTTACCTATTATACTACAGGGTAAGTAGGAATTCAATGAAATTTCTAAATACCTATTGACAAAGTAGGTTAATAGGTTTATACTTCCAACAAGTTCAAGAAAGGGGGAATTTTTCCATGAGTAACTATAAATTTGAAACTTTGCAGCTGCATGTGGGCCAGGAGGCGCCGGATCCTGCCTCCGATTCCAGAGCCGTGCCCATTTACCAGACAGCCTCCTATGTATTCCGGGATTCCGCACATGCGGCGGCCCGCTTTGGCCTGGCTGACGCCGGCAATATCTACGGCCGGTTAACAAACTCCACTCAGGATGTGCTGGAAAAGCGCATCGCTGCCCTGGAGGGAGGCGTAGCCGCGCTTGCCCTGTCCTCCGGAGCAGCCGCCATCACCTACGCCATCGAGGCCCTTGCCCCGGACGGCGGCCATATTGTGGCCCAGAAAACCATCTATGGAGGCAGCTATAACCTCCTGGCTCACACCCTGCCTCACTACGGCATTACCACCACCTTTGTGGATGCCCACAACCTGGAGGAGCTGGAGCATGCCATCCAGGACAACACCCGGGCCATCTATCTGGAAACCCTGGGAAATCCCAACAGTGATATTCCGGACATTGACGCCATTGCAGAGATTGCCCACCGGCACGGACTGCCTCTGGTCATTGACAATACCTTTGGCACCCCTTATCTCATTCAGCCCATCAAGCATGGGGCCGACATTGTCGTTCACTCTGCCACCAAGTTTATCGGCGGCCATGGTACCACCCTGGGAGGCATTCTTGTCGATTCCGGGAATTTTGACTGGAGGGCCGGGGACAAATATCCTGCCATTGCCCAGGCAAATCCCAGCTATCACGGCGTTTCCTTTGTGGATGCCGCAGGTCCGGCTGCCTTTGTCACCTATGTCCGCGCAATTCTCCTCCGGGATACCGGGGCCACAATTTCTCCCTTTAACGCTTTTCTGCTTTTACAGGGAGTGGAAACCTTGTCCCTTCGCCTGGAGCGCCATGCGGAAAATGCAAAGAAGGTGGTGAAATATCTGGCCTCCCATCCCCAGGTGGAAAGGGTCCATCACCCCAGCCTGCCGGAGCACCCGGATCATGCTCTGTATAAAAAATATTTTCCTAAGGGAGGCGCCTCCATCTTTACCTTTGACATTCAGGGCGGTCAGGAAGAAGCCTTTAGATTTATCGATAATCTGAAAATCTTCTCCCTCCTGGCCAATGTGGCTGATGTGAAAAGTCTTGTCATTCACCCGGCTACCACCACCCATTCTCAGCTCACCGCCCAGGAGCTTGCGGAACAGGGCATCCGGCCCAATACCATCCGCCTCTCTGTGGGTACAGAACATATCGACGATATCCTGGCGGATCTGGCCCAGGGCTTTGCCGCGGTTGCACAAAGATAAAAAGGAGGAACTTATCATGGCAAATATTTATACATCTGCTGATCAGCTAATCGGAAGAACGCCTCTGCTGGAGCTTTCACACATAGAACAGGAGGAGCATCTAAAGGCCCGGCTTCTGGCAAAGCTTGAGTATTTCAATCCTGCCGGATCGGTAAAGGATCGCATTGCCAGAGCCATGCTTGACGCGGGAGAAGCCAGCGGCCAGCTCACGCCTCAGTCTGTGATTATCGAACCCACTTCTGGCAATACCGGTATTGGCCTGGCCTCTGTGGCCGCAGCCAGAGGCTATCGCATTATCATCGTTATGCCCGAAACCATGAGCCAGGAACGGCGGCAGCTTATGCGGGCCTATGGCGCCGAGCTGGTATTAACGGAGGGAGCCAAAGGCATGAAGGGCGCCATAGCCAGGGCCGAAGAGCTGGCCCGGGAGCTGCCCCATAGCTTTATTCCCGGTCAGTTTGCGAATCTTGCCAATCCCGCTGCCCACAAAGCTTCCACTGGCCCGGAAATCTGGGCAGACACCGACGGAAGGGTAGATATCTTTGTGGCCGGCGTGGGCACCGGCGGCACAATCACCGGTGTGGGCCAATACCTAAAGGAACAAAATCCCGCCGTAAAGATCGTGGCCGTGGAGCCAAAAGACTCTCCCGTGCTCAGCCAGGGCCGGGCCGGCTCCCACAAAATTCAGGGAATCGGGGCCGGCTTTGTCCCGGATGTGCTGGATACCCATGTCTATGACCAGGTTTTCCCCGTGTCCAACGAAGATGCCTTTGCCACAGGAAAACGCATTGGACGGAAGGAAGGCGTATTGGTGGGAATTTCCTCCGGTGCAGCAGTCTATGCGGCAATCGCCCTGGCCAAACAGCCGGAAAATGCAGACAAAACCATTGTAGCCCTGCTTCCGGATACGGGTGATCGGTATCTGTCCACTGCGCTTTTTGCCGATTGAATTTCGTAGCCCCACAATGAATTATCATACATTCGCCTTTGCATACACTTTACACACGGAAATCCTCTCAGAGAAAATCTGGACAATCCTATGCCAGACTGATAAAATAGGGGCAAAGGAGAGTGAACATTATGGCAGCTGTTTTGAGCAATGAAGTAAAGCAGGCCCTTGAAGACATTTACTACAAGGAGCGCACCGGCCGCGGAAAGGAAGCCCTGGCCCTGCTGGAGAGAGCCTCAGCCAAGGGAGATGGGGATGCCAGCTGCATCCTGGCCCGGTGCTACTGCGGCCGGCAATATGTGTGGGCAGGCCATGGTTTTCTGGAGGACGACGACAAGGCGATCCACTTTCTTCACAAATCTGTGGAGCAGGGAAGCGCTCTTGGAGTTCTGGTGGCCCTGCGCAGCGGGGAGTTATCTCCTTCCATGGAGGAGAAAATGCCCTTTGCCAGCCTCCAGGAGGCCCTTCTGCAGGCAGAGGCGCTGGCCCAGAGTGGCGATGCCTTTTCCCAGTATGTGGTGGGAAATGTGTATTTTTGGTGGGATTTTCTGCGAATCTACAAGAAGGACCGGAATTCCTTCCCCAGCCACGAGGCCTTCAAAGCCTATTTAAAAGAAAATATTTCCAAATGTGAGGACTGGTTCTGGAAAGCCTTCCGGGGCGGTATGTATTTTGCCGCCAACAATCTCAACCAATACTATGAAAAGGGTGACGAGGATATTATCCCTCCCCAGCCGGAAAAGGCCCGGGATCTGTGGCGCATAGGCGCGGAGTACGGCCACCCCATTGATCAGGCCATCTACGCCGACGAGCTCACCAAGGCAGGGCGGAAGGAGGAGGCCCTTCAGTGGTATAAAAAGGCCGCCGAGGGAGGCCATCCCGGCGCATGGTACGACGTGGGACGCTGCTATTTTTCCGGGGAGGGCACAGTCAAGGACGCCTCCTACGCAGTTTCCTGCTTTGAGCGGGAGCTGGCACGGGATCCCATTTATACCGGGGCCTGCAACCTGCTGGGAAAGGCATACTTTTTAGGGGACGGTGTGCCCCAGGACTATGCCAAAGCCTATGAATATCTGTCCACCGCCTTCTACAGGCAGGACAGCAAATGGGGCGCCTTCTACCTGGCTAAGTGCTGCTTCAACGGATGGGGCACTCCCCAGGATTACAGGCAGGCTTTTCAGTTTCTCAGTTATGTGAATCGGAGCAATGAGGAAGCGGATTACATGCGGGGTGTTATCTATGCCCGGGGCCTGGGCGGCGTGGCAGAGGATATCCCCACAGGCGTGACCTACCTGCAAAAGGCGGGAAATTTCCCCAAAGCCAAGGAAGAGCTGCGCAACTACAAGAGGACCCTGTTTGGCAAATGGGTTCGGCGTGGATAACGCTTTCCCGTTTCTGCAAAGGCATCCTCTCTTCCCAAGGGCGCGCACCGGCGAGAGAGGGCATCCCCACAGGAGGTCCCCATGATTGTAACTGTCACCCTAAACCCATGTATTGACAAAACCATTTATCTTTCAAAGCTTTCCATTGGAGCCTACAACCGGGTAAAAAGCACCCGGAGCGACTTGTCGGGAAAGGGTATCAATGTAAGCACTGTGCTCTCCCGTTTACAGGTCCAGACCCGTTGTATGGGACTGAATTTTCGGGGAAATGCCCAAATGCTGGATCAGGTGCTAAACCGGCGGGGACTTTCCCAGGATTTCGTTCTCACGGACGGAGAAATCCGCACCAATGTAAAGCTTTTTGACGAATCCTGCCAGGTTATGACCGAGATCAACGAGGCGGGACCCACCGTACCGGCCAGGGCCGTGGACATTCTCCTGGACAAGGTGGAGGCTGTTCTGGATGAGGCCTATCTCCTGGTCCTAAGCGGCAGCATTCCACCCGGCGTTCCAGCGGATATCTATCAAAGGCTTATCCGCATGGCTCACCGGAAGGATGTAAAAACCATCCTGGACGCTTCCGGAGAGCCCTTTCTGCTGGCCCTGGAGGAAAAGCCCTATCTCATTAAGCCCAATGCCTTTGAGTTTGAGCAGGCCTTCCAAAAAGAGATTCGGGCAGGCAAGAGCCCCCTGGAGGTTGCCCAAAACCTGGTGGACAGCGGAATCTCCTACATCTGTATTTCCATGGGCAGTGACGGCGCTCTGCTGGTAGATAAGGATCACGCCTACCGGGCCGCTCCTCTTCCCCTGGAGGCCAAGGGCCTTACCGGCGCCGGGGATTCCATGGTGGCTGGTATGTGCTACGCTATCCGGCGCCGGCTGGGACCGGAGGCCATGCTTCGTTATGCCATGGCGGCCGCCGGCGGATCTGTCCGCCTGGAGGGGACACTTTTGACCTCCAGGGAGGATCTGGAGGAGCTGCTGCCACAGGTGGAGATCACCACGCTGTAAGGAGGACGCCTCTTTCCGTTTTTCCATATGACAAGGTCCGGTAAAAAAGAGCCCCGGCTGCACAGACCATGCCTGTGCCATGCCAAGGGGCTCTTTCTCTTTTATATTCTGTTTCCTTTGGATCCAACAGCCTTCCCAAAATCGCCTCTGCCGGTCCCTGCCAGTTTAAGCATCAGTGAAGGATCAATCCTCCTGTTACATTGATGCCCTGGCCTGTCATATTGTCCGCAAAATCCGAGGACAGATACACAAACATTCTGGCAATATCCTCCGGAGTCTGGGGACGCTTTAGGGGAATGGCGGAAATCCGCTCCTCCCAGTAGGCCTCCGCATCGCCGCCCTGCTCCCGGGTCTGAGACAGAAATCCCTCCCAAATCTGGGTCCGGACAATGCCCGGGCAGACCGCATTCACATTGATATTGTAGGGCGCTGCGTATTTGGCAACTGCCTGGGTAATGCCTGTCACCGCAAACTTAGAGGCCGAATAAGCCACATTGGTGGCATAGCCTTCCTTCCCCGACATGGAGGACATGTTCACAATCTTCCCCTTTTTGTTGGGTATCATCACCCGCAGGACAGCCTGGTCCACAAAGAAGGTTCCCTTGGTGTTTATATCCATGACAAAATCATAGAGCTCCTCTGTCATATCCATAAAATCCACCTTTTTGGATACTCCCGCAATATGATTCAGAATATCAATGACGCCCATGGCCTTTACGGCTTCCTCCACCATGGCATCCACCTCTGCCTTTACCGCCACATTGCACTTGCAGCAATATGCCTGCACACCAGCCCCCGCCCGAATCTCCTCGGCGGTTTTCTCTGCATTTTCCAGATTCAGATCCGCGATAAACACGTTGGCTCCGGCCTGAGCCAACAGCTTTGCCGTCACTTTTCCGATTCCGTCGCCACCCCCGGTAACAATGGCGTTTTTCCCGGAAAGATCAATCGCAATACTCATAATATAGGGTTTCCTTTCTCTCACAATATAAAGCGCCTGCCGCTGCACTGTCCGAAAATCAGGCAATGCAGGGCAGGCGCCACCATTCTTTTAAGTCTTAAATCCTTTTTAAGTCTTAAATAATTCCTACCAGAAGCAGCAGGGATGCCACAACCAAGCAAACCACACCACAGACAGATCCAAGAAGCGTTATGTATTTCAAGCCTTGCTTGGTATCCAGGTTAAACAGAGAAGTTCCTACCCAGAATCCACTGTCGCTTACGTGAGAACCAATCATGGTGCCACAGCCAATCAGCAGAGTCACGGCCACTGCAGACAGTCCCAGCTGTCCCATCATGGGCAGGCAGATAGCAGCAGCGGTCATACCAGCGGTGGTTCTGGAACCAACGGCAATCATCATAACCGCGCCAATCAGGAAGGGAACCAGAAGCATGGGAAGGCCTGAGCTTGCAACCGCTGTACCAAGAGCTGTATTGAAGCCCTCATGTACGCTGTCGTAGTTTTTGATGATCTGGCTGAAGCCACCGCCCATACCGGTTACCAGCAACGGAATCAATGCCACGTTCAGAGCCTCGCCAACCCACTCATTGGTCATAATCCTTAACAGGCTCTTCTCATCTTTTCCGGTAAACTTCTTAAAGTTCTCAAATACCTTTTCTTTTCCTACAATACCATTCAAGAAGGTGATCAGCACACCGATAAACAGAGCTACGTTTCTGTTACCAAGAGCCTGCATCACTACGTTAAAGGTATTGTCAGCTGCCATATACATACCGCAGAAGGATGCAACAGCAATCAGGATAGCCGGTACAAGAATGGGAGCCATAGCAGCCAGTACATTGGGAAGGCCCTCTTCCTTAATCATCAGCTCATGATAATCGTCGCTGGATACCTCTTCCACACCTACAATAAAGTCCTCACGGGGATCGATCCACTCTTTGGCAACTATCTTTTTGCCCAAAGCCCAGACAATCAGGAAGGCAACCAGGGAGATCACAATACCCCATAAAATAACGAATCCCAAATCAGCCTCGAGCAAAATAGCCACGGCCAAGATTCCCGGTGTAGGCGGAACGATTGAGTGGGTCAGGGACGCAGTCAGCATGGTAAAGCCGCCCATTACAGACATGGATATCTTCTTTCTCTTTGACAGCAGAGCAGCAATGGGAGAAAGCAATACCTGGGTAATATCTCCGAATACGGGGATAGACATGATAAATGCCGCCAGAGCCGTGGACAGCTCCAGGCATTTGCCCTTAAACAGAGAAATGAAAAAGTTTACCATGGATTTCACGCCGCTGGTATCACGAATTCCCTGGGCAATGATAGAACCAAAGATAATCGTACAGGCGATACTGGCCATGGTATTACCAAAGCCGGTGGTAAATACATTAACTGTCATTCCAATGTCGTAGCCAAAGCCAAGACCTGCAAGAACACCGCTGACAAACAGGGCAAGCACGGGATGGATTCCCAGTTTTACAATCATAAACACCAGGATTATGACTGCAAGCAACAACACGATTAAAAATCTAGCCATATTTTTTCTCCTTCATTTGTTGATTTTTACCGGTAAAATCATTCGTAGTTCTATCTTATCCCATTAGACATCATACGTCTATAGCAACCTTTGCCCACCTTATTTCTATTTCCATCATTCAATTTCTCCGAAACTCTCCCCGTTTTTCCCTACGTTTTTGTCTAGTTTGTATAATTCCATTCTCTAATTTTGTCATATTTTTCTAATTGACAAAATTATTTATATTTCATATTTTATCATTTATATTTCCTATCTTCTGATTTCTGTACTCCTCCGGGCCAATTCCCATGGACTTGCGAAACATTTTGTAGAAGTTACTATAGTTGTGAAACCCACATTTTTTGGCAATTTCCACAATAGGAGCGTTTCCATAGAGTAACTGTCTGGCTAAACTGATGCGCTTTTCAATAATATAGCTGGTGAGGGTATTTCCTGTCACGCCCCGGAACAGGCGGCAGATATGAGACACACTGTAATTAAATTCTCTGGCAATGTGCTCCAGGGTCAGCTCCTGCTCCAAATTCTTTTCCACAAATTCCAGGATCTCAGAAACCTTTTCTATGCGTCCATCGTCTCCCTGCCCCAGCTGCCGCCCTCTGCAGCTGTCCCGAAACAAAAAGCCCAAGGTCTGAATCACCAGCCCCCGCTCCAAAATCTTTTTCTCCGGTCCGGTGCAGGCCTGAAGCCTGGCAAAATGCTCCGCGATTTTCAGATAATCATAAAAGGCCTCCAGTTCCAGATGGAGAATGGGATAACCGGGATTTTTCTTGGAAAATATCTGAAACAGATTTGCCTCCCGTGTGGACAGCTGCCCCAGAATTTTGGGATCTATGCCCAGACTGATCCGCTGATGCCCCTCATTTTCCCGGCATAAAAGCATATGATTCTCAAACATCCGACACAAAATCACGTCTCCCCGGCGTATGAGATATTCCCTGTCCTCCAAAAGGTAGGTCACGTCCCCTCCCATGTAGATAATCACCTCATAGAAGTCATGGTAATGCATAAAATAGGAGGAATTTTCCCCTCCGCTGTATTTAATGATATGATAATCGTTTTCCATCATATCCAGGCTCATCTTAGAGACCAGGTAGCTGCCCCCCCTGCTTTCCATCTTCTATTCCTCCTGTCACAAACAATAAGGCCGGACACCCTCATTTCCACCGGCTATAAAAAACGCCGCGGTCAAACTCAGATTTCCTGCTGCCACGGCGCCTTTTACTTCCTTTTCCCGCTCTTGACAAGGGCGCATACGCCTTGCCAAGAGCAGGGATTACATTCTCTTACAATTCAAAATCCTTTTCCATCAACACATAATTGCCGAATTCATCCTGACGCCGTTTGGAAAACAGCCTTTTGATGCCTCTTCGGCTGGAGCTGATAATGGCGTCGTCGATCATATCCTTCACCTCCGCCACATTGACCAGATGATCGCTGGTCTGGTTGTTTCCAATCCGGTTGTAGAGAGCCAGCACAGCCATCTCGTCCAGCACATAGCCCTGCTCCTGACCGTAGGATTTTCCAAAGGCCACCAGCTCATGGTTGGTAAATACGGGAATCTCAATGGTCCGCTCAAATTTCGCCCCCAGGCTCTCGCAGCGGGTAAAAAGCTTTTTCACCTCCGCCGGCTCATCCTCCAGCACTACAAACAGGTTTCCCGTCTGCCGAAGCATGGCTCCGGAAAGCTTAGCCGCTGTTTCCGCCGTCATGCCCCCGGCCCGCTCAATCACCAGCGCACCTCCGTTCAGCTTGCGTACCACGGCCGCCACGTCTCTCTGATTCATGGAATCTCCCGTGACCCTGGCCATTTTGCTTCCCGTCACTCCCCGAAGCTTTTGAATGGCTTTTACCAGATCCACCGCCAGGGTGGTTTTGCCGCTTCCGCTCACCCCGGTGACTACAATATTTCCCGCCACAGAGGTGCCGTCCAGCTGGCGGTTTTCCTCGTCCTCCAAAAACTGGGACAGCTGCTGATTCATGCCATGGACAGAGGTAAAATAGGCAAACAGCTTCTCCTGCTCGTCACTGAGCCTTTTACCGCTCACATGCTTTAGCTCATCCTCCAGCACCTTTTCCAGATCCCACATCATCTCCGAAGCTTTTCTCTTCTTTCCCGATGGGGCGTCCTGAGCTTCCTTCTGCCGGCTTTCCTGCGCTTCCTTTTTCTTTTCTTTTTTTGCCGCTCCCTTTCCGGCTGTCTCTTCCTCCTGAAGCTGGTCCTCTCCCTCCTGGGACGCTTCTTCCTGGTATGGATCCTCCTCTTCCCTGTATTCCTCTTCCTGGTACGGATCCTCTTCTTCCCTGTATTCCTCCTGGTACGGATCCTCTTCTTCCCCGTATTCCTCCTCTGTCAGCCTGGAAGTTTCCGTTTCCGGAAACAGATCTCCGCCGGCCTCCATTTCTTCCCGAATAGCCTCTCTGAGAATTTCCTCTATCTCATCCTCCTGGGGATACTCCTCATTCTCCTGGGGATACTCCTCATCCTCTTCATCCTCGGCTTCCCCGTAATTGTCGCCCGCCTCATAGACCTCAGGATCTCCATCATCTCCGTAAGACTCTTCTGCAGACTCCTCCGGCCAGAGGTCAGCTTCCTCATAAGAGGTACCCTCTCCCTCTGAAGCTTGGCCATATCCCTGCGTATCCTGGGTATCCATCCAGGCAGCCTCTTCACAATCCTTATAAGAGCCAATCCCTGTATCAGGGCTCTCCTCCTGGTCATACTCCTCATACTCCTGGAACTCCTCATATTCTTCCTGACCGGCACCCCCGTCCTCATAGACGGCCTCTTCTTCCATGCCAGCCTCATTCTCATAAAGGCCCTCGTCCTCATAGACAGCCTCTTCTTCCATGCCAGCCTCATTCTCATAGAGGCCCTCATCCTCATAGACAGCCTCTTCTTCCATGCCAGCCTCGTCCCCATAGACAGGCTCATCCTCATTGCGGCCCTCGTCCTGAAGGAAGCCTGGATCCTCCCGCTCAATAGGCTCTACAATAATTTTTACCGGAAGCTTGCCCTCGATCTCATCCAGCAGCTCCTGCACATCCGGCGGAATCAGACCACTCTGAAAATCCACTGCCTCCAATCTCCGGCGCAATGCCTCCTCTTTACGCTCCTGTTCCTCCTTGGCTATGCGATCCAGCTCTGCACCCATTTTCTGTTTCTTGACTTCCCACTCTGCCAAAATGTCCTCTATACGCATCTGGCCGGTGATCTGTCTGTCCAAAACATTTTCTTTATCATCGAAGGTCAGCTGGCCATCCTCCGTCTGTCCCAGATATAGCTTCCGGGCCTTGTCGGACTCTTCGGTGGCAGCATCCTCCCCTTCCTTCTCCACATCAGCCTCATTGACGCCATCTACATCATCGCCTTCTCCGTAGAGCTCCTCTTCGTAGCCGCCTTCCCCATAGAGCTCCCCTTCGTAGCCGCCTTCCCCATAGAATTCCTCTCCATTACCGGCTTCCTCATAACTGCCGTCCCCATAGACAGGCTCCCCATAGCCTTCGTCCTCGGCTTCTCCATAGGTCTCACCATCATAAACAGCTTCCTCGTCTCCGGCTTCTCCATAGGTCTCACCATCATAAACGGCTTCCTCGTCTCCGGCTTCTCCATAGGTCTCACCATTATAAACGGCTTCCTCGTCCCCATAACAGCCTTCTTCTAAATAGCCCTCTGTCTCATAACCCCCGTCCTCGTAAGCAGGCTCCCCGTAGCCTCCGTCCTCGTAGACAGGCTCTCCATAGCCTTCGTCCCCATAGACAGGCTCCACATAACCTTCGTCCTCATAGACAGGTTCTTCATAAACAGGCTCTCCATAACCTTCGTCCTCATAGACGGGCTCTCCATAGGCAGGCTCCACATAACCTTCGTCCTCATAAACAGGCTCCCCATAGCCTCCGTCCTCGTAGACAGGCTCTCCATAGCCTTCGTCCTCGTAAACAGGCTCCCCATAGCCTCCGTCCTCGTAGACAGGCTCTCCATAGCCTTCGTCCTCATAAACAGGCTCTCCATAGGCAGGCTCCGCATAACCTTCATCCTCATAAACAGGCTCCCCATAGGCCTCCTCTTCATAGCCGTTCTCAGGATATTCCTCTTGGGCATAGCCGGCATCTGTATAGCCATCTCCGGCATAGGTCTGACTGGCCAGGGCTTCCTCTCCAAACAGATCCCGAAGGCCGGCGGCCACCTCGGCCTGCAGATTTACGGTGTTGTACCGCTCCTCCGGGTCAACGGTGCGAATCTCTATTTCCGGCTCCTCCGAATCTCCCAGATAGACATCTTCCGGAGAAACATCCTCCATCCCATTCGCAGACAAAGCAAGTTCATCCTCCGTGTGGACATAGCTCCGATATTTCTGCTCCTGAGAGCTGGTCAGGGGCTGAAGCTTCATTTTTAACTCCATGGCCCGACGAACGTATTCTCCCTCGCTAAACCACAGAATCAGATCGTCGCACTCCTCCACGCACTTTTGGGTCATTCCCTCCTGATAATACAATAGCGCCAGCTCATAGGCCCATTTCTCATGGTACTCCCGGCCCTTAAACTCCTCCAGAATGGCAATGAGATCCTCTGCCGGCGCGCCCTTGGCCTGGTAAAGCTTGTATTTCAAAATATAGCGACTCAAATCATGAGGCGCGATCTTTACAAATTCCTTGTAAAGCTCCGTCGCCTCGTCAAACTCTCCCATAAGTGTGGCCAGCTCCGCCATTTTATACACAATCATACGGCCAATAGGAGCCCTGTCATAGGCCATATTCAAAAGCTCGTAGCTGTCCTCGTATCGTTTCAGCTTCTCATAAGCTTCGCTCACCTGCATCAAAAGCTCTACATTTTTTACCCGCTTCCACTCTATTCCATCCGCAATCTTTACCGCCATGCGATAATCCTTGCGCTCAATAAGCTTCTGAATCTGCTCTGCTTTTATCCTAAATTCATACTTGTCCAAAAGTTTCACCCCAGTGCATAAGAAATGCTATCATTTGCTACCTAAACCATGCCCTCCGCTGACAGAGGACATTTGTACGCTTGCCAGCAAAGGGGATTACTCCACAATAAAAACAGTGTATCACAGGCCCGAGGCCTTGTCAAAACGTTATTCCCAATTCCTTCCCCATATATGGCCGGAAATCAGCCATTTGATTGATTTTTCCAAATTTTCCCATCCCTTAGGAATCCCTCCCGGTTTTCCGTTCCCTTGCCCTGCTGGACAGCCAATAAAGAATGGCAGCGAAAAAAAGCCCGAGACTGATCCACTGGGAGGTAGAGAAGCCTCCAAAGGCTCCCCGGCTGTCATTACGAAAATATTCCAGGGCAAAGCGTACAGGGGTGTACAGAAGAAGATATATACACAGACTGTTTTTCTTCCTTGTCCTTCGGGTATCAATATAGAATAAAAGAATTGCCGCGATCATCAGATTGGCCAGGGCTTCTGTGCGCTGTACCGGAAACAGGGGCACATGATTGGGGGCAAAAAGGGAATTTTCATATACCTGCGCCAGGGGCCCCTCATAGCAACAGCCCACAAGACTACAGCCAATCCGGCCAAAGCCATGAACAATGGGAATACAGGGCATGCACACATGCACATAGCGCAGCACAGGAAGCTTCCCTATGCGGGCGCACAGAAGCAGGCTGAGAAGTCCCCCCATCAGTCCTCCATAAAAAACAAAGCCTCCCACCATGATGCTGTTGAGATACTCCCACTCCAGCAGGCGGGAAACGTCAATCTGCCTCCAGGACACAATAAGATAAAGAAGCTTGGCGCCCACAACGCCTCCCAATCCCACCAGGGAGGCGATAATGGTAAAATCATTCACATCCAGATGAAACAGCTTCACCTGCACATAACCGCAAAGAGCCGCCATACAAACCCCCAGGGCAATAAAAAACCCATAATAGGGAATCAAAAAGGAACCCACATAAAATCCCATATATATCCTCTCTTTAAAAAACAAAATCAGATTCCTGGGCTAACAAAAAAGATAGGAATGCATCCGCACTCCTATCCATTTGCACCACATGTAACAACTCTCTTTTTCCTTATGACAGCGCTCCTACACTTGCTGCGCAGGCTACACATGCAATAAAGACCAGCAGACTTAAAACAGTACCAATAATGGAACAAACCATACCTGCTGTCGCCATGCCGCTGTTCTCAGGATTGGCCTTCTTAGCCAGCGCTCCCAAAACAATACCTACGATACCGATAAGCGCACTAACCCATGTACCTCCGAAAAGACTCAGCACGATGGAAATAATTCCTAACACTAATGATGCAACGCCCATTCTACAAGCTCCCCCTTCAATTTTATACGTGGACTTTTTCCAATATCTTGTCACACTTTAATTCTTTATATCATATTTTTTAGAAAAAAGCAATACTTTATATTTTTTCTTTTATTTTTTCTTAATACTTTTTTTATATAATTTAGATTCTGGTTAGAAATAATCCTGCCTGATATACCGCCACAGCCACCACCCAGGCCACTGCCAGCTGAAAGCCTGCCCCAAACAGGGTCCATTTCCAGGATCCGGTTTCCCGTTTAATGGTGGCAATGGCTGCCATACAGGGGGTGTACAAAAGGCAGAAGGTCATAAGCGCATAGGCATTCACGGTGGTAAAGCCAACGCCTGCCAGGGCTGCGGCCATGGCGGACATTCCTGCCTGTCCCGCCGCGTTGGATACCCCAAAGAGAACACTCATGCTGGACACTACCACTTCCTTGGCCGCCAGCCCGGAGATCAGCGCCACCACAATCTGCCAGTACCCCAACCCGGCCGGACCCATAACCGGCACCAGCTGCCGTCCCAGCATGGCCCCAAAGCTTTCCGACATGTCTGTCACCATACCGCCGATCCCAAAATTCAACAGCACCCAAATGAGAATTGAGGCGGCAAAAATAGTGGTTCCGGCCTTTTTCAGGTAATCCTCCACCTTTTCCCAGGTGTAAATGGCAATGCTGTGAAGGTTGGGGGTCTTGTACTCCGGCAGCTCCATAAGAAGGGTATTGATTCCCTTTCGCTTGGTAAACTGATTCATTACCAGAGCTACCAAAATAGCCACCAGAATTCCCAGCACATACATGGAGTAGGCAGCCAGCAGGGCGTACCTTCCAAAAAACATCTGGGAAAACAGCACATAAATGGGCAGACGGGCGCTGCAGGACATAAAGGGGGTAACCAGTATGGTCTTTAGCCTGTCCCTGGGATCCTCCAGGGCTCTGGAGGCCATGACGGCGGGCACCGTACAGCCAAAGCCCAGGAGCATGGGGATAAAGGCCCGGCCGGACAGACCGATCTTTCCCATAATTCCGTCCATCACATAGGCCACCCGGGCCATATAACCGCTGTCCTCCAAAAAGGCCAGGGCCAGAAACAGAATAAAGATGTTGGGCAGAAAGGTGAGAATCCCTCCCACACCGGCCAAAATCCCGTCCACCACCAGAGAACGGACCAGGTCTCCCACCCCCAGGGCCACAAGTCCATTGGTAATCAGGCCGGAAATCCCCTCAATTCCCTGCTCCATATAGCCTTTCAGCCAATCCCCCACCGCAAAGGTCAGGAAAAACACCAGCGCCATAATTCCCAGGAAAATGGGCACTCCCCAGATACGATTGGTCAGCCATCGGTCAATCCTGTCCGTAAACTGCGCCTTCTCGCTCTTTCCCACCAGACATTCCTGGATAATCTCCTCTATAAAATCATATTTCTCATTGATAATATCTGTCTCATAGCTGCGATCCACCACATCCCCAAGATCCAGGGGATGATTTTTCAGGATCTCCTCATCCTGCTCCAGATATTTGATGGCATGCCAGCGCACATTGTTCACCGGGCCGTATTTTTCCTCCATCCGCTCCGAGATCATATCGATCTTGTCCTCGATCTCATCCCGGTACACCATAACAATATCCTTGTGGTGGTCATGGCGATGCTTGCTCTCATAGGGATGATCGTGCTCCAGCACATCCAGATCCTTATCCTTGTGGTGCAACACCGCATGCATCAAAATCTCCAGCCCCCGCTTCTGCCGGGCGCTCACGGGAATACAGGGAATCCCCAGCATTTCCGGCAGCCGGTGGAGATCAATGGCCATGCCCCGCTCCTCCACAATATCCATCATATTTAAGGCCAACACCACAGGCTTACCCATCTCAATAAGCTGTAACGTTAAATATAAATTCCGCTCCAGGGATGAGGCATCCGCCACATCTATGACCACCTGGACCTCGTCCCCCATAAGATAGCTTCGGGAAACCTTTTCCTCCATGGTGTAGGAGGTGAGACTGTAAATTCCCGGCAAGTCCACCAGACGAATCTGCTCTCCCTGATAGGAAAAGAAGCCCTCCTTTTTTTCCACCGTTACCCCCGGCCAGTTGGCCACCTTAAGCCTCGCCCCCGTGTAAGCATTAAACAGGGTCGTTTTTCCGCAGTTGGGATTTCCGATAAATGCCACATGAATAGGCGTATTCATGCACTCACCTCCCTCTGATCTGACCGGGAAATTCTGGTATCCGGTTCCCGAACCTCAATTCCCTCGGCCACCTCCCGGCCCACGGCAAAACGGGTGCCTCTCACCTTTATAATAGTGGTTCCACTCTTCTTTCGATTCAGGATTTCCACCCGGGTGCCCCTGGTCAGGCCTAAAATCTGGAGCCTTCGCCTGATTTTATCCTCCAGCCGGATTTCCTCCACCAAATATCCTTCTTTTAGCTTTCCTTCCCGCAGCATCATGCTTTTTTCCTCCCTGCAAAGCAAATTTACAGAATCATACGGGAAAATACGGGAAAATTTCCTCGAATTTTCACACTTTTTGCCTTTCCTTCATGATAGCACCTGGGAAAAACAGCGTCAAGCGTTATTGATAATAATTATCATTAATTGTTAGCCCATTTTTTGTACATTCTGCCAGTTCCTTGACTTTGCACTCCAAACCAGCTAGAATGGGTGTGTTACATGGTCAAGACCTGTAGAAAAAACGTTGGAAAAACATGTTAGAAAAGAGGGATCTTTATGAAAAAATTTATGCCCTATGTGCTTTGCCTGCTGGTTGCCCTGCTGCTTTTGGGCTGCTCTGGCAAAACGGAGGAGCCAAAGGAGGAGCCCACCGCCCAGGCTCCGGAGGAAACTGTAGAAACCAATGAGGCAGGGAACTCCCACACTACGATTTCAGTCACCGATATGAGCGGCCGGGAGATCACACTCACGGAGCCGGTCACCCGGATTGTGGCTCTTACTGCCTCTGACTGTGAAATCCTCTACGCCCTGGGCGCCGGGGATGCCCTGGTGGGACGGGGAGAATACTGCGACTGGCCCAAGGAGGTGACGGAGGTCCCCTCTGTACAGTCGGGAGCTGACACCAATATTGAACAGATTATCGCTCTCAATCCCCAGGTTCTCCTTATGAGTACCATGGCTCAGACAGAGGAACAGATTGCCGCTCTGGAAAACGCAGGCATTCGGGTGGTAGTCAGCGATGCCCAGGATATAGAAGGCGTCTATGAAGCCATCTCCCTTATAGGCGCTCTCATGGGAAGGTCCACGGAGGCTGAGGCTCTGGTTTCGGAAATGCAGTCTACCTTTACAGAAATCCAGTCCGCCTCCGGCGACAGCAAAACCGTCTATTTTGAGGTTTCTCCCCTGGAATATGGCTTGTGGGCTGCCGGAAGCAATACCTTTATGGATGAGATCGCACAGATGCTCCATCTCACCAATATCTTTGCCGATGTAAGCGGCTGGGGAGAGGTGTCGGAGGAACAGGTGATTCAGCGCGCACCGGATTATATTGTCACCATTGCCATGTATTTTGGCGAAGGCCCCACACCGGAGGAGGAGATTGCCTCCCGTTCCGGTTGGGAAAATATCCCGGCTATACAGGAGGGGCGGATTTTGAATCTCCAGAATAACGAGCTTTCCCGCCCCGGTCCCCGCCTGGCCGAGGGCGCGCAGATGCTCTTTGACTTTGTTTACGGGGAGGATGCCGTCTAAGCTATCACTGCTTTTATCCAGACAGAGGGCCAAAGCCCGGGAGGATTTTCATGAAAAAAAGAACCGAGGGCTTTGGCCCTGTGGAATATGCACTGTTTACAGCCGTCACTCTGGCCGTTCTGCTGCTCTGTATCTGCGTGGGCAGCGTAATGCTTCCTCTAAAGGAAACCGTGGCCGTGCTTTGGAATGCCTTAACCGGCGCAGACAATGAGGCTTATGCACTGGCCGCCAATATTCTGCTGCCTGTGCGCCTTCCCCGGGTTCTCTGTGTGGCCCTGGTGGGCGCCTGCCTGTCTCTCTGTGGCGCCGCCATGCAGGGGCTCCTTAAAAATCCTCTGGCTGACGGCACTACCCTGGGTGTATCCTCCGGGGCTTCCCTGGGAGCTGTCCTGGCCATTGCCTTTGGATTTTCTCTGCCAGGCTTTCCCCTGGGCGGAACCATGGTGCTGGCCATCTCTTTTGCCTTTGTGTCTCTTCTATTGATTCTGTCTCTGGCCTATCGGCTGGATTCCTCCCTGTCCACCAATACCATCATTCTCATTGGCGTGATTTTCTCCATGTTTGCCAGCAGTATTTCCAGTCTGGTAATTACCTTTGCCGGGGACAAGGTCAAGACCATCACCTTCTGGACCATGGGCTCCCTCCAGGGCAGCAGCTATGAAAACGCACTGCTCCTTTTGGGCGCTCTGACACTTTTCGGAGGCATTCTTCTGTGGCATGCTCGGGAGCTCAACGCCTTTGCCGTAGGGGAGGACAATGCCCGGAGCATAGGGGTGGATGTGCGAAGAGTGAAGCTTACGGTTCTCATTGCCATATCCGTATTAATCGGCGTCTGCGTGTCCGTAAGCGGCACCATCGGCTTTGTGGGGCTGGTAACCCCTCATATGCTGCGCAGCATTACCGGTCCCAACCACAGGCGCTTGCTGCCTGCCGCCCTCTTTGGCGGAGCCTGCTTTCTCCTCCTGTCTGATCTCCTGGCCCGGACCCTTTTAGGTCCCCGGGAGCTGCCTTTGGGGGTTATCACCTCCTTTGTGGGCTCCCTGGTCTTTATCTACATTTTCTGCAAGGCGCGGACACGCTAAACCCTGGGGCTCCTCTTAAGCCGGCAAGCACTGCAAGCTGACAGAGAAAATACTTTCACACAGAAATAAGAAAGGGGACATCACACATGCTGGAAGTTCAAAATCTTACCGTCCGCTTTGGCTCTCTCACCATTGTGGACAATATCAGCTTTTCCCTTGCCCCCGGCCAGTGGCTCATGGTGGTGGGACCCAACGGAGCCGGTAAAACCACCATTATCAGCGCCATCTCCCGTGCAGTTCCCTACACGGGACAGGTATTATTTGAGGGCCGGGACATCCGGCACCAGAAAACACGGGAGCTGGCCCAATGTATGGGCGTTCTCTCCCAAAACCACTATGTGGGCTATGGGTTTACCGTGGAGGAGGTGATCCGGCTGGGACGCTATGCCCACGCACCCGGACTGTTGGGAGGCAAACAACATGCAGGGGAGGCTCTGGTGGCCCAGGCCATTGCCAAGACAGGCATGGAGCCCTACTTAAAGCAGTCTGTGCTGACCCTCTCCGGAGGGGAGCTACAAAGAACCTTTCTGGCCCAGCTCTTTGCCCAGGATCCCAGGCTTCTCATTCTGGATGAGCCTACCAATCACCTGGATCTGGTCTACCAAAAGCAGGTATTTCAGCTGGTTCAGGAATGGCTGCGCCAGCCGGGCCGGGCCGTAATCTCTGTGGTGCACGACCTGAGCCTGGCCCGGGCCTACGGCACCCATGCCATTCTTATGCAGAAAGGCCGCATTGTATCTGCAGGCGCCACCCAGGAGGTAATGACACCGGACAACCTAAATGCCGTGTATGCCATGGATGTTTTTGACTGGATGCAAAGGCTTTATGGGCAATGGGCGCCCGGGGAAGGGGAGGGAACATTATGAAACTTCTGCTGACTGGCGGATCAGCCAACGGAAAGAGCACTCTGGCGGAAAAAATGGCCCTGGAGCTACCGGGGCCCCACTATTATCTGGCAGCTATGGAGCCCTACGGCCCGGAAGGCCTTGCGCGAATTGCCAGACACCGGGCCTCCCACGACCGGAAGGGCTTTCTCACCATAGAGCGGTATCGGGATCTGGATACTCTTATCCTTCCCCGGCGGGGAACGGTTTTACTGGAATGCCTCTGCAATCTCCTGGACAATGAGCTTTTCCCCCAGGCAGGCGCCCCCGTGGTCTCCGGTGCAGTGGAAAAAATCTTAAAAGGATTGGAAAATATTTCCAATCAGTGTGAGCACCTCCTTGTGGTGACTAACGAGGTGGGCAGCGACTGGCCCGGCTATTCTTTGGACATCCTTGCCTATAGAAATGCCCTTGGCCACCTAAATATACTGACAGAGACCGCCATGGATGCTGTGGTGGAGGTGGTAGCCGGCGTCCCTGTGCTGCGCAGGGGAGCCCTTCCCCCGTCTCTCTTAAAATATCTGGAAATCTCCGGAAAAGGAGCTGAGGGTATGATTCTGGTTATGGGAGGAGAAGCCTCCGGAAAGCGAACGTATGTAAGAGAATTGGGATATGGGGACAGGGATATGTCCCCGCTCCTGTCTGATGTCCGTCCGGTTTTAACGGACCTCCACTTACTGGTAGCCCAGGATCCGGTTCATTGTGTGGATCTCCTTCCGGAAATCCTTTTGAAAAAGGTGGTTATCTGCAACGAGGTGGGCAGCGGCATTATTCCTGCCACCAAAGAGAGCCGCCTTTGCCGGGAACAGACTGGACGACTGTGCGTTCTTCTGGCCCAACAGGCGGCCCGTGTGATACGGATGGTCTGCGGAATTCCTACTATATTAAAATAAGATGCACCTTATCCTGCATGGATCTGGGTGGCGGCAATGGCCAGGGCCCCGTCTCCTATGTGGCAGGATACGCTCAAGGAAAGGGGATCCACATATCCCACCTGAAAGCCGGGAAAGGCAGCCTCTATCTCAGCCTTAAATTTCTCGGCCTCCTCATAGTTGTTGGTGTGGGCCACATCCAGATAGACCCTGTGGGCATCTATTCCCCCAAACCGGCTCTCCATATCATTGCGGATGGCATCCAGCATGGTAGTCTTGGCCTGGTTCAGGGTACGGGCCTTGGAGAAGGCATCCAGCTTTTCCCCCTGAATCTGCAGCACCGGCTTTAGGCGAAGCATGGTTCCGATGGCTGCCGCTGCCGGAGTAATCCGCCCGCCCTTTTTCAAATATTTCAGGGTAGTGAGCGTGATGTAGATGCTGGACTCCATTTTTTCCTGCTCTAGCTGCTTCCGAATCTCTGCGGCGCTTTTTCCCTGCTCCGCCAGGGCAATGGCATCCATAACGGAACGGCGCTGGGTAATGGATATCCGCTGGTTATTTACCACCTCCACCCTTCCGTCAAAATCCTGAGAAAGGGCAACAGCCGTCTCACAGGAGCCGGAAAGGCCGCTGGACATGGGGATATGTACCAGCTCCTCATATTCCTGCAAAGCTTCCTTCCAGAGATTCATGACAGACTCCGGCGAGGGCTGAGATGTGGCAATATCCGCATCCTGCAAAAGCCTTTCGTAAAATTCTTCCTGAGAAAGGGTAATCCCCTCAAAATATTCTTTTCCATCAATGGTAAACGGCATGGGCAGCACATAGATTCCAAGCTGCTTCCCCATTTCCTGAGTAATACCGCTGTTGCTGTCTGTTACAATGGCAACCTTTCGCAAGACAATTCCTCCTCTTCTGACAGCTTCCTACGCTTACAACTGTCTCCGGAAACCAGTATAACAGGTCTATCTGGAAAAAACAATGCCTGTTTATTTTTTCATTTTTGGCTGAAACAGCAGGCTGGCCAGATAAGCAAACACTAAAGCGGCGGAGACTCCCACAGCGCTGGCCGTAAAGCCCCCTTTAAAAATTCCCAGAAATCCGTCTGTGTCCACCGCCTCTTTGATTCCCTTCCAGAGCACATTTCCAAAGCCCAGAAGAGGCACGCTGGCCCCTGCTCCGGCGTACTCCTGAAAAGGTTCATAGATCCCAATGGCTCCCAGCACGGCCCCTGTACAGACCAAAAGCACCATAATTCTTCCCGGCATCATTTTCGTCTTTTCCATAAGGATCTGCACCAGAGCACAGATAAGGCCGCCTACCCAAAACGCGTTGATATAGTCCATGTTGTCTCACCTTCCTGTTTTGTAATTGTGTTTATGCCTTTAGCCGCAGTGCTCAATGACCACGCCATGGGCGATTCCCGGCACAGCCTGTCCCTCATTATAGCTCACTGTGGACAAAAGAGCGCCTGTGGGCACAAAGAGAATCCGCTTCCACTGCCCCTTTTCCAGCATGGGCAGAAGCTTTGCTGCCAGGGTCACTGCCGAGCAGGCGCAGCCGCTGCCTCCTGCATGGGTGTCCTGGGTATTTCCGTCAAAGATCAGCATACCACAGTCCAAATGCTGCCTGGAAATGTCAAAGCCCTTTTTCTCCATGAGATCCAGCAGAATGGTCTGCCCCACACTGCCCAGATCTCCTGTGACGATAGCGTCATAATCCCCCGGCTGCCGCCCAAAGTCCACCAGATGCTGATAAATGGTATCGCAGGCAGCCGGCGCCATGCAGGCTCCCATATTTAAGGAATCCTTCAGGCCGTAATCCACCACCCGTCCCGGGGTCACACCCGATATGCGGGCCTTTCCTCCCTTGGGGGCAAGGACAAAGGCTCCGCTTCCCGTAACGGTCCAGGTAGCTGCAAGGGGCCGCTGTCCTCCATACTCCAGGGGAAAGCGAAACTGCTTCTCCGCACTGGCAAAGTGACTGGAGGTCAGGGCCAGCACGGCATCTGCGTATCCACCCTGAATGGTCATGGCTCCCAGGGTCAGGGCCTCTCCAATGGTGGAGCAGGCTCCGTAAAGGCCAAACAGGGGAAGCTGTAGATCCATCACCCCAAAGGAGGTGGCAATCAGCTGTCCCAGCAGGTCTCCTGCAAACAGATACCGAACCTCCTTTCCAGCTGCCCCGGCCTTTTCCAGGGCCTTTTGGGCTGCCCGCTTTTGCAGGGCGCTCTCCGCCTCCTCCCAGGAGCTCTGTCCGGCCATGGGATCCTCCTGGATCTCATCGAACAGCGGCCCCAGAGGGCCTTCCCCCTCCTTTTTTCCCACAACAGAAGCCCCACAGAGTATGTGGGGCGCTTTTTCAAACTGGATGCTTTGCTTTCCAAGTATTTGCGTCATTGCTCCGATCCCTCGCTCTCTCTTCATCGATCTTGGGATCAGTTTTTCCGGGACGAAAAGCTTTTATGCAAATATTTTTTTCGTATGATTCCTATTTTTTGTAAGCCAAGCCCGGCTCAACCTTCCTTTTCCTCATGGAGAGAAGCAGCTTCCCCGGCTTCCCGGGCCTCCTCTTCCCCGGCCTCCGCCTCTGCTCTTTCCTCCCTGACTTCCGCCTCTGTCCTTTCCTCCCCAGCCTCCGCCTCTGCTCTTTCCTCCCTGGCCTCCGCCTCTGTCCTTTCCTCCCCGGCCTCCTGAGCCTGTGCCATTCCCTTACGGATTCCCCAGACAACCAGGCCCACGCCGGCTACCGCAAATACCACCATAAAAGCTCCTACCAGAAGCTTCTCTCCACCGGTCACGGTTCCTAAATCCTGGCTCAAACCATAGGCCAGGTATCCCAGATAAATGCCGGCCACCGTATACAACACGGTTCTTGTCTTATCTCTCCCCATTGGTTCCTCCCCTCTTAAATGTTCCAATCATCTCCCGGGTCAGGCTGACCCCGTCATCCTCCAAGGGAATCTCCTCCCGCTCAAACCATTCTCCCACAGCCAGCTCCCGCTTATCCAGGGTAATGGCTGTGTCTCCGTCCACCTCACAGAAGAAGCCGCAGAGCAGGGTGGAGCTAAAGGACCAGGGCTGACTTTTGTAGTAACGGATATTTTTCACCCGCAGGCCCACCTCCTCCATCACCTCCCGCTCCACCGTCTCCTCCAAAGTTTCCCCGATCTCCGTAAAGCCGGCCACCAGGGCATAGTTGACGGCGCCGGGACGGTTGGCGTATTTGGTCAGAAGCAGACGATTGCCGTTGGTCACAGCCACAATGACTCCCGGGCAGATCTTGGGATAAACCAGATTTCCGCAATCCTCGCAGCGCATCATCCGCTCCACATGGTCCATACGCATGGGATGACCGCACCGGCCACAAAACCGGTTTGCCTTATACCAACTGTACAGTTGCTGTCCGGTTATCCCGGCAAAGCCCAGATAGCGGGGGCGGGCACTTCGAAAAACCGGAGCGCTTTCCCAGCCATATCCCGGCAAGTCTCCCTTTAGCTCTCCCCACAATAAAAAGAAACGCTCCCCGCTGATGGTAAAGAGATAGATGGTCTCTCCCTGCTTCGGCGCAAGCTCTCCTACGGTGGGATAGACGATGCGCTCTTCCTCAAAGCGGCACAGCACCTTTCCCTCCCCATAAATCATCAGCCAATCCTCCGGCCTTGGGGTCTGCTCCTCATAATGATTGTCGTATTTCTTTGGTGCAATATCCTGTATCATACTTCTTCCCATGCTCCTCGTCTTATGTATTTCCTTTTCCTATTTATTATACCTCCATGTCAGCCATGCTTCAATATGATATTTATAGCAGCGCCTCCCATTTATAGCAGTGCCCGCCATTCCCAGTTACAAGGGATGTCTGCCTGGTTTTATATAGAAAAAAATAATCGCTCCATCCCAAAGACGAAGCGATTATCCCTGTTTTATTCTTATGAATCTTAGTCCTGAACGTAAGGCATCAAAGCGATATGGCGGGCCCTCTTGATGGCAACGGTCAGAGCTCTCTGATGCTTTGCGCAGTTTCCGGTGATTCTTCTGGGAAGAATCTTGCCTCTCTCAGACACATATCTCTTTAATTTATTTACATCCTTGTAATCAATCTCATTATTCTCTTTTCCACAGAACACGCAGACTTTCTTTCTTCTGCGGCCCATGGGACGTCTCTTCATAGGAGCATCGCCTTTGTCGGATTTTGTGTAAGCCATTTCCTCTACCTCCTCAAATATTTCTCTATCTGTTCCGATTGTTAGTTAGTTAAATGGTAACTCCTCGTCGATCCCATCCGGAATATTCATAAAGCCGTCAGCCGCTGCGGAAGGCACAGGCGCCGCCGACGGACGGAATCCGCCGTTGTCTCCACCGCCTCCATTACCGCTGGCATTCTTGCTCTCTGCAAATTCCACCTCTTCCACTACCACATCGGTGGTGTAAACCTTCTGGCCATCCCGATTGGTATAGCTGCCTGTCTGAATCCGGCCACACATGGTCATGCGCATTCCCTGACGGAAATACCGCTCCACAAACTCCGCCGTCTTTCCAAAGGCAACACAGCCGATAAAATCTGCAGTCTGCTCTCCGTTCCCATCTCTTCTGACAAATCTGCGGTCCACAGCCAGCGTAAATCTGGCCACTGCCGTAGTATTTTCTCCCTGGGAATAGCGAACATCCGGATCTCTGGCTAAACGTCCCATTAAAATAACTTTATTCATACTAACAATCCTCTACTTTCTATTTTGCATCTTTGCGAATGCACAGATAACGGATAACGTTGTCCATGATGCGAATGCGCTTTTCTACCTCAGCAGGACATGTGCTGTCAGCATCAAACTGAATAAAGTAGTAGAACCCTTCTTTCATGTGCTGGATCTCATAGGCAAGTCTCTTCTTACCCCAATCCTCCACTTCCGTCACAACTCCGCCGAAACGGGTTACCAGGTCTTTGGCCTTCTCAACGGTAGCGGTTCTCACATCATCTTCTACCTTTGCACTCACAACTACTGCTAATTCATATTTGTTCATGCGTCTTTCCCTCCTTTTGGTCTCTGGCCTCCCCCTGAAAGAGGAAGCAAGGAATTTGTTAAAATGGTCTATACCACGGACCATTAGTTTACCACATTTTCCGACCAAATACAAGCATTATTTTCTCCTGAATTTCACGATTTTCCCAAGCTTTCCCAGCCCTCCTGTTTTCTCCTTTTCCTGCTTCTCTTCCCCGTCTTTTCTCTCCCTGTAATCCTCCTGGATCTTATCACTCCAGCCTGCCCCAATGGGAGCAGAAGCCCGCATCTGGCTCACGGTTTCCGCCACAGTCTCATAGAGAACCCGGGTCCCCTGGCTGTCCGCCCGGTAATTGGCCGCCCGATCGGCCCCAATGCCAAACTGCGCAGCTGTCCCAACCGCATCTATATTGGCCCCCAGAAACAGAAACTCCCAGCCCTGCTCCTTCTTTTCCTCTATCATCTTCTTTACCATGTCAATGTCAAACTGATGGCTTGCATTTTCTATCCCGTCTGTGGTAATCACAAACATGGTGTGCTCTGGCACATCCTCCGGGCGGGCGTATTTATGGATGTTGGCAATATGCTTTATGGCGCCTCCCACTGCGTCCAGAAGGGCCGTACATCCCCGAACCGTGTAATCCTTCTCCGTCATGGGACCGATATGTGCAAGCTTAACACGGTCGTGGAGAACCTCACAGATATTGTCGAAAAGCACGGTGGAGACAAGGCATTCCCCCTCCTGCTTTTTTTGCTTTTCAATCAGGGCGTTAAACCCGCCAATGGTATCACTCTCAAGGCCAGCCATGGAACCGCTGCGGTCCAGAATAAACACAAGCTCCGTAATATTGTTTTTCATAGGGAAACCTCCTTGTCCTTTCAATCCTGCATCTGTGCTGCTGTTCTTTACAGGCAACAGTATAGGAGATTTATTTGCCCCTGTGGTCGCATGGGAGGCGACATTTTCTATCTGGTCCCTAAAAGGCTCTGATCAAAGGCATACAGTGCTTCGTTGATCTGCAGAATATCATAAATGCGGTTTTGGATAAAATATTCCATGATAATATCAAACTTGCTGGAGTGAGACAGGGCAAATCCTGCCTTCTGAAGCAATTCCCCCGTCTCCTCCAGGGACAGCTCCAAGGCAATGGCAAAGGCAAGCGCCGTGGATTTGCTGGGTTTATACTGTACATCGCTTCGTATTTTTGAAAAAAGCTTTCTATCTATATGGGCCTTTTTGTAGCACTCTGCATCCGTCATTCCCTTTTCCGTGATTTTTCGGAGGAGAGCCTGGGAAAAGCTCTCATCCATCTGCCTTAGCATATCAGCCAGGCTAGGCGCAGCCGGAGCACCCTGGGCCTGGGGCATAGATTGGGGACAGCCACGAGACAGCCAGGATCCCCGGATGCGGCCGGATGATTTGGACACTGGGGTCTCGGCTCGGCCGATGGGTTTGGACGTAGGGGCCTCGGCCCGGCCGGTGGGTTTGGACGTAGGGGCCTCGCCACGGCCGGGAGCCTTGGACGCTGGGGCCTCGGCTCGGCCGGGAGTCTTGGACGCTGGAGCCTCGGCTCGGCCGGGAGCCTTGGACGCTGGGGTCTCGGCCCGGCCGGTGGGTTTGGACGATGGGGTCTTGGCCCGGTCAGGAGCCTCGGACGCTGGGGTCTCGGCTCGGCCGGTGGGTTTGGACGATGGAGCCTCGGCCCGGTCGGGCGGACACGGCGGGGCGGCCGATGGGAAGGACGGCGAAGCTTGCGGCAGCGGGAAGGGCGGGGAGGGGGAAAAGGCAGCCGGGTCAAAGGTGATAAAAGTGGCGCTGTCCTCCATCACACTCACCTGGGCAAGCCTGCTCTCCATATATTCCCTGATATCCTCCATGCGGTCCCTGTCCCCATATTTGACCATGGCCCTTATGAGCTCTTTCTTGATAGGAACATATTCCTTTTCAGGGATAACCAAATATACCAGCAGATCACTCGCATCTAAAAATCTGCCGATTTCCTCAACAGCCACCAGAAGAGCCTGCTCTCTGGCGGCCGCAGAACCTCCCACAGAAAAGAGCGGAATGGCAACATCCTGGCAGGCGTATTCTTTTGCAAGCTCCAGGGCCTCTCCATAGCAGGCTCTCAGCCTTTCCCATTTCTGCTGCTTTCCCTGATACCAGCGGGGAGCATGGGTGTGGATCACAAATTTACAGGACAATCCCTCTGCCCTGGTAATTGGGGGCGCGTCTGCCTGTAAAGCTTTGGGCAGACGAAAGCCTGCGGCGGTGACAATGACGTCGCAGGCCAGATCGGTAATATCTCTCTGTACAATTTTAAGTGGCATGGAGCCTCCTTTGTATCCAAGCTAAGGGGTGCGAAGTCCCCGGGTATTTTTTTCCACCAGCTTTCTGGAAATCATAATCTGATGCCCGCATCCCATGCATTTCAGACGGAAATCCGCCCCCACCCGAAGAATCTCCCATTCCTGGCTTCCGCAGGGATGCTTCTTTTTTAGCTTTACAATATTTCCCACCTGATATTCCATTTCTCTACCTCCGCCGGCACCTCCCTCGCTACAGCTCTGACAGCGCCTGGCCAATGCTTCCCTGGATCAATAGATCCGCCTGGGAATCCCGGGGCGTGGGCGCCTTATTGATGACCACCAGCGCACTGCCGGTAAAATAGTCAATCAGTCCGGCTGCCGGATATACGGCCAGAGACGTCCCCCCGATAATCAATAGATCCGCCTGGGAGATGGCTCGTATGGCTCCCTGAACCACCCTATCATCCAGCCCTTCCTCATAGAGAACCACGTCCGGCTTTATGACGCCGCCGCAGATACAATGGGGCACTCCCTCCGATTTCCGGATGAATTCCGCGTCATAAAACTTCCCGCATCTGGTACAATAATTCCGCAGCACGCTCCCGTGAAGCTCGAACACACGTTTGCTTCCCGCTGCCTGATGAAGGCCGTCAATATTTTGGGTAACCACAGCCAAAAGCTTTCCTTTCGCCTCCAGCTTTGCCAGCTTTTCATGGGCAGCATTGGGCCTGGCCCCCGGTATCAACATTTTTTCTCTGTAAAACCGGTAGAATTCCTCTGTATTGCGCACGTAAAAGGAATGGCTCAATATGGTCTCCGGCGGATATTTCCATTGCTGATGATACAGACCGTCCGTACTGCGAAAATCCGGTATACCACTCTGGGTAGAAACGCCGGCGCCTCCGAAAAACACAATCCTCTCACTCTTTTCCACCAGCTCCTTAAGCTTTGTCACCTTGTCCATGGCTTCCTTCCCCCTTTATTTGCTGCCTTCCCAACGCTCTATTCTTCCCTGTCTCTATATCCGCTTGGCGTGAACCACAAAGCGGGAGGTCTTTCCGCTCTTTTCACAGGTGGACAGGGTCAGGATCTGATTCTCCACGCTTACCTCCACCCCGGTGTCATACAGGGAGTTTCCCTTGATCATCTCCAGATATTCCCCATAGACCTCATCCGGGGCAAATCCAATGGTATAGCTCTCGCTTCCCACCTGGGTCACATAGCAGGAAAAAATCTCATACTGCAGGATTCCCTCCTCCACGCTCACATAAATATAGGGGTGGGCCACCAGATAGGTGGGCGATTTATATTCCGACAGACTTCCGAACATGGAGCCGTTTTTCATATTATGTCCATAGAGGATGGTATGGTAATCCGTAAAATCGCTGGCATTCAGGGTCTCCATAAAAATGCTTCCCGCCCCGTTGACCTGATCCCGGAAGGTATGATTCAGATAATAGGCATTGTCGCTTCCCTGCATAATGGGATAGCTGATCTGGGTGTCGGGAATTTCAATCCAGGCAATAATATTCTCATTGATGGCTTTCAGCTCGTCAAAGCTTACGTGCTGCAAAGGCGGCTCCTCCGCCCCCTCCTCTGTATCCTCCAGCTCTCCCTCCTCTGTGTCCGCAATTTCCGGCACCTCAGAGATCACATACTGCTGCAGATCGTCGTACTCGTCCGTACCGGCCTTATACTCCAGCACAATGCTCAACAGCTGGTAGCCTGAGAAGCACAGGACGCAGGCACAGGCAAGAATCATGACCAGCCAGATCTTTCCCCCCTGCCCTTTTTTCTTTTTTCGGGCCCGGACCTTTCCTTCCGTCTCCTCCGGCTGAAGGTCCATCTTTTCTTCTGTCAAATCTTCCATAAAGCTCCTTCCTTTTCCTTTCCCCGGGCCTCTTTTTGCGCATATTCCCGGCCCTGTCTTACCTTGGGTATATTCTATCAAAAAAACGAAAAAAACACCAGTAAAATTTAGCGCTTTCATTTGACATCCGGCCCCGCTTCCATTACAATATAGGGCATCAAATACAATATGAGGGGATAAAACACGCCATGGAAATCACAATCCAATTACTGCTGATTGTCTGCCCCCTGGTCTTTCTGGCCGGGCTGGTGGACTCCATTGCCGGAGGAGGCGGTTTGATCTCCCTGCCCGCATTTTTGCTGGCCGGACTTCCCCCTCACACGGCTATTGCCACCAACAAGCTGTCCTCCACACTGGGCACCACCATCTCCGCCGCCCGGCTTATCCGCTACGTGGATCTGCCCCTGGCCAGTGTGTCTGTGATTTTCGCCCTCCTGGGCTCTTCCCTGGGATCCCGGCTGGCCCTTCTGGCCGATGAAAAGCTGATTCAGCACATGCTTCTCCCTATTCTGGTGGTGGTGGCCTACTATGTACTGCGCAAAAAGGATCTGGGGGAATCCTCCCGGGAGCAGTCCTCTCTGCCCCGCAAACACATGTACCTTTTATCCATGCTGATTTCTCTGGTGGTGGGCTGTTATGACGGCTTTTACGGCCCCGGCACAGGAACCTTTCTCCTTTTGCTCTTTACAGGGCTCACAAAGCTTGACGTTCTCACCGCCTCGGCCAACACCAAGGTGGTAAACCTGGCCTCCAATGTGGGATCTCTGGTTGTGTTTATTCTTCACGGAAAGGTCTTTTATGCCTTAGGTCTGCCGGCTGCCCTGTTCTGCGTTCTGGGCCACTATATCGGCTCCGGCCTGGTGGTAAAAAATGGGACGCGTATTGTGCGTCCCATTATCCTGGTGGTTCTCCTGATTCTATTTGCTAAGATTCTGTTTGGCGGATAAGTCAAACATGCAAACCTGCTCCGCGATCTCTTTGTCCAGGGAGCATACCGCCAGTACGCTGGAAAATTCTTCCATATCGTACAATCTCAAATCATACTCCTTTTCCCCTCCTTCATCGGCAACAGCCATAGACCAGGCTTGAGGCATACCATTTCCCGTCCAACAGGCTTCCCAATCCATTGGCAGCACGGAAAAGCTGTCCAGAGGAATCCGAAGGCCCCGGCCGTCAGCCTTTACATAGCTCTCCTTTAATACCCAAAGCTGAAAAAACAGACGCTCCCTCTCCTTTGGAGGCGTCTGGTCCCAGAGCCTTTGCTCCTCCCGGGAAAATCGCCGCAGAATCTGCTCCTGATACTTCCGGGGACGCCGCTCTTCCACATCCACTCCCACCGGCGCAGATCCCAAGGCACAGCAGACCCCGGTCCCGGTATGGCTGAGACTGAAATAGATGTGGGGATAATCTGGAAAAAAGGGCTTTCCCCACACGTCTTTTTCCATGGGGGGAAGCCCTTCTATCTCCGGAAACTCCCGGCAAAGAGCCTCTGCCAGCAACAGACGCGCCTCCCGGGAGCTCTCATTTTTCCTTGAGAACGCCAGGCCCTTCTCTTCCCAAAGCAAGACGGCCCTCTCTCCGGCCGGACAGGTATCCACTGCCTTTCCTCGCCCCGGCCGAAAAGGCCGAAAATAAACTCTTACCATGCTGCCTGCACCTGCTCTCTTCTATTTATGATACAGCTTCTTTGTCTCATAGGCCGGCTCACAGGTCAGCCGAATTCCCAGACGCCGGAACACGGATTCGTCCACCTGGGACAGGATCACGCTGGAATGCACCTCGCATCCCTTTAGCTTTGGCAGCTGTTCCATGGCAATCCTGGCCGATGGGTCGTGAACCGCGCAGATGGACAGGACCACCAGGAGCTCATCCAGATGAAGGCGGGGATTTACATTTCCCATGTGCCGCACCTTCAGATTCTGCACCGGCTCTATGATCTCCGGGGAAATAAGCTTCAGGGAATCCGCAAGCCCCCCTAAATCCTTCAGTGCATTTAACAGCATGGCAGAGGAGGCCCCCAACAGATCGCTGGTGCGCCCGGTGACCACTGTGCCGTCAGGCAGCTCCATGGCTGCCGCTGGCTCTCCGGTCTGCTCCGCCTTTTTTCTGGCCGCGCCAATCACCGGCCTGTCCTCCTCGCTGACCCCGGCCTGCTTCATAATCAGCTCCAGCTTGTATACAACTTCCTCATTGGCCTCTCCCTTCCGGTGATCACACAGGGCCTGGTAATACCGCCGGATAATCTCCTGGAAGGCTGCCTTTTTTACATTCTCGTCGTCAATAATGCAGTTTCCCACCATATTTACCCCCATATCTGTGGGGGAAAAATAGGGGGACTCCCCAAAAATCTGCTGAAATATGGATTGCAGAACCGGGAATATCTCTACATCCCGGTTATAATTCACCGTGGTAATTCCATATTTTTCCAGATGGAAGGGATCGATCATATTTACATCCTTTAAGTCAGCCGTGGCCGCCTCATAGGCAATGTTCACCGGATGCTTCAGGGGCAGATTCCAGATGGGAAAGGTCTCAAATTTGGCGTAGCCTGCCTGAACGCCCCGCTTATGCTCATGGTACAGCTGGGACAGGCAGGTGGCCATTTTTCCGCTGCCAGGCCCCGGCGCCGTGACGATCACCAAAGGGCGGGTGGTTTCTATATATTCGTTTTTCCCATAGCCCTCCTCGCTGACAATCCGGGACACATCCGAGGGATAGCCGGGAATCACATAATGCCGGTACACCCGCAGTCCCAGGGCCTCCAGCTTTTTCTGATAAGCCGCCGCGCTGGGCTGATCCCGAAACTGTGTCAGCACCACGCTGCTCACATACAGGCCGTATCCGTCGAAGGCATCAATCAGCCGAAGCACGTCTGCATCATAGGTAATGCCATAATCTCCCCGCTTTTTATTTTTCTCAATATCTCCTGCGTTGATGGCAATGACCACCTCCGCGTGCTCCTTCATCTGCGCCAACATTCGAATCTTGCTGTCCGGCTGAAACCCAGGCAAAACCCGGGCCGCGTGGAAGTCATCAAAGAGCTTGCCGCCAAATTCCATGTACAGCTTGCCCCCAAACTGTCCGATACGCCTCCGGATCTGCTCCGACTGCATCTCCAGATATTTTTCGTTGTCAAATCCTCTCTTCATGTGCACATTCCCCTCATTTGCAGCATTGAAAACACCTCTTAAAATTAAACCATTTTCTCTTGGGGTTTGTCAATGTCTTTCACAAAAAGAACCACCGAATTTCGGAAAAAGTACAGCCGAATTTTGGGGAGGAATTTGGGGCTAGGCACTTCTTATGTAACTCTCAAAGATTTCTTTTAAGGCCATTTGGCTGCTGGTATGGCTGCGGACTATGGGGATGTTGCTGCGTTTAGCCTCGTCTACGGCGCAGCGGACCATTTTATGGGATACGGTATTGGTAAACAGCACGAATAGATCCGGAGTCCCGATCTGCTTTTTTAAATCCCCACTCATTTGGGTAAATACCTTTGCTTTCCAGTGATATTTTTGGCATATTTCCTTGTATTGTTTTACCATGCGGTCATGGCCTCCGATGATTACTACACTCATTATCCAATATCCTCTGCATGTATTTATCCGGTTTAAAATATCAAATTTCCAATGATATTTATCAACAGTGCCACCACATAGGCTGTGGCCATCTGAAATCCCACAGCCCGCAGGGTCCATTTCCAGGAACCCATCTCTCGCCGAATGGCTCCCACTGCCGCAAAGCAGGGCATACACAAGAGATTAAAGGCCATATAAGACCAGGCGGATACCTTGGTAAACACCTCCGTTATGGCCGGAAGAGCCTGTTCGCCTGCGGATACCGCCTCGATCACCTCATCGCTGACGCCTCCAAAGAGCTGTCCAAAGGTGGACACAATATTTTCCTTGGCAATCCAGCCGGTGACCACGCCCACGGAGGCCCGCCAGTCTCCAAAGCCCAGGGGAACAAAGATCCACCGGATGGCATTTCCAATGCTGGCCAGGAAACTCTCCTCCATATCGCACATGCCGGTAAAATTAAAGCTGGACAAGAACCAAATCAGCACTGTGGATGCAAAAATCACTGTTCCCGCCTTCACAGCAAAGCCCCGCACCTTTTCCCAGGCATGAATCAGGACGCTCTTCAGCGTAGGAATCCGATACTGGGGCAGCTCCATAATAAAATTGGAAGCGCCTTCCTGAAAGGCAAACTTATTTAACAGCAGAGCCCCAATGACAGCCACCACAATTCCCAGCATATAGATGGCAAACACAATCATTGTCTGGTTATTCTCCGCAAACAGGGTTGCTGCAAACATGGCATAAATCGGCAGCTTTGCGCCACAGGACATAAAGGGCGTAATCATCATGGTTATCTTCCGGTCCTTGTCACTCTCCAGGGTACGGGAAGCCATCAGCGCCGGCACGGAGCAGCCAAAGCCCATCAGCATAGGAATAAAGGAGCGTCCGCTAAGGCCAAAGTGACGGAAAATCCGGTCCATGACAAAGGCCACCCGCGCCATATAGCCGCTGTCCTCCAGGAAGGACAAAAGCAGAAACAGCACCAGCACCAGAGGTAAAAATCCAAAGACCGCGCCAATCCCATCCAGGCAGCTGGTTACGAGCTCAACAATCCAGCCGGAAGCGCCTGCTCCCTCCACCAGGCCAATCACTCCCTCCGCCAGACCTCCCCAGAGGCTTTCCACCACGCCGGCCAGCCATACTCCAGGGCTTGGAAGCTCCGGAATAAACAAAAAGTTTTCACTGAAGGTACAGGCAAACATGAGATACATAATGACTACAAAGATGGGCAGGGCCAGGAATCTATTCGTTAAAATTTTGTCAATTTTATCCGATTTTGTCTCCGCGTGAACCGCCTGCTTTTTCTTTACGGTCTGTTTCACCAGCTCTCCGATGTATGTATACCGCAGGTCCGCCACCTGTTCCTCCTGCTCCTCTGTAAGCCGGTTTTCCCGAATTGCTGCATAGAGCTCCCCTTCGTAAATATCCAGCTCCCGGGGCACCTGGCCGGACTGAGCCACCTTCAAAACCTCTTCCATGAGAGTCTGGGTCCCTTTATTACTCCGGGCCACAATGGGCACCACAGGCACTCCTAAAAGGCTTGCCAGCTTCTCACAATCAATGCGATCTCCCCTGCTCTCCACCTCATCCATCATATTCATGGCAATCACCATAGGGATCCCCAGCTCCGCTATTTGCAGCGTCAGATACAGATTTCGCTCCATGCTGGTGCCGTCCACAATGTCAATCACCACATCCGGCCGTTCCTTTACCAGGTATTCTCTGGCAATCCGCTCCTCCGCAGAATAGGGGGACAGAGAATAGGTTCCCGGCAGGTCCAAAATAGAGATCTCCTTGTTTTTCCGGTATCCCCCTTCCTTCTTATCCACCGTCACTCCCGGCCAGTTTCCCACATGCTGTCTGGAACCGGTAAGCTCATTGAACAGGGTAGTCTTACCGCAGTTTGGATTTCCTGCCAGTGCAATTTTATAAGACATTTTTTCTTTCCTCCTGCTAAATTAGTTTTGGCTAACTTGTTTGCCTAAAAAAGGCCGGCTAAACCGGCTCCACCTGTATCCTGCTGGCCTCCTCCTTGCGAAGGCTCAGCTCATAGCCCCGCACATGAACCTCCACCGGGTCCCCTAAGGGCGCCACCTTGATTACCTTCACCTGCACCCCGGGGGTCACTCCCATATCCATAATTCTCCGCTTCAGGGGGCCGCTTTCCCCCAGAGATACCACCTGGCCGGACTGTCCCGGCTTTAAATCCCGCAATGTCATATTTTTTGCTCCTATTTTTAGTTCCGCATCTACATTTCCAGCGCCCCTGGCCATTTCGATGCTGTTTTTTGTTTTACGCCACCATTATTTGAGCTGCCAGGCCCCGGTTCAGCGCTACCCGCACTCCTTTTACCACCAAAATGAGGCCACTTAAATTTTCCCCAACCACCTGAACTTTCTCGCCTTTGATAAATCCCATGTCCTGCAAATGACGCCTGGTCTCCTCCCGACCATGGAAATCCTGCAACACTCTGGTCTCACCGATTTTCATCATTGCCAATGCCATCTGTGTCCCCTTCCTTTCTTGTGTATTTGATAATAACTATCATTTTCTCTTGTATTATATTTCCTGTTTCCTGATTTGTCAATACTTTTTTGATAACAATTCTCATAATCATTTAAACTTGTAGATAAGTAAGGCATTGCCATTGTAAAAAAAGACACCTCCCAGAGGAAAGTGTCTCTTTTCGTATACTTAAAAATTCTTTTGGCATTCTTAAAATTCAGATAACTGCTTAAGCTTCTTTTAAAAAGCTGCGGTAACACTTCAGGGCCTCGTACACATCCGCCTTGCTGACAATCTCCCAGGGGGCATGCATGGAGAGCACCGGCACACCGCTGTCAATCACCTCCATGCCGTAATTGGCCAGGATGTAGGCAATGGTTCCCCCGCCTCCTGCGTCAATTTTTCCAAGCTCTGCCGTCTGGTAAGCCACCCTGTTTCGATCCATGATTGCCCGAAGGGCTGCCATATACTCTGCATTGGCGTCATTGGAGCCGCTCTTTCCCTTGCTTCCTGTGTATTTATTGAACACAATGCCGTTGGCAAAATAGGCAGCGTTTTTCTTTTCAAACACATCTCCGTACAGGGGATCGTAGGCTGCGCTCACATCCGAGGACAGCATACGGGAATGAGCCATGGCCCGGCGAAGCTTTAGCTCCGTGTAGCCCTCCCGAAGCTCCAGAACCTCTGCCAGAGAATTCTCGAAAAACCGGGAAGCCATACCCGTGGCCCCCACACTCCCGATCTCTTCCTTATCCACCAGAATGCAGCAGGCCGTCTTATCCACCTCTCCCAGCTCCAGCATAGCCATGAGGGAGGTAAAGGCGCAGACTCTGTCATCATGGCCATAGCCCATGATCATGCTTCTGTCCAACCCGCAGTCCCGGGCCTTTCCCGCCGGTACAATCTCCAGCTCTGCGGAGAGGAAATCCGCCTCCTCTATGTCATAGGTCTCCTTTAAGAGCCTAAGAATATTGGCCTGGACCGCCTCTTTTTCTGTATCCTTTATGGGACGGCTTCCAAAAAGCAGATCCAGCTGTTCTCCCTCAACCACCTTTGCACCGGTTTTTTCTAGCTGCTTGGCCGACAGATGGATCAGAAGATCCGTAAAGGCAAACACCGGATCCTCCTCCTTTTCCCCGATAACAATCTCCACCCGGGTGCCATCCTTTTTTACCACCACTCCGTGAAGAGCCAGGGGAATGGCCACCCACTGGTATTTCTTTATGCCTCCGTAGTAATGGCCGTCTAAATACGCAAACTCCGTGTCTTCATAGAGAGGCACCTGCTTTGCATCCACCCGGGGAGAATCAATATGAGCTCCCAAAATATTCAGGCCTTGCTCCAGGGGACGATTTCCCAGCTGATAGAGCACCACGGATTTCTCCATATAGCTCAGGTACACCTTATCCTGGGGCTTTAGCTGCTCTCCCTTTTCCATAAGATCTTTGAGATTCCGGTAGCCAGCCTTTTTTGCCATCTCCACCGCCACTCTCACGCATTCCCGTTCCGTCTTTCCTGCATCCAGGCAGGTCTTATAGCGGCCGCACACCTCCTCCAGCTCCTTTAGCTGGGGCTCCTCATAGCTGAGCCATACATTTTTTCGCTCCATAAATTTTGCTCCTGTTCCTTTCCTGTTATTCTGTCATTCCTCTTAGCATTCCATATTGACCAGAAAACTATCCCGTCCCTTTTGTCTGCCCATTTGGAGTGCCATTTGTCTATGTCTATGATTTTAACGCGTTTTAAGATGTTTGTCATTAGAAAAATTTCTATGGCACGGGAATCCTCCACGCCCAGCCGCCTAGGCGGGGCATAAAAAATGTGCGGAAATACACGCCTATGGGGAGGGCTATCCACCTGGCGTATATTCCGCACATTCTATTTCATATGGAAATACTTACGCGTTCCATTCCTCAAAATTATACAGGCAACGGGGACTTATTCCGCAGCCTTCTCCCCGTCGGCATTTAATTCGCTTTCCCCAGATCCATTGGCACCAGCCTCACCGCCGGCTTCTCCTTTGCTTTCCGGCTGCTCCTGGCCCTCTGTCTCGCCATTCTGGCCGTCAGCGTCTTTCTGATCCGGCTGCTCCTGATCCTGCTTTTCGCCTTCCTCTGGCTCAGTCTCATCTCCTGCCTTTTCATCGTCCTTGGGAGCGGCTCCCTCCTCCGGCTTGTCGTCCTCCGAGGTTGCGGGTTCTCCCTCCGGCTTCAGATTGTCCTCCACGGATTCCACGCCTCCTTCCGGAGTGCCGCTTTCCCCGTCCTTGTCATTTCCACAGCCGGTCAAGAGTCCCATGGCCAATACTAAAACGCACAAACCTGCTAACACACTGATTTTTGTTCTTTTTCTCATAATTTGTTACTCCTCCTTTTGATGTAAGCTTGCCATTGTCCACCGAAAAGCCGGCGCCCGGCGTTTGGACACCGGCGTGTGAACAGCAGCAAAAACACGATGTTGGTTGAAAATGGCCTCCTTTCTTTTGGAATGAAGTCAGTATAGCATGCAAATTTGTCCATTTTATGTTGTAAAAATAAAAATCTTCTTATGTTTTTTAATATTTTCTGAAAGATTGCTTGGGATTTTCTGTAGATGTCTCAAAGCCTGCACAAAATAACCCCAAATACTCACTCCCCCTCAAAGGGAAACTCATAGGCAAGCCCTAATTCATCCCGAAGCTTTACAAGCTCCCTCTGAATGGTCTCTCCCACAGGAACTCCCTTATCCTTTCGCTCCTGCCAGGCCAGGTATTCCTTCTCTCCCGCCGTGTAGATTCTCTCCGCTCCCGGAGCTACGGTGGAATTGCGAAGCCCCCGGCAGATTTCTCCGGCGATTCTCCGAAAGGTATCCGGTCCCATAAAGAATTCCGGGTTGATGACAAAGAAGAAATGCCCCAGATGGTACATCTGATCCCTGCCTTGGGCGTCCTTGCCGCTAAGCTCCCTAAGAAAGGGGCCACCGGAAAGGGCAGCGGAAAGGATCTCCACAATGGTGGCAAAGCCATATCCCTTATATCCGGCCGTGGCCTCCCCCAGTCCTCCCAGGGGCACCAGGGCGGCTCTTCCCGCGCGCATTTCTGTCAAAATTCTGGCAGAATCCGTCATGGTGTTTCCCTCCCGGTCCACCACAAGCCCCGAAGGGGTCTCCTTTCCGGAGCGGGCGTAGAACTCTATCTTTCCATTCTGAATGGGGGAGGTGGCACAGTCAAAATTAAAGGGAAATTCCTCGTCCGTGGGCATGGTGAAGGTGAGAGGGTTTGTTCCCAGCATATTATCTATGCCAAAGGTGGGCGCCAAAGAGGGCCTTGCATTGGTTCCGGAAATGCCAATCATGCCGGCCTTACAGGCCATGCCCGTCCAGTAGCCTGCGATTCCATAGTGGGTGGAGTTGCAGATAGCTCCGCCGGCCATGCCGTATTTCTTTGCCTTTTCTATAAGCTTCTCCATCATGCGATAGCTGGCCACCATGCCCATGCCGTTGTGGGCGTCCATGACACAGGTGGTCTGGGTCTCCTTTCGGATCTCCAGGTTTGTGACGGGAAGCAGGGTACCTTTTTTGATGCGATCCAGGTAAATGGGCTTGAATCGATTGCAGCCATGGCTCTCAATGCCTCTCCGATCCGATTCCAGAAGCACATCGGCGCAGATGGCTGCGTCCTCCCGGGGCACTCCGTAGGCGGCAAATACATCTATCATAAAATCGTTCATTAATTTCCATGGTACATAGGGTCTTGTTTCCATAGGGAGGGCTCCTCTCAATGTATTGAATTCTCTTTTTACAGTAACATCTTTTTGCGGGTTTTACAAGTATTGGAAAACGGCAACTCTTGGCGATTCTCATTGAAAGGAGGCTTTCTAAAAAGGAACTGACAAAACGTGGAAATCAAGGTATAATATAGGAACATCATTGTGGTTAGGAGGATTTTTTTATGAGAGTTGGCGTTGCAGGGGCTGGGCTGATTGTGCCTACTTTTTTGCGGGCAGCTGCCCTGGTGAAGGGGATGGAGGTGAAGGCTCTCTTTGCACGAAAGGAGGATGTGCGGGAGGATATTTGCGGGAAATTTCATATTCCTGTGGGGTATGACAGCTATGAGAAGCTTTTGGCTGACCCGGATCTGGATGTGATTTATGTGGCTCTTCCCAACAACCTGCATGCTTCCTTTGCCAGGGAGGCCCTGGAGGCGGGTAAGCATGTGATTCTGGAGAAGCCCTTTACCGTAACCTATGGGGAGGCTCTGGAGCTGGCAGCCCTGGCCTGGGAAAATAAGCAATATCTCTTTGAGGCCATTACCAATCTGTACAATCCCAATTTTTTCAAAATCCAGGAGCTACTGCCAAGGCTTGGGGAGATAAAAATTGTGGAGATGAATTATTCTCAGTATTCCAGCCGGTATGACGCCTTCAAAGAGGGGATTATCTGTCCGGTGTTTGACCAGGCAAAGGCCGGCGGGGCCCTGATGGATCTGAATGTCTACAATATCCATCTGGCGGCAGCGCTTTTTGGCCGTCCGAAATCCGTGCGCTATTATGCCAATATGGAACGGCAGGTGGACACCTCCGGCATTCTTATGCTGGAGTATGAGGGCTTTCAATGCGTATGCATTGCAGCCAAGGACTGCAGCGCTCCCTGCTGCATCAATATTCAGGGAAACAAAGGCTGTATTCACAGCAGCTCCATGCCCAATGAGCTGAAGGAATTTTCCTTTACGGAAAATAAATGCCAGCCAAAGGCATACCAGCTTGCCGATTCTCCCGAACGTCTGTTCTACGAGCTGGCTGCCTTTGCTGACTTGTATGAACGACAGGACGGCGCCGCCTTTGACAGACGGCTGGACCATAGCCTGCTGGTAATGGAAATCTTAGATCAGGCCCGAGGAGCCTAGAGCCCTTTTACAGGCTCTGCTCCGTCCGGGCAATGATATCATCCTGGGTCTGCCGGGACAGTACGTTGAAAAATGCGCTGTAGCCGGCTACCCGTACAATGAGATCCCGATGCTTTTCCGGATGAATCTGGGCATCCAGCATGGTCTCTCTGGAGACTACATTGTATTGCACATGGTATCCGTGGAGACGGTTAAAGAAGGTGCGCAAAAGAGCCACCAGCTTCCCCTTATTCTCCTCCTTGGACATGAGCTGAGGCGTTACCTTCTGGTTCAAAAGCACACCGCCGGTGATCTCCTTGGTATCCAGCTTGGAAACGCTCTTAAACACAGCTGTGGGGCCGCATTTATCCATGGAATGGCTGGGAGAGCAGCCCTCAGCCAAAGGCTCCCCGGCGTGGCGGCCATCCGGCGTGGCCAGTGTGCCTTTTCCCTGTCCCACATTGGCGGAGATGGAGGAGGTGCCTGCATAGCGGATTCCTCCAATAGGCCCCCGGCCGAACCGGGTATTGGGGTACTTCCGAATCTCCTCTATATAGGTGGCATAGGCGTCTACCACCAGCTGATCCACATAGTCGTCGTCGTTTCCGTATTTGGGCGCCTGATCCATAAGCATCTGGCGAATTTCCTCTCCCCGTTCTCCGGCGAAATCTGACATAACGGCCTCCCAAAGCTCCGAAGGCGTCAGCTTCTTCTCCTCGAACACCAGTTTCTTAATAGCTGCCATGGAATCGGCCAGGTTGGCAATTCCCACCTGGAGACCGCTGATAAAGTCATAAACCGCACCGCCCTCCTTTAGGGTCAGTCCCCGTCCGATGCAGTCCTCGCAGAGAGAGGAACACAGCACATCCGGCACATCCTCCTCCAAAACCATGTCGCAGGCATTCTCAATAATCACACTCTGACGGGTAAATTCCCGGATAATCTTATCCCAGGCTTCCTTCACCTCTTCATAGCTGGTCATATTCTTAAAGTGGCCCACACCCTCCATAAGCTTAGTTCCGGAGGCCGGATCCGTGCCGTCGTTTAGGGCAATGAGGAAGGACTTGGGGAAGTTCAAAAAGCTCATGCCCGTGCAGCGATAGCCCCATTTTCCCGGTACGGCTGTCTCCACACAGCCGATGGCGCTGTAATTGTAGGCATCCTCCTCCTTCACCCCCCGGGCAGTAAAGGAAGGAATGATAATCTCATCATTGTTAAAAGCCGGCATGCCAAAGCCCAGCTTCACCACCTCAATGGCCTCGTTCATAAACCGATCATCCAGCCCCGCATGGTAGCGCACGGTGAGGTTGGGCTGGGGAAGCCGGGTCTGGGCCACGCTGCGGAGAATGAGATAGGTCAGGGGGTTCACCGCGTCCTTCTTATCCGTAGTCTGTCCTCCCACGGTTACATTCTGGTACAGAGGCGATCCGGCGCTGAACTGGGTATGGCTCCAGCTGCGGATCTTGTTAATGGTAAAGGTTTTCAGCCACAGGTTGGTCAAAAGCTCGCAGGCGCTCTCCTCCGTAATAAGGCCCTTCTTCAGATCCGCCGCATAGTAGGAATACAGATATTGATCCATACGCCCATAGGACAGGGAATGACCGTTGGATTCGATCTGCAGCACCAGATGCACCAGCCACACGGACTGCACTGCCTCATAGAAGGTATCCGCCTTCTCGTAGGGAACCTTATACAACACCTGGGCCAGCTCCTTGAGCTCTGCAGCCCGGGAGGGCTCTGCCGTCTCGGCCTGCAATAGAGCCAGATCCCCATACCGCCGGGCAAAATCCCTTACCGCCCTGATTACAATCTGGATGGCCTCATAGAAATAATATTTCTTTAAATCCTTATAATCAGTCAGATCAAGCTTGCCCTCCGCCTCCCGGGTTCTGCGCTCAAAATCCTGAAGTCCCTTGGCCATCACCGCCGCATAGTCCACGGCAATATGGGCGTCCCCGGAGGTAATATTCCCCTCTGCCTTAATAATTCCCAGGTCATAATAGATCCGGCTGGAGGGCGGCAGGGCGGCCAGCCCCTTATCCTTGGTGGTATTGTGCTCCCAGAAGGGGGCCAGCTTTCGAAGCGTCTCCTTGGTCTCCTCCGTAATGTAGAACACATCCCCGTCCCGCTTCTCAAACTCATCCAGCTCTGCAATGACCCAATCCATGGCATACTCCGGGAATATGGGGGCAGACCGGTTGCTGGAGGCCTGGTTTCCAGCTAAAAGAGAATCATTCTCAATATAAATGGTCATATGCTTTAAAATATTCTCCAGCATATAGGCCCGCTTTAAAATCACTGGCTTATCCCCATGCTCCTTATAGCTCTCTGTAGTCAATACCGCCCGCTCTGCGCAAACCTGGGGCTTGGCATCCAAAAGCTCCTCTCGAAAATGCTGCATTCTTGGGGTCAAATTTCCAAAATAACCTGCCATTCTATATTCCTCCTCTAAGTTTTCTCTGTCTAAAAGGTTTTCTTTGTTTTCTATTTTTATTATAAGAAAACCTTCAAAAGAAGTCAATATATATTTCGTTCAAAAGTAATTTATTTTCTTTTTTATGTTTACAAAGGAATTTTCTCATGGTAAACTCTTATTATATAGATGAAACTAAAAAAGATAAAGAAGAGGAAATCATGAAAAAAACTGCCAAAAAAGAAACGGGACTTATTTTTAATATTCAGAAATTCAGTATCAATGACGGGCCGGGCATCCGCTCCACCGTCTTTTTCTGCGGCTGCCCCCTAAGCTGCCGCTGGTGCTCCAATCCGGAATCTCAAAACCGCTGCCGCAAGGCCGTGCTGGCCTCCGGGGACCCCAAGCTTATGGGAAGGGAGTGGACCGTGGAGGAGGTTCTTTCGGAGGTGGAAAAGGATCGCTGCTTTTACGAGGAATCCGGAGGCGGCATCACCCTCTCCGGGGGAGAGGTGCTCCAGCAGCACGCCTTTGCCATAGCCCTCCTAAAAGAGGCCGGGAGGCGTTCCCTCCACTGTGCGGCGGAGACCACCGGCTATGCCACAGAGGAGGTCTTTGCCCAGTTTATCCGGCATATTGATCTCTTGCTTTTTGACATGAAGCATTGGGATTCCAAGATTCACCAGGAAAAAACCGGGGTTCCCAATGAGGGAATTCTCAAGAATATGCGCTATGCGGTGGAGCAAAAGGTTCCCGTCATTGCCAGGATTCCCGTGATCCCCAAATTCAACGCTAATCTACCTGCTGCCCGGGGCATGGCCTCTCTCCTGAAGGAGCTGGGCGTGAGGGAGGTTCATCTCCTTCCCTTTCATCAGTTTGGAGAAAAGAAATATGAGCAGCTAAAGCTATCCTATGAAATGAAGGGCATAAAGCAGCTCCATCCCGAAACCCTTGCCCGCTATCAGGAGGTATTTCTCAGGGAAGGACTTTCCTGCAGCTTCAAGTAACATAAAAAACTCCCGGAAATATCTTATTTGGAAGATTTTTCCAGGAGTTTTCTTTTACACCCTATTTATTTTCCATTCTGCAAAAGCCCTTTTATGTCCCTTTGCTTACCGAATGGTCTTATACAGAGGACCGTAGGCCTTGCAGGCTCTGTAGTCCTGTCCCTCTTTGTCCATACCAAAGGCATTCCATGCAGTGGGACGGAAGATCTTATCCTCAGGCACATTGTGCATACAAACCGGAATCCGAAGGATGGAGCACAGGGTAATCAGATCCGCGCCAATATGGCCGTAGCTGATAGCGCCGTGGTTTGCGCCCCAGTTATTCATAACATCGTAGGCCGTCTTGAAGGCGCCCTCGCCGGTGCATCTGGGAGCGAACCAGGTGCAGGGCCATGTATAGTCGGTTCTCTTCCAGAGCTTATCGGTTACCTCCTCGGGAAGCTTCACGGTCCAGCCCTCTGCAATCTGCAGCACCGGTCCCAGGCCCTTCACCAGATTCAGACGAATCATGGTAGCGGGCATCTCAGCCTCTGTCACGAAACGGGAGGAGAAGCCGCCGCCCCGGAAATATCCTGTATCTGCCGCATTCCAGGTGGTTGCTGCCATAATGGCATCCTGGTCTGCCTCTGTTACATTCCACCACTCCTTCATGCAGGGATTGCCGTCCGCATCCTTGGCCTGCCCGCAGGCATCCAGACAAGCTGCACCGGAGTTAATGAGATGAATAAAGCCGTCTGCATCCTTGGCCTTTCCTTCAATTTCATAGCCCGTAGCCTTCTTTACGGCATCGCCGCTCCAGTAGGTACGCACATCGGCAAAAATCTGTGCCCGGTTGGTGAGAAGCTTCATAAACATCATGCCAAGACCGTTAAGCACGTCATTTTCCGTAGCCAGCACATAGGGCTCTCTGGCTCCGTTCCAGTCAAAGGAGGTGTTGAGCATAGCCTCGGGGAAGTCACAGTTTGGATAGAAATCGGTCCACTGTCTCTGTCCCTGGAAGCCTGCGGCCAATGCATTGTGACCGATAGCCTCCTCGGAGAACTTGGGATCCAGCTTATCACTGCCGTTCATCAGATCCTTGATGATAACCATCATCTTCACCACGAACTCCCAATCCTTCTCCTTCTGCTCGTCAGACTTCTGCAGCTCTGCCGGATTCTTGTCAAAGCCGATTTTGCATTTTTCCTTGGTCCACTTGAGAGCCTTCTGGAATTCCTCCTCATCATAGATGCCCTCGGTCATGCGGCGGATGATTTCCACCTCATCCACAGACTCTACACGCATGCCCAGATATTCCTCGATAAAGGCCGGGTCAATGATGGATCCGCCGATACCCATGCAGATGGAACCAATCTGCAGATAGGATTTTCCTCTCATGGTAGCAGCCGCCACAGCTGCACGGCCAAAGCGGAGTAATTTTTCTTTTACATCCTCGGGAATGGAGGTGTCATCGGCCTCCTGTACATCATGTCCGTAAATGCCAAAGGCCGGAAGGCCCTTCTGAGAATGGGTGGCCAGCACGGATGCCAGATACACGGCGCCGGGACGCTCTGTACCGTTAAAGCCCCAGACACCCTTAATGGTCATGGGATCCATATCCATGGTCTCTGCTCCGTAGCACCAGCAGGGAGTCACAGTCAGGGTAATATCCACGCCGGCTTTTTTAAATTTATTTGCGCAGGCCGCTGCCTCGCCCACGCGCCCGATGGTGGTATCCGCGATGACAACCTTCACCGGCTCTCCGTTGGTATAGCGCAGATTTTCCTCAAACAGCTTTGCCGCTGATTTTGCCATATTCATGGTCTGCTCTTCCAGGGAGCCACGCACATCCAATGCGCCTCTTCTGCCGTCAATGGTAGGACGGATGCCAATCACCGGGTAATCACCTATCAATCTGTTTTTTGCCATGTTTTTACCTCCGCTTTCTTTTTGACCTTATTACTTTTTACTAATAAGAAGAACTCTCCTTCTTCTTTTATGTACCGATTATACAATAAATTTTGTCCAAATGCACGTAATTTTCTATTGGGATATGGACATTTTTTGTGATAATTAGTATACTGTATATAACAGCCTGGCCAGGCCATATGCAGGCCCAGGCAAACCGCAGCTTTGAAAGGAGGCGCCCATGAAGGCATTCCACGAGGTGCGCAGCTATGATTCCGACTTCATGGTCTGGCACTCTGCCTACCGGAACATCAGTTTCCTGGCTCACTGGCACAAGGAAATCGAGCTGATTTTTATCCGCTCCGGCTGCTGCCGTCTCAGCGTATCGGACCAGACCTTTTTAGCCAGGACCGGTGACTGCGTGGTCTGCGAAAGCGGCGCCATTCATTACAGCGATTCCTTTGACCTGGATAACTCTCTGGACTTTGTTATCTTTGACACCAGCATTTTAAGCTCCATGTTTCAAAACCCCCATTTTTCCCGCCCTCTCATAACCCGGGAGGAGCTTTTGTCCTACGGTCTTTCGGAGGAGCTGGAGCAGCTTATCTCCCTGGTGTCCCGGGAGCTCTCCCAGAAGCAGCCCTACTATCAGGAAATCGTGGAGGCCTCCCTGTGCCGGTTCTGGAATCTGCTAAAGCGAAACCACCCCCGCAGCACGGAGCATTCCCCCGCCGAAAACCGAAGGGAGCATATGCTCACAGAGCTTCAATCCCTTTTGGACTACATGGATTCCCACTACACGGAAAATATTTCCCTGGAATACGCCGCCGCCCGGATGAATTTCAGCCCAAGCTATTTTTCCAGGGTTTTTAAGAATCTGGTGGGGATCAATTTTGTCACCTATCTAAATCTGGTTCTGGTGGAGCAGGCCGCCAAGCAGCTTCGGGAGAGCAGCCTGAGGGTTACGGATATTGCCCTGGACTGCGGCTTTAACAACATCCGCACCTTTAACCGGGTTTTTAAGGAGATTACCGGCTTTACCCCCTCCGCCTTTTTGCTCCAGCCCGATCCGGACGCCTACAAAATGACCTACTACAACCGCCGCTCCCTGGAAAAGCAATTTGTAAAAAATGACTCCATGACGATTATCACCCACAAGGAAGGTCACAAAAAAACAGCCCCGCGCTTTCCGGAAATATCTCCGGAATAGGGACCATATATTATAAGAAAAGAGAGGAACCTCGCCTATGTCTGAAATGCCTGTTCTGTATCGGAAACGCCTCATTCCCAATGAATGCATTTTGCTGAAAAACGACAAAATCCTCTGCCATGACCAACAATTCCTCATTACCCGCTGGAACACCCTGCGTCCCAAAAAGGAGCTTAGCCACGGCTGCTCCTGTTACCTCCTGAAGGAAGGCTGGAAGGTCAGCAAGTTCCTCAATGCCCAAAATGAGCTTATCTGCTGGTACTGTGACATTATTGACACAGAGTATGATGCTGCCACAAACACCTACGTCTTTGTGGACCTGTTGGCGGACGTGCTTATCTACCCGGACGGGCGGATCCATGTGGTAGATCTGGACGAGGTGGCGGACGCCCTGGAGGAAAACCTTATTACCATTGAGCAGATGAAGTCCTGTATGCGCAAGCTTAACGCGCTGCTGGAGCTTATCTATTCCGGGGGGCTTTTGAAGCTTCCCTGTATCTTGAAAATGGTGGAGCTGGAGGGGTCATGATAGATCCCAAGCTGGTTGATGCATGTGTGTTCCATCTCAGTCAAATTGGTCCACCTAAAAAATATGCCCGAAACCCCCAAGGTCTCCCAAGGTATATTTCGGGCATATGCTATTTATATGTTTCTCTTACAGCTCCAGCTCCACCCTGCGGGCTGTCCTCTCATAGGGTATAAATTTCACCCCGGCGGCTTTCAGCATCCGCTTGGAGGCCATGATGGCGGCCGTGTTGGCATATTTGTCACAGTCATAGATCACGGTCTTGATTCCTGCCTGGATAATCGCCTTGGCACACTCGTTGCAGGGGAATAAGGACACATAGAGCTTAGAGCCCTCCAGGCTCCCACCCCGGTAATTGAGAATAGCGTTCAGCTCACTGTGGGTCACAAAGGGGTATTTGGTCTCGTTGGCCTCCCCCTCTCTCTCCCAGGGGAACTCATCGTCGTCGCAGCCTACGGGAAATCCGTTGTAGCCCATGGACAGAATCTTATTGTCCGGGCTCACAATGCAGGCTCCCACCTGGGTGCCCGGGTCCTTGGAGCGCAGCGCGGACAGCTTGGCCACTCCCATAAAGTATTCATCCCAGCTGATATAATCCTTGCGTTTTCCTCCCATACTGCCACCTCTTTTTATTTTGTTCCGAAAATCCGATCTCCCGCATCTCCCAGACCGGGCACAATATAACCCTTTTCATTCAGGTGATCATCCAGGGCTCCGATGTAGATATCCACATCCGGATGCTCCTCCTGCATGCGCTTCACACCCTCGGGCGCCGCAATAATGCACATAAAGCGGATATTTTTCACACCCCGGTTCTTTAGCATCTGAATGGCCGCCACGGAGGAACCGCCTGTAGCCAGCATGGGATCCACCACAAACACATCCCGCTCCGCACAATCCTTAGGCACCTTGCAATAATATTCCACCGGCTCCAGGGTCTCCTCATTCCGGTACAGTCCGATATGTCCCACCTTGGCCGAGGGTATCATGGCCAGCATACCGTCCACCATTCCCAATCCCGCCCGGAGAATGGGCACAATGGCCAGCTTCTTTCCCGCCAGCTCCTTGACCGTAGTCTTGCAGATGGGGGTCTCAATCTCCACATCCGCAAGCTTTAAATCCTTGGTGGCCTCATAGGTGATGAAGCTGGCAATCTCCCCAATCATATTGCGAAAATCCCGGGAACCGGTCTCTATTCTGCGAATCACGCCAATCTTGTGCTGAATCAACGGGTGCTCCATAACTACAACCTTTGACATTGGCATCTCCTCCTATTCTTCAATCTGGCGTATTCTGTTCTTATGACGTTCTTCATTGGAAAACGGGGTGTTCAGGAAGGTTTCCACAATCTTTACCGCAAGTCCGGGTCCCACCACCCGTCCGCCTAAGGCCAGTACATTGGCATCGTTGTGCAGTCTGGTGGCCTCCGCGCAGAAGCAGTCTGTGCAAAGCGCTGCCCGGATACCCGGAAATTTATTGGCTGTAATGGAAATGCCAATGCCTGTCCCACAAATCAAAATGCCCTTTTCGCACTCCCCGTCCAGAATGGACTTAGCCACCAGCTTGGCATACACCGGATAATCCACGGCAGCCGTGCTGTCACAGCCAAAATCCTTGTATTCCAGGCCCTCCTTTTTGAGATAAGCGATGATTTCCTGCTTCAATTCGTAACCGCCATGGTCACAGCCTAATGCTATCATAGTTCCCTTCTCCTCCTTTATGGTAATCTGTTTCCTTCTGTCCTTTATTATACGTGGAAACCAGGGAGGCGTCAATGGACTTCTGGATTTGTTCAATATCCGTATCGCTTTTTCTCTGCAACGAGAAAAATCACGGTAGTCGCCAGAGCCATGATTTCAGCGGCCACCATGGAAAGCCAGATTCCGTCCACTCTCCAGATGAGCGGAAAAATCAGAACCGCCGCCACCTGAAACACCAGCGTCCGCAAAAAGGAGATGGCGGCGGAAACCAATCCATTGTTCAGGGCCGTAAAGAAGGAGGAGCCAAAAATCACATACCCGGAAAAAAGAAAGGAAAAGCCAAACAGAGAAAAGGCGCGCACCGTCAGTTGGAGAAGCCCTGCATCGTAGCCTGTAAACACAAAGGACAAGGGCCTGGCAAGCACCTGGGACGCGCCAAACATCATCACCGCAAATCCCCCCAGAAGCACAAGGCTTCTTTTCAGCAGCCCCCTTAGCTCCTGCCGGTTTTGGGCTCCGTAATGATATCCGATAACAGGCGCCGTTCCCACAGAATAGCCGATAAAAACCGCCTGAAACACCAGACTTACATACATGAGCACCCCATAGGCCGCCACTCCGTCCTCCCCCACATATTTCAGCAGCTGGAGATTATAAAGCATATTCACCAAGGACATAGAAATATTATTTAAAAGCTCTGAGGAACCATTGGTGCAAACCTTTACAAGGGCTCTTCCCTCAAACTGCGTCCGTCCCAGCCGCAAAAGGCTGTTGTTGGGACAGGCAAAATAAACAAGAGGAACCACTCCTCCCACAAATTGGCTGAGCGCCGTGGCCGCGGCCGCTCCCTCAAGTCCCCACTGAAACCCTGCCACAAACAAGGCATCAAGGACAATATTGGTACACCCGGCCCCAATGGTCACCCACAATCCCAGCGTGGACTTTTCTGCTGTGGCAAACAGGCATTGAAATTCATATTGCAGGACAAAGGCCGGTATGGCCAGCAGAATGATGCGTCCATAGGTAACGCTATCCTCCAAAAGCTGGCCGGAGGCTCCCATAAGAACTGCCAGAGGCCGAAGGAAAATCAATCCCAGGACTGCCAGAACAAGGCCGCAAACCCCGGATGTATACACAACCAAAGAAAACAAACGTTTGGCTCTTTCTTCTTTTCCCTGTCCCAGGGTCATGGCAATCAGAGCGCCGCCCCCGGTTCCAAACATAAAGCCAATACAGCCCAGCATCATTAAGAGGGGCATTATAAAATTCACTGCCGTAAAGGGAATTTTTCCCACATAATTAGATACGAAAAAGCCGTCCACCACCCCATAAATAGAGGTGAAAACCAACGTGACTATGGATGGCAGCGTAAATCGCAAAAGCCTTCTATAACCAAAATGATCGGATAATGAAATTCTCATTTGCCATTCCCTCCTATAGGTTCTTAGCCTTCTCCCTGAGATCCAGCAAAAACTGCTCCATAAGCCTCAGATACTTCTCCACATCTTCCTTCTGCCAGGAAGCCAGAATTTCATTCTCAGCCTGTATGATCCTTAAGGCTGTATTCCCGGCCAGACGCTTTCCCTCCTCCGTAAGGCATACATTTTTATTTTTAGCCCCCGCAGCCTCCAGATATACCATCCCGTCCGCCTCCAGCCTGCGAAGTGCAGAATTAATGGTCTGCTTGCTAAGTCCGGAGCGACGGCAGATATCCTGAAGGAGGCAGCTGTCTCCATTGTCACAGATAGTATAGAGAATATCCATGGCGCTGTCCGACAGTCCCAGCTTCAAAAACATTTCATGATAAACCCCTTGGATTTCTCCCAGCAGATGATTGAAACGCTTCATTTCCTTTGAACAGTAAGCCTGCATGTTAAGAACCTCCCTTAGTACGATTTCATACCAACAAATTATAGTATGATTTCATACTAAAGTCAAGTATTCATAGGACCTTTTTTCCCATCATAGGAGTCTTTTCCCCATCTCCTTCTTGGCTAGGCAGATAATAAACGGCCTCCCAAAAAAGGAAGGCCGCATATATTCTTAAATTCCATTCATCCCCTTTCCCAGACATGTGTTCTCCTGTCAGAATAAGGAAATACCTGAATTAATAATTCTCAGCATGTACTTCAAAATAGCTTTGGGGGTGGTTACAGGTAGGGCAAACCTCCGGAGCCTTGGTTCCCACCAAAAGATGTCCGCAGTTGCGGCATTCCCATACCTTCACCTCACTCTTTTCAAATACTGCGGCGGTCTCCACATTTTTAAGCAGAGCCCGATACCGTTCCTCATGGTGTTTCTCAATCTCCCCCACAAGCCTGAATTTGGCCGCAAGCTCCGGGAAGCCCTCCTCCTCGGCCGTCTTGGCAAAATTCTCATACATGTCTGTCCACTCGAAATTTTCCCCGTCTGCGGCAGCTGCCAGATTCTCTTTTGTATCGCCGATTCCCTTCAGCTCCTTCAGCCACATCTTGGCATGCTCTTTTTCATTGTCTGCTGTTTTCAAAAACAGGGCTGCAATCTGCTCGTAGCCCTCCTTCTTTGCAGCCGAGGCAAAGTAGGTGTACTTGTTCCTGGCCTGGGATTCCCCTGCGAATGCTGCCTCCAGATTTTTTTCTGTCTGTGTTCCTGCGTACTTTGTTGGTTTCATGTTTTTTCCTCCTTATTTTCTCTGCATTTTGGGCAGACATAATATACCTTTAAATCGTAAAATAAAATCCCCTCTCCCAGTTGACTCTCCAGCTTTCCTGTCAAATCTTCAAAATTAATATCAGACAGGGCGCCACATTTATTACATACAAGATGATCATGCTTCTGAATCGTATCATAGCGATCCGGAGAGCCTTCTATGGACATCCTTCGTATCAGTCCTTCCTGGCACAAGACATTCAAATTGTTGTATATGGTTGCCTGTACCACTCTGGGCTCTGTTTTTTTCAGTTCTAAAAAAAGCTGCTCCGCTGTCATATGCTCCTTGGACTGATTGATGAATTCCAATATCAGGTTTGCATATTTTGTCACTTGTTCACCGCCTTTATTTTAGAATTATTCTAATTATAATATAATTTTGCTTTTTTGTCTAGATCCTATGAGAAAATCTGGAAATATTCGAGAAACATTTGACCCTTTTCTCCCTATTATGTGTTATACTGTTTTACAGATAAAGCAACACTATCTGTTTTACAACGAGGAGCGTGCAAATATGGAAAAAATATTGATTGTTGACGACAGCGCCGTGCAGGCCGCCCAATTAAAAGCCATTTTAGCTGAGACGTATGATATTACCATCGCACAGACAGCCGAGGACGGGCTACACCGTGCAAGCAGAGAAAATTATTCTCTGATTTTGCTGGATGTAGTTATGCCCGGAATGGATGGCTTTACCTTGCTGAAAAAATTGCAGGAGGAGATCATTACCCAGAGCATCCCGGTAATTTTGATCACCAGTCTCTCGGATATGGAAAGCGAGGAGCACGGACTTGTATTGGGAGCTGTGGACTATATTACAAAGCCCTTTCACCCCCCCATTGTAAAAGCCCGGGTTGATACGCATATAAAGCTTTACAATTATCGCAGGCAGGTGGAGCAGCAATCCATGACTGATCAGCTGACCGGAATTGCCAACAGGCGCAGATATGAGCGCTACAGCATTACAAAATGGCATGAAGCCACGCGGCTACATATTCCCTTTTCTATCTGTATGTTTGATATCGACCACTTCAAGGTGTATAACGACACCTTTGGCCATCCCGCCGGAGATAAGGTCATCACCGCCGTGGCCAAAACGGTCTCTTCTCATTTGCATCGCAGTACCGATTTTTTTGCCCGCTATGGAGGCGAAGAATTTGTGGCGCTTTTTTGGGGAGAGCCCTCAGAAAAAATATTTGCATATTTGAAAAAAATTCGGCAGGCAATCGAGAATCTCCACATTCCCCACGCTTCGTCTGTGTCTAAATGGGTCACCGTCAGCATAGGCGGAGTCACTGTCATTCCCCAGGCGGAGAGCGCCTATTCGTCTTACCTGAAAATCGCCGACACCATGTTGTACGATGCAAAAAGGCATGGACGTAACCGGGTTGTATGGGCTGACGAAAAAATGCAGCAGTTGTGGGAAAAAACAGCAGAGGAGGCTTTGAATTCTAAATGAAACTGTTCTCTTTCGGTAAACAAAAGCAGCAAGCAGACTTTGCCTTTCAGATTGATGATGTATTCGCCTTGCGGGACGGAGGTGTTGTGGTCACAGGCCAGGTCACCCAGGGGGTACTTCACCAGGGGGATAGGGCTGTCTGCGTTCCCGGAGCCGGGACCTCCTTCCCCTGCGCCATTGTAGCCATTGAACAGCCGGATCCCATGAGAAAGGGACAATATAACCACCCCAAAGAGGCACGGGCAGACGGCCCCTGCCACGGGCACTACGCCCTGCATATACCGGGTCGGGACAGATCAGATTTTCGCCCCGGAGACCGGCTGGTTCCCATGGGCTCTGTACCCCTGGACGAGCCGTTGGTGATGACTCCCAAACCCTGCAAGGGATTTTTGTTCCGGATAGAAGAGATCTTCGCTATCCGCAACGTAGGCACAGCAGTGGTAGGTACGGTGCTCAACGGCAGCGCCGGCATGGGGGACACCCTGTCCTTTGGCCATGTGCCCGGCGAGGCCGTGTTTACCTGCAAAATCAAAGATATCGCTGGAAAAAGCAGTATGGAGAGCAGCATCGCCCCCGTGGAGCGTGCCATGGCAGACGGTCCCTGCCGCTATGGCTGCGCCTTAACTCTGGATGAACCGGAATGCCGTCGCTTCCGGGTCGGTGAATATTTGTTTATCCTGTAAATGCAACCAGCTGGCCGGGCAGCTCTTCCTATTGGTTTAAATACTTTAAAATTCCTAGATGGATGGCCCAGGCCAGCTTTTCCTGGTAGTTCTCGTCCTGGAGGAGACGACTTTCCTCCCAGTTGCTTAAGAAGCCGCACTCTGATTGCGTTCCAGACGGAGCAAATTTCAATGACAATCGGACTGGCCTGAACATAAAATGCATACTGCTTCACACATAACGTATCGTTCTAATATTACTTAATCACAATACTTATGTACCTGTCAACAGAATGTCCCACGAAATATTGTGGGACATTCTTTATTAAGGAGGCCACTATGGACTATCAATTAGAAATCAAACAGACCGTGGATTATCCCCGGTGCCGCAT
>CANPIM010000005.1 GCA_947574135.1 uncultured Lachnospiraceae bacterium
AGTGACTTGTCGCCAGTTTCCTAACTTGACATTCGCTCCACGGAAAACCTGCCACGCGGGCAGCAACCTCACGCTTCTACGCTATCATGTCACAACATTTGCTATTATATCGGAATATCCTGGGAAATGCAAGGGATTTTGAAAAATTTTTCAAAAAATTTTCAAACAAATGTCACAAAGTTTTCTCTCATTTTTTAGTAATATTCTACAATTACATTTTTTGCCCAAAGCCTCCTTCCGGGGAGAGCTCTGGAATACATTCTTAAAGACATACGGTTCTTTTCTGCAATTTAAGCATTCTCCAAAGAACTCCCCGCTCTTTGCATTCCCGTTCCCATTCCCGCTGCTGCTTATTAAAATTTGTGTCCGAAATTCCTTCTGTCAGCTCCTTTGCCTTTTCCTGATTTTCCTCCACGCCTATCCCATAATAATACATGACCGCGCACATGGAAATGCCCCGGTAATCCGCCCTCTCCGCCAGCCGGCTGAAATATTCGAAGGCCGTTATCTTATCTGGCTCTGTTCCCTCTCCGAAAAAATACATCTTTCCACACTGGTAAAGGGCATCCTTGTTCCCATGCCTGGCCTGGGCGCAATAGCAAAAATGCTTAAGAGCCTTTTTGTAATCTCTTTCCACGCCGTCCCCCTCATAGTACATCTCCCCGCATTTCAAGGCAGCAAAATAATAGCTGTCAGCCGCCTTCTCATACCATTCCAGGGCCTTTCTCTTCTCCCCGGCGCCATAACAGATATCCCCGGCCTTATACATAGCTATCTGATAATCCGTCTCATGAAATTTGTCCTGTCTCAGGGCCTTGTCCCCCATAATTCTCTCGCATAGCTCCAGCGCCCGGGCCCTGCTCTCCTCCGTGTTAGTCTTTCCGTAGGCGTCCACACACAACAGGATAGCAGAAAGCTCTCCCAGATCCCAGGCCCGCAGAAGCCATCCGGCGGCCTCCTGGTATTTCTTTTGATCAAAGAGAAGCCTTCCGCATTTTTCACAGGCTGTGGGATGGTCCTTTCTGGCCGCCTGCAAAAACCAATGAAAGGCCGTTTCCTCCTCTCCCCACCTCTGGTAGGTCTCCCCGCAGAGCACCTGGGCATCCTGATGCCCCTGCTTTGCAGCCTTGATGGCCCATTTAAGAGCCTCCTCCTCCTGGGCCCTCCGGTAGAATTTGGTCGCTTCCTCTGTCTCCCACTTTTCCTTTCCCGCTTTCTCCAAAAGCATGGCGGAATAAACGCACTGCCCGTCCGGGTCCCCCTTTTTCGCCAGCTTACGCACATAATCATCCAGCCCATAGGCATCCCGACAGGCAGGGCTTTTTATCACCTCCCGGATCTTTTCCTGGGCCTGGGGATGAAATTGCTTGGCAGCCTCTGCATACCACCGATTTCCCGTATAAGAGTCTCCCTGGCTTTCATAGATGACCCCGCAAAGATACTGGGCTTCCCGGTGGCCCAGCTTGGCAGCCTCCTTAAGTGGATCCAGGGCTTGGCTATATTTTTCCTCTCCCTGCTCATACAGGGCAAGTCCCATTTTAAAAAGCTTGTTTTCTTTTCCAAATATTCCCATATTTATCCTCTTCCCATTCCACTCAAAACCCAGAAACCCTGTCCCCTATCCAGGCATCCCCATTGATGTAATCTTCTTTCCTGCTCCTACCTCTCAAAGGGATACACAATCCCCCAGCTCGCCCGCAGCTTATCCATCATTTCCATAATACAAAGGGTCTCCCTGTGGGGCATCTCGGGGCATTCCTTTTCCCCTGCCAGAATGGCCCTCCTGGCGGCCAGCACCTCGTACTCGTATCCGGTAATCTGTGCCGGTATGTCATAGCTTTTCACCAGCCTGCGGTCCAAATCATACACCAAAATCTGCTCCGGATTGTTGATATTCTCCACCTGAATATAGCCCTTGGTGCCGTTGATGATTCCCCGCCTGTCCGTCTGGGCCAGCATGGTGGCATTTAACACAGCCATTTTTCCGTCCTCATAGGTAAAGGTAATCATGTGCTGGCTGTCCACGCCGCTGTCCAGCTTTACGCAGGCAGAGGAAACCTCCCGTATGTCCTCCCCGAACACCATGCGGGCAAAATTAATGGTATAAACACCCAGGTCCAGAAGGGCTCCTCCGGCCAGAGCCGGCTCTTTCAGTCTTGGAATGTTCCGCAGCTCATAGCCAAGATTTGCCGTCAGAGACGTAACCTCCCCGATAATGCCGCTCTCTATGGCCTCCCGAATCAGCTGCCTGGAGGGCATATAGCGAATCCACATGGCCTCCGTGACAAACACGCCTCTGGCCTCTGCCAGAGCAAATATTTCCCTGGCCTGCTTTTCATTGGCAGTAAAGGCCTTTTCACAGAGAATATTCTTTCCATATTCTATGCACAGCTTCATATGCTCATAGTGATGGGAATGAGGGGTGGCAACGTAAACCAGCTCCACCTCCTTGTCCTCCAGCATTTCCTCGTAGGAGCCATAGACCTTTGTTACTCCGAATTTCTCTGCAAAGGCCTTTCCCCGCTCCAGATCCCTGGAGGCCACTGCATAAGCGCTGGCTTCCTCCAGCCCCGCCAAGGTTTTTCCCATCCAAGCCGCTATCTTTCCTGCTCCTAAAATTCCAACCTTCATATCTTTCCCCTTTTTCCTGTAAATTTTTTACGCAAAGCTACCGGAAACTTTTCCTTCCCAGCCATCTGCTTTTCCTGTACTTCCACTTGTTCCTTCGCCATGGAGCCGCCACCAGAACCATTGTTCCTGCATGTGCAGCTTCTATGATTGATCCAGCCCGAATTCCCGGCGAAGGGTCTCTGTCATGACATCCACAGGCGCCTCTGCCCCGGTCCAAAGGGTAAAGTTTCTGGCGCCCTGATTCACCAGCATTCCCAGTCCGTTAATGGTCTTTGCTCCCCTTTTTTCCGCCTCCTGCAAAAACAGGGTGTTGGGATCGTTGAATACCACGTCGCTGACCACCATGTGAGCTGTCACCGTATCATAGGCAATCTCTGGCTTTTCCTCCACATGAGGATACAGGCCGATACAGGTAGCCTGGATGAGAATGTCCGTGCCGGAGGGAATCCTAATCGCTCCCTCCCATGGCAGATATTCCGCCTGCGCCGGCGTCCGCTCCTGAATCAGCCGGGTCAGCTCTTCTCCCCGCTCCCTTCCCCGGTTCACAATGATAAGTTTCGCCGCTCCCGCCAGGGCTGCCTCTACCCCAATGGCCCGGGCCGCTCCCCCGGCCCCCAGTATGACCACCTGTTTTCCCTTCACGGATACGCCCTCCTGCTCCAGGGAGAGAAGAAAGCCCTTTCCGTCGGTATTTTCTCCCCACAGCTTTCCGTCCCGGTTTACCACCATATTCACAGCCCCGATTATCTCCGCCGCCGGGGAAAGCTCATCCAGATACTTTAAGACCTCCACCTTGTGGGGAATGGTCAGATTGACTCCCTTCATCCGAAAGGCGCGCACAGCCTCCATGGCTGTTTTCAGGTCCCCCTTTTCCACCCGGATGGTGAGATAACGGTAGTTGAGCCCCATTTTCTCAAAAGCCGCCTCCTCCATAACCCCTGTGGGATTCTCCTCCACCGGACTGCCAAACACCCCAACCAGCTCTGCCCGATAATTCTTCTCCATACAGCCTTCTCTCCTTTCACAGCTTTTCCTTCAAATATGCCACAAAATAATCTACAGACAGCTCCCGCCCTGTCACTTTTCGTATCCAGGTAAAAAAATCTCCAGCCATATTCCCATCAAAGGCATGGGAAACCAGCCATTCCTTCACCCGATAAAGCTGCCCCCTCTCCACTGCCTCATAGACAGGAAAGTCCTCGTTCATCCGGTAATACACCTGGGCGGCTGCCACAGTTCCCAAGGCGTAGGAGGGGAAATAGCCGATGCTGTCCGCCCAGTGCACATCCTGCAGCACGCCTTCATTGTCATTGGAAACCCAGATGCCCAAATACTGCTCATATTTTTTATTCCACAGGGCCGGAATTTCCTCCACCGGAATCTCCCCGCTCATAAAGCCCTTCTCCAGCTCATACCGAATCAAAATGTGCATACAGTAGCTGGCCTCGTCTGCCTGCATCCGTATGGGCTCACGTCTGGGGGCATTTACATAGGAAAACAGCTGATCCGGGGTAATCCTGCCGGCCTCCCCCGGGAAATATTCCCGTATAAGGGGAACCACCCACTGGCAAAATGCCCGGCTTCTGCCTATAACATTCTCATAAAACCGGGAAATGCACTCCTGCATCCCAAAGGTAGGAGCAGCCGTCATTCCATTGGTGTAAAATTCCTCCGGCAGATTCGTATAATGCACCGCGTGACCGCCCTCGTGGAGAATGGTATACAGGTTTGAGACAAAATTCTCTCTGTAAAACCGGGTGGTAACCCGCACGTCATTCCGGCTCATAAGCTGGGTAAAGGGGTGCTTGGTTTCCACAAGAGAGGTCTTTTCCATACAAAGCCCCTCTGCCTCCAAAAGCCTAAGAGAAAGCTTTTTCTGCGCCTCCACAGGAACCTCTGCCCGAAATAGGGGCTCCGGCGTCTTTGCAGGCTTTCCCTCTTTCAGAATGGGAGCCAGCTTCTCCTTCAGCTCTCCAAAAAAGGCATCCATCTGCTCCACGGTGCTCCCCCGCTCAAAGTCGGAAAGACATGCGTCGTAAATATGGGCATATTTCTTGTCCCGGTTTGCAGCGGATTGGCGAAAGGCCTCTATCACTCTTTTCAGACAGGGCGCAAACACAGCGTAATGATTCTCCTCTCTGGCCTGCACCCAGCCGTCAAAGGCCGCCCCGGTAATGCGGGAAAGCTCCTGGGCAAACTCTGCCGAAAGATTCTTCTCTCTCTGGTACAATTCATACTGATATTGTACGCTCCTAAGCTCCATTTCCGTCAGCTGCTCTCCCTGCCCTAGACACCCCTCCATAGCCTCCAGAAATTCAGGCGCACAGCGAAGCTCATGGATCCGCCTTGCAATCTGTGCCAAATCCTCCCCACAGCAGGCCAGTCCCCCCTTTGGCGCGCAGCACTGGCGGTCAAAATCCAGGCGCTTCCAGATACGGGTACAGGCATCTATCTCTCTGACATGGGCAAGAAATCTATCATACTCCTTCATGAGTCCTCCTATTCACAACAATAGAAAACTTGCTTTCTATATATAAAATCGCTGCGCGATAGCACTAAAGGGTAAAGTCCCTTCGGCGCACCCCTCATGAGAGAAACTTTCATGAGAAAGTTGCACCCATGAAAGTTCCTCTCGTGCGCCTTCGCAACTTTACCGTCCAGCTAAAAATTCCACAAAAAAATTGAAATTTCTCAGCTGGACTATCTCCTTTTGTATAAGATAAGTGAAACGAGAGCCACACCTATGATGAAAAACAGCTCGCTCCCAAAGGTAACCCAGTAAATATGAGGAGAAACCGTATCTGTCAGCAGAATATTCAATAGCCCCAAAGAATCGCACAAAATAGATACGATTCCAAAGGCAGCCAAAAGCTTTTCCACAAGCTGTCTCTTTTTTTCTATTTTATCTGCCTGAATATGCTTGATAATGCCGATTTTGTCATCAATCAGTTGAATAGACTGGTCAATGTCGTATATTTTTCTCTGCTCCTCCAGAAAAATATTCTCATTGTGATAAGGGGTCATATCTCCCGGGAGAATTACTCCAAAGGCCTTGAGCCGAAGCATCTGCTCCTCCATCCAGTCCCCGCTCTTTTTGGTAACCTTATCCTCATACCGGAGCATTTCCGAGAAAAATAAATAGGAATATCTTTCATAGAGAGCAATCAAAAGAAAGGGAAGGTAATTGTCCTCTCTGTTCTCTCCATATATATTTATGGGATCAGCATCCTGACTGTTTTCAAATATAATTTGTGCCGCCCGTTCAAACAGGGTATAGATGCCCCAGCGAATAAATTTCTGTTCGCTTACATTATTCAAGGCTGCATAGTTAAAGAACGCCTCCTCGTCCACGTCCTCACAATTATCCGTGCCAAAGGAACGGGCATGGCGGAGATTCAGACAGAGCTGTTGGATCCCTGCTTTCATCTCCTCGGAGGTGTTTCGATAGATCCGCTGGCGAAACACGGCAACTGAATAGGTGGTGGTATCCCGCAGGATCCGATCCGGCTGATCTTTCTCCAGGCAGCCTGCATAATCTGTCATGTCCGTACCCGCCAACAGACTTTTAATGAGCTCCACAAAGCCCAGGGTCTGCCCCGGCATTCCCACAAAGCCCAGCAGACTGCTGTTTTGATTATAGCCTGCACGAAGCAGAAGGTCCGATGTGAGGGGAGATTTGCTCTCAATGCCGATGATGAGAAATCCAATTCCTGTATGCATCATGACAATCTGCATGCACCGGAAGCGAAAGTATAGATTTTCCTCTGCTTTACTGCGAGAGTCCTCTGTGACCACAAAGTATTCCTGATTCTCTTCCACATGAAGGCCGCTTAAGGCCTGATTCATGGCAGTCTCCACGGGTATCTGAAAATTGATTCCAATGGCCGAGGTGGCATTGGATGCCCTGGAATGCCCAGGCTCTGGTATATAGCTAAAAATGCTGTTGATATGCTGATACAGATCGTCATACTCCCAGGGATAGGGGCTCCAGCCGTCGCGCAAAAGCACCTCCGCACAGGTATTTAAGTTGAAGTCAGAAAGCTCCTCTCGGGTGGTCCGTAAAGGGATGATATAGTAGGTGCCTACTCTGGCATCCCGAAATCCCCTTAATTCTTCCTCTGTGAACGGTTGATTCATAGGTATTCTCTCCACAAATGGTTATACAGATGTTTCCAGTCTCATTATACTATTTTCTGTCTGTTTTACAACCGGTTCCCGGGGAAATTTCCGGACAAATCCCTGGCTCATGCATGCTTCCCGTTTTACAGCATATATACTGACCTCCCTACACACACATATATACTGCCCTTCCTAAATATATGCTTGACTATCCCCTCCTGCATAGTATAATGTGGAACTATGAAAGAAAACAGGACAATTTAAACATGGATAATAAATTACTTTTGGACACAGCCGTTATGGCCGGGGAGCTAATGCTGGAAAGTGGTGCAGAGACCTACCGGGTGGAGGACACTATGCGACGCATGCTCTCCCTGTCCCAATTAAAAACCTCCCAGGTTTTCGTCACCGTAACCGGCTTTGTAGCCACCCTGGACGATCCCTCCATCCACTCCATGACCGTGGTTCGGCGCATCAGCAGCCGGGGGACGAATCTGGGTAAAATTCATCAGATCAACAGCATTTCCCGGAACCTGTGCAGTGGGCAGCTGTCCCTGGAGGATGCCTTTCACCAGATACGGGAAATCAAGCGTACCCCTCAAAAGCCCCGGGCCTGTCTTATCTCCACCACTGTGGTGACTGCCGCCTTTACCATGACCTTTGGTGGAACCCTCTGGGAGATCCTGATTGCCGCCCTGGCCGGCTTTCTCATGGCCCTATGCCTGTACGCCTGCAAGCGCTTTCACATGCAGAGCTTTCTGAGCACCCTGTTAAGCGCTGCCGTGGTCTCTGTCTGTGCCTTTTTGTGTACCCGCATCCTCTCCATGCCAGGCAGCCTGGACCCCATAGTCATCGGCTCCATAATGCCCCTGGTTCCCGGGGTCGCCATCACCAATGCCGTTTTTGACACCCTAAACGGAGATTACCTCTCCGGCGTGGCCCGCACCATGGAGGCCTTTGTCACCGCTGCAGCCGTAGCCATAGGCATCGGCATCGGTCTGGGCCTTTTACAGGGACTGTAGTCTAACTAAAGTGCTGTCCCGCAGGGACTTCTATTAGGAGATAACCAAATGCTTTTACAAATTATTGGCTCTTTTTTCGCCGTGGTGGCCTTTTGCTTTATCCTGGGCTCTCCCCGAAACTATATTCTTGCTGCCGGTATTATGGGCGCCCTTGGCTGGGCTCTGTTTCTGTTTTTAAGCCAGCGAGGGATTTCTGTGGGCATTGCCACTTTTTTTTCCGGCTGTCTCGTTTCCCTGTGTGCCCAGCTTTTGGCCCGGATTGCAAAGACGCCTGTAACCATCTTTGTGATTCCCGGAATATTGCCTCTGGTTCCGGGAGCCGGTATGTATCACATTGTCGCCTCCATCATCCGCTCAAACGGACCGGAGACCTCTTATTATATTGCCCAGACCCTGACTATTTCCGGCATGATTGCCGTTTCCATTATTGTGGCCGAGAGCCTTTTTCATTTACTTCCCGTAAAAAAGAAGCCCTCCGCCCAACCAAAGAAAGGAGATTGTTCCTAAGCCATGTGGATTGCCGATAACTGGATGGATTATGAAGTTTTGGATACCTCTGAGGGAGAAAAGCTGGAGCGCTGGGGGGATTATGAGCTGGTGAGACCGGATCCGCAGGTTATCTGGAATACTCCCAAAACCCTGCCCGGCTGGACCAGGCCCAACGCCCATTATCACCGGAGCCAGAAGGGCGGCGGGGAGTGGGAATTTTTCAGCCTGCCAGAGCAGTGGAGCATTTGTTACCGGAACCTTACCTTTCAGCTAAAGCCCTTTAGCTTTAAGCACACAGGCCTTTTTCCGGAGCAGGCCGCCAACTGGGACTGGTTCAGTGAAAAAATCCGCGCGGCCGGCCGGCCAGTGAAGGTCTTAAACCTCTTTGCCTACACGGGAGGCGCCACCCTGGCGGCTGCCCAGGCCGGGGCCTCTGTCACCCATGTGGACGCCTCCAAGGGCATGGTGGCCTGGGCCAAGGAAAACGCACGCTCCTCTGGCCTTGAGAATGCTCCCATCCGCTGGCTGGTGGATGACTGTGTGAAATTTGTGGAGCGGGAGATCCGCCGGGGGAATCACTACGATGCCATTATTATGGACCCACCCTCCTATGGACGGGGGCCCAAAGGGGAAATCTGGAAGATGGAGACCTCCATCCACCCCTTCCTCCGGCTTTGCACCAGACTTTTAAGTCCCAAGCCTTTGTTTTTCCTTCTCAACTCCTACACCACCGGCCTGGCTCCCGCTGTTCTGACCTACCTCTTGTCCACGGAGCTAAAGCCCTATTCCGGTCGGGTAGACGCCCAGGAAATCGGACTGCCGGTTCGCTCAACGGGGCTTATTCTGCCCTGCGGGGCCAGCGGGCGTTGGGAGGGACTATAGGTGTTAAGAACCTGTTAAAAACTTGACAAAATCCTGTTAAGGTTTCCCCATTTCTCTTTTCAGTCTCCGGATTCCCTGCTAAAATGAGGCTGTTCAGAGCAAAAGGAGGGAAATCATATGAATATTGGACTGATTATCATTGCATTAGTAGGCGGACTGTCCGGAGGACTGGCTACCATATATCTTACCTTTAGTTTTCCGGCCGTACTTATCTGGAAGGTATACCGCAGAATCGTTCACAAGATTCCGCTGACCAAATAGAAGATTCTCCATACAGGCATCCGAAGGTTTACTGCCGCTTTCGGATGCCTGTATGATTGAAAAGACTATGGAAGGTCAGGGTAAATCTACAAAAACCGGCTCATGCTTCACAGCCGGCAGGAATTTCTCCAGAATCTCCTTCATGGGAATCTTCAGACTGGAGGTATTGATACAGGGATGACATCCCAGATATTCCTCCTCTGCTATCTCCTTTTCCATCAATAGCTTCACCCGGTTCTCCTTATCATTCATCAGCCCCAGAATGCTCACCGATCCCGGCTGAATGTCCAAAAGCTCCTCCATATGCTCCGCCGAGGCAAAGGACAGACGGGTGGTGCCTATCTGCTTTGACAGATCCTTTGTCTTAAACTGCTTATTTCCCGGCATAAGAAGCAGATAAAATTCCGTCTTTTTGGCATTGCAAAGCAAAAGATTTTTGCAGATCTCAATCCCCAGAAGCTCATCCACCCCGCGGCAGGCCTCAATGGTGGGAATGACATCGTGGTCCACCCGCCAGTAAGTTATGCCTAACTCATCCAGCAGATCATAGGTACGCAGCTCCTTGGGGAGACGCCCCTCCCCATTTTCCGGCCGTCCCCGATACAGGGTCCGGTCGATCCAAATATGTTCCATCACAATCTCCTCTCTAAACCATACGATACTCAAAGTACTCGTAATGCAGATGGCTCCCCTCCATAATCTCCGGCGGAAGCAGCGCCCGGGCCACCAGCTTTTCATCCTCCGACTCCACATCGGTCCGCTGAAGCACCGCATAATCCCCCTCAATCCGAAGCACCACATAAGTAAAGGGTCCCATAAGCCTTCCCTCCTTTTTCACAGCCTCTTCTGTCTTGTTAAAAAACAGAGAAACCACAGCCCTGTGATTTCTCTGTCTCTATTTACTTGCCTATGCTGTTTTTGGAAATAACCGGTAATTCTCAGGCCTTTCCGGCGCTGCCCAGCACATCCTGAATCTTGTGAGCAACCACAGCCTTTACATTTGCCCGGGCAACAGTGAGATACTGTCTGGGATCAAAGTAATCCGGATGCTCATTCATCACCTGGCGGATACCTGCAGTCAGGCCCAGACGAAGGTCAGAGTCAATGTTGATCTTGCACACAGCAGATCTGGCAGCCTCACGCAGCTGATCCTCGGGAACGCCGATGGCATCCTTCAAGGCGCCGCCATTCTCGTTGATAATCTTTACGTACTCCTGGGGAACAGAGGATGCTCCGTGAAGAACAATGGGGAAGCCCGGAATCCGCTTCTCGATCTCATGGAGAATGTCGAAGCGAAGCTGGGGCTTGGTGCCCGGCTTAAACTTGAATGCGCCATGGCTTGTACCAATGGCGATGGCCAGGGAATCTACACCCGTCTTGGTTACGAACTCCTCAACCTCCTCCGGCTGTGTATAGGAGGAATCCTCAGCAGATACGTTTACATCATCCTCAATACCGGCCAGCTTGCCCAGCTCAGCCTCTACCACTACGCCGCGCTCATGAGCATAGTCCACAACCTTCTTGGTCAGCTCAATATTCTCAGCAAAAGCATACTTGGAGCCGTCGATCATAACAGAGGTGAATCCGCCGTCGATGCAGGACTTGCAGATCTCAAAATCTGCGCCGTGATCCAGATGCAGAGCAATGGGAATATTGGGGTTCTCAGCCAGGGCGGCCTCAACCAGCTTTACCAGGTAGGTATGATTTGCATACTTTCTGGCCCCTGCAGATACCTGGAGAATAATGGGGGAATTCAGCTCGCCGGCTGCCTCTGTGATAGCCTGTACGATCTCCATGTTGTTTACGTTAAAAGCTCCGATTGCATAGCCGCCGTCATAGGCCTTTTTGAACATTTCTGTTGTTGTTACTAATGCCATATTTGTATCTCCTCACTTTCAAAATAAGTTGCTGGGTTTAGTATACTACAAAATTCCCCTGGCTTCAATGTCCAGTTTGAATTTTTTTGCTGTTTCCCCGGACTTTCCTAGCATTTCTCCATGAGCCGTACATAAAACTCCACGGTCTTTACCAGGGTTTTCACCGGCACCCGCTCATTGTTGCCGTGAATCATCCCCCGCTCCTCCTTAGACAGCTTCATGGCGGAAAACTTGTACACCCGATCCGTGATCCGGCAGTAATACCAGGAATCGCTGCAGGCCATCATGAGATAGGGAGCCACCAGCGCCTCCTTCCAGGTGTCCGCAACCGTCTGGCACAGAATTTCCCATTCCTTACAGGAGGTGTCCGAGTCCGGGGAAGGGTTTCTCCCCTCATAAACCGTCACCTGAATGTTGGGATTGTGAATCACCTGCTCCAGGTAATCCCGGGCAGACTCCACCGTATCCTTCCCCATCAGACGAAGATTCATTCCCACGGACGCCTTGGGAGGTATCACATTAAAGGCCTTTCCGCCCTCCATCTTTGTCATGGCGCAGGTGGTCCGGAGCATGGCGTTGAGCTCCCCGCCGGATTTTTTGCATACCTTGTCAAAAAGCCCTTCCAGACACCAGAGATTGGCAAAGAGAAGCTTATAGGCAAAGGTGGAATGCCGCCCCAGCACATCCAGCATCTCCCGCACCGGCTTTGTCAGCTGCCGGGGGAAGGGATGATTTTCCACATCCACCACCGCCTGGGCCAGTTCTCCCACAATGGTGTGTACGGGAGGCATGGAGGCATGGCCGCCGCCGCTTTTGGCGTGAAATTCTATGTTGGTCAGCCCCTTCTCTGCAATTCCAATGAGAGCGCATTCCCTGTCTACTCCCGGGAACACCTGCTCCACCACAGCGCCGCCCTCATCCACAACCATGGCGGGATGAATGCCCTGCTCCTGGAACCAGTCCACCATGGCCGGACAGGTGGGGCCATTGATCTCCTCCTGGCCGGAAAAAGCAAAGTAGATATCATGCTCCGGCACAAACCCCCCCTGTATCAGTTTTTCCGCTGCCTCCAGAATACCGCAAAGGGTTCCCTTGGTATCCAAAGTCCCCCGCCCCCAGAGCATTCCATCCTCCAGAATGCCGGCAAAGGCCGGCTTTTCCCACTGGGATTCCTCCACAGGCACCACATCATAGTGAGACATGAGCACCACCGGATCTCCCTCCTTTTGCCCCTTCCAGCAATACAGGATTCCGTTTACCCCCAGGAGCCTCCGCTCACAGGTCTCATGTATCCGGGGATACAGCCGGGGAAGGAGATTCCGGAATTTCTCAAATTCCCCCTGGTCTATGAGTGTCTCGTCATTGTAGGAAACGGTTTTACAGCGGAGCATTTCCTGCATGTCCCTTACGATCCGCTCCTCGTCCAGCGTCACCTCCCGGGAAGAGGGCGTAAGCTCCGGCCTGGGCTTAAAGCCGATTGCCCGAATAACTAATACACTTAAAAAAATGATAATGATTCCAGCGATTCCACCTAAAATATACCACAGCATCTTTTCACCTGCGCTCCTTTCTAATTTGCATTCCTTATCTCAAAAGCCCTTCGGTTTACTCTTCGTACCTATAACATATCTCTTTTATAGAGAATCCTGGCTGCCCCTATGGCAATCAGGGCTCCCACCGGCACCAACACGCCCACAGAGCCCGACAGGGAGGGAACCAGCAAAAACAGCACAATCATAAACACCAGAGGCGCAATGGAAATCTTCCAGTTTTTGCTCACATACACCACAGCCAGTCCCCCAAACAATGCGGGAAGAATATTGTCAAAGGCGGGCTTTACCGCCGGATTGTCCAAAACAGGGGTCAGGGGCACCAGCATGGCCACTCCAAGGGCAATGATAACCACCGTCACCATGGAGGACGTAGCCACTGCAATGGTGGAAATCACCTCTCCCTCCTCCGTTCCCGGCTTTACCCTGGCGTTTTCCATGGCCGTCAGGGCTGCCGGAACCTTTAAATTGGTAAGGTTTCCCGTCACAAAGGCCAGATAGGAGCCGGCGGTTCCCAGCATGGGGATAAAGGTAATCACCTCGATAATTCCCACAGTCCAGAAAATAGGCGCCACTCCCAAAAGCCCCTGGAGAACCGGCCTCCAGCCAGGCCAGGCATCATAATAAATACAGGTGATAATGGGATAGGCAAATATCATTCCCAGAGCGCTCAAAATCCAAATCCGCCCGTAAATATGGGTCATATCCTCATAGCTTCTCTTTTTCATTCTGTTCATCCTCCTATCACCGGTGTAATCACAGCCGCAAAGACCATGGCCCCCAGCATACTGATAGGCAGGGCATAATTCTCCAGCCATTTTAGCTTACACTTTTTTATGAGAATCCCGCAGATTCCCATGAGCAGGGCAGAAAACAGCAGGACAAAAATGGGAATCCAGCCCTTGAGACCGGAGCGAATATCCGCAAACACCATGCCCAGAAAGGCGGAGATCATGCCCAGAAACATGGCTGTCATCAGAATGTCTCCCCATTTTCCGTCCTTATTCTTAATTTTTAACAGACCACCCTGGATCTTTTTGATAAACAGAGGCACCCAGATAAGGCCCGGAAAAATCCCCAAAGTCATTACCCAGGCAATGGCCGTGTACACCGTCGGATCGGTTACTGTCTCCGAGAGGGACACTCCCAGGGCATTGGCCGTAGAGGTGGCTGCCGGCAGCTCATAGGTAATGGCGCCGATAACGCTTAGGCGCAGCCAGGGAAGGGGAAGTCCCAGAAATTTGGACAGGGTAATCACCCCCAGCAGTATGGACACAGCCGGAGCCACGGTAAAAATCCCGGTGGACACCAGGGTCCTGCGCAGCTGGATCATATCCATGCCCAGCTCCCGGCCCCGCCGAAAAGCGCGGATCAGGAAAAACAGGGACTGTGCAATGACAAACAGGATCACCGCCCCTGCCAAGATAAACAAAAGTGTACTATTTGGATGAAAATTCATACCTTCCCTCTCTTTCTTATCCCAAGTTGGAATGATTTCTTAACAATATTCATAATACATGAAATAGGGTAGGGTGGCAAGGTGCTAAAGAATTTTCCGGAAGCATTTTCTTCGCAAATCGGGGAATACTAATAAGACCATGCTTTCTTGCAAAAGAAACTTTTTTGTTTACATTATTTTGCGTATGCTTTATACTGAATACTAGAAAACCTTTGGAAAAAAGGAGACTTTTTATGGAACTTACCTTTGGGGAACAGATAAAGATTATTTTGAACCGTGAGAATAAAACCATCAAAGAGTTTGCAGAGCTTACGGAGACCCAAACCGGCCAGTCCTGCTCTCGGCAGAACCTTACGCAGAAACTAAAACGGGATAATTTCCAGGAGCAGGATATGCGCATGCTGGCAGCTGTCCTGGGCTATAAGGTCCGCATAACCCTGGAGCCTGCCTCCCCGGAGGAGATCGCCGAGGAGCTGGAGACCCTGACCCCCCTGACGCCTGCTCAGGAGGCGGAACTTATGTCCGTTCTGGGCGGACATTTAAATTTCTCACAAAAGGAGAGCTCTGTAAAAGTTCCCCAGCATACCGGAAACGAAAAGGAAAGCTCCGTCTGCGCTCCACAGACACTTACCTCTCAGAAGGATGGTACAAAGAAGAGCATAAAGGGCACCCCGTCTGTTCCGCTTGCCAAAAGCAGCTCTCCCCATAAGAAATCCCCGTCTGCTTCCAAAGAGATCGCAAGGCAGTCCTCCAAGCCTGCCACCGCTTCTCAACCCCCTCAGGATCTTTCTCAAGACCCTATGGAGTCTATGCTCAAGGACGCCCGCAGCTTTGCAGCCGCTGTTCAAAAAAAACCGGAAGCCCAGGGCTCCTCTGTCAGCGGGGAGGGCGCACAGGTCCCGGACCCCGGTCTGCCCGCCGACTGCATCAATCCCTACAACGGCAGGGAGTATCTCACCAACACGGTCCGCAAGCATCCGGAGCTTGCACATTACATTCAGGTGTACGACCAGCTGGAGCATGGCTGGGTGGATGTGGCCGAGGACTTTTTCTTAAGATTCCAGGAGCAAAAGCGCCAGATGATGGGAAAGGACTACAGTCAGCCCATCTATATTTGAGTGTGAAATTCTACGGAGTGGCTGCTATTTTTGAGAGCCGGTCAGCCTGGCCAAAAGCCAGACCACAGCCATAATAATCAGGATGGCTACAAAAATGCCGCTCATGCCCTTTGCCATAATTTCCAGTGACAGCAAAAAATTGTTCCACATAATAGACCTCCTATTTTTAAATTCTACAAAAGTCTTGAGACCAAATCGATGACCAGCCCGCCGGCCACCACGGAGGCGATCTGCCCGGATACGTTGGCCCCGGCTGCGTGCATAAGGATAATATTGCCCGGCTCCTCCTCCTGGGCCATTTTCTGGACTACCCGGGAGGACATGGGAAAGGCTGAGATACCTGCTGCCCCTATCATGGGGTTTATTTTATTTTTCCGGAACAGATTCAAAAGCTTGGCAAAGAGCACGCCGCCCATGGTGTCAAATACAAAGGCCAGAAGGCCCACTCCCATTATCAGCAGGGTATTCACGTTTACAAAGGCCTCCGCCTGCATGCTGAAGGAAATAGTGATCCCCAGAAACAGGGTAATCAGATTGGCCAGCACATTCTGGGCCGTGTCCGACAAGGTTCCCAAGACTCCGCATTCCCGGATAAGATTTCCGAACATCAAAAAGCCCACCAGGGCCACGGAGGAGGGCGCAATAAGCCCCACAATAAAGGTGACAGCTATGGGAAATAGGATCCGCATGCTCCTGGACACCTGGCCCGGCTTATACTCCATACGGATTTTCCGCTCTCTTTTCGTGGTTACCAGCCGAATGGCAAAGGGCTGCACAATGGGCACCAGAGCCATATAGGAGTAGGCTGCCACCGCTATGGCTCCCACGTATTTGGAATGCAGGATCTGGGAGACCAGAATAGAGGTGGGTCCGTCCGCCGCGCCGATAATGCCGATAGCCGCCGCATCCCGAAGATCAAAGCCCATAAGGGTAGCCGCTGAGATGGCGAAAAAAATGCCGAACTGGGCCGCCGCCCCAAACAGAAACATCACTGGCTGAGACAACAGGGGGCCAAAGTCTATCATGGCTCCGATTCCGATAAACAGCAGAATGGGCAGAGCCTCCGAGGCCTCAATTCCCACTTCAAACAACCACTCTATGACCCCTGTGGTCTCTCCCACGCCCTCCAATACCTGGTTTAATACCCCGGACTGGGGCAGGTTTACCAGAATGGCGCCAAAGCCCATGGGCAGCAGAAGCGCCGGCTCATAATTCTTCTTAATGGCCAGCCAAATCAGCAGAACTCCCACTCCATACATTACCAGCTGCTGCCAGGTGATTGACAGAAGCCCCTCCAATAAAAAATTCATGGTGTCTCTCCTCTTTCTCTTGTTTCTTCCTCCCCCGGACAAAGGTCCGGCGGATCCTATCCGGCTTTACGTATCAGACGGGGACGCGCATCCCCCGGAGGGCTCTTGCTTTACAGGATGCCATTTCCTGTAAAACAAAAAAGACTCTTCCGCAAGCAGGCCAAAAAGACCCTGGTCTCTTTGAACCTCTGCGGAAAAGTCTCGCTGATTTCCTGAATATCCCGGGCCTGTCTATGTCAAACACAAATGAATGTCATGAACAAGCCGTACTGACGAAATATCCAACGCATACGCGCCAGCTACTCCCTTCTCTCTCCCTTATACTAACAAAAAACCTTCTCTATGGCAAGCTATTTTTTGTTTTTTATCCCTGGGTGACCACAATGTTTTGCAGCCAGATCCCTTTCTTTACCAGCACAAAGCCGATGATGCACTTGATAATCTCCACCAGCTGGCAGGACAGATACAGGGGCACAATAGGCAAACCGGTATACCGGCTTAGGATATAGGCCATGGGGATGCTTACCACCCAGATAAACACACTGTCAAACACAAAGGTAATAATGGTCTTTCCGCCGGATCGCAGGGTGAAATAGGCCGCATGCATAAAGGCCTGCAAGGGCATACACAGAGCTGCAATGCAGATGAGCTCCGTAGCCAGGCTCCGCACAGAGTCCGTGGTCACATAAAGCTCCGGGAACAGAGGCGACACCCCTGCCATCAAAAGGCCGATAAGCACGCAGCTGAACACGGAAAAAGCGATAAGCTTGTGATCCGTATCCCGGGCCTCCTCCATTTTCCCCGCTCCCAAAAGCTGTCCCACAATAATGGAAATGGCATTTCCCATGGAGATAAACACCACATTAAACACGTTGGCAATGGTATTGCATATATTCAAGGCCGCGATGGCCACCAGCCCCCGCATAGAATAGCACTGGGTAAGGGTGGCCATTCCGGCCGCCCACAGCATCTCGTTTAGCATCAGGGGCGTACCCTTCCAGATAATCTGCTGCACCAGCTTTTTGGGAATGGAAAACCGCCGGTACAGGCCCACGGCAAAGGGATTTTTCTCCTTGTGCCGGTGAGTCCACACCATGATAATGGCACACTCTACAAAACGGGAAATCACGGTGGCTATGGCCGCTCCCACTACCCCAAGCTCCGGAAAGCCACATTTTCCAAAAATCAGCAGATAGTTTCCTGTGAGATTGACGGCCACTGCAATAAGCCCCGCCTTCATGGGAAGCATGGTCTCCCCGGTTTCCCTTAAGGTGCTGGCATAGATCTGGATAATGGCAAAGGGAATCAGCTGGGGCAAAAGCGCCGCCAGATAGGTCTTTCCATAGGCCAGCGTCCGGGTCACATCCCCCACATCTCCTCCGTCATGGAGATAGAATTGAATAAGCGTATCTCCCATTCCAAGGAAGATTCCCATGCCCAGGAGGGAAATCACAAGGCCTGCCACAAGCTTAAACCGCATGGTATCCCGCACGCCCTTATAGTCCCCGCACCCAAAATACTGAGCGCCAAAAATACCGGCGCCGGAAATGGCACCGAAAATACTGATATTGAAAACGAAAATCAACTGATTCACAATGGCCACACCAGACATTTGTTCCGTGCCTACCCGCCCCACCATGATGTTGTCCAGCAGACTTACAAAGTTTGTAATTCCATTCTGCACCATAATCGGGACTGCCACCAAAAGCACCATTCTGTAAAACGCACGGTTTCCAATTAAACGCCTTACCTTCATCTCTCTACCTCTTTACTTCCTGTCTCTACTGCTTTTTCCTTGTCCTAATTAATAGTAGCGTATCGTCTATTATACGTGCTGCCAGGTATGAATGCAATCTCTTTTTAGGCAAAATTAGATCTTTTTATCTGTCCCTCCTGATTCTTTGGAAAATCCGGCTGGCGCCCTCTCTCCTACTCCTCCTTTTCCTGCTGCTCCCCCTCCAAATCCTCTGTGAGAAGCCGGGTCACCGCGTATACCGTCTGGCCCTTATACAAAAGCCGAGACCAGCCGTTGCTGCCCTTTCCCGTGCGCAGGGCAATCTCTCCGTTCCTCAGCTGTGTCACAATATTTTCCGGGTCATTCTGATCCATCCGTTGCCGCAGGTTTATCTCGTCTATGGCTGTCACCTGCTCCTGCACCTCCTCAAAGGTCACTCCAATCTCCGGGTGGGGCTCCACTGGCCGGGCAGAGCCCTCCTCTCTGGGCCGGGCCGGGGAATCATAGCCCATATACGCCACGTTCAAATCCACCACGGTTTTGATCCCCGGCACTCTTCCCTGGTCCGAATACTGCCACATGGCATAGCTTCCGGAGTAGTCAAGCTTTTCTCCCTCCGGATAGGAGGTTTCCGAATAGTAAGCCACCCACATGCGGTATCGTTCCTCCAGCTCCTCCGTATTCCAGAGATAGTCATTCTCCAGCTCGCTGCGGGCTCCGTAAAACATCCCCGTATAGCCCTGCCTCTCCACCTCATCCAAAAATACCCGGGCCAGCCGGGAGCGCTCCTCCCGGGTCATGTCGTACTGCCGGCTGGATGCATTCTGAAAGCCCTCACAGTTGTATACAACCGGATAGGTAATGGGATAGCCGGCCAGGAGCTCACACACCCACTGGGCTTCCTCCCGGGCCTCCTCCTCCGAAACGGCCGTGGAAAAGAAATAGGCCCCCAGGTAAACCCCATACTTGGATGCCTCCTGAAGATTGTACCGGGCGCACCGATCTTCCACCAGCTCTCCGCTCACAGAGCGCCGGTAGCCCACCCGCACCATGGCAAAGTCCACGCTCCCTGCCGTTTCCTCCCAGTCGATAATCTCCTGGTGCTCAGAGACATCAATGCCCAGGACCTCTCTCCTCGTCTCGCCGGGTACAGACCTGACTCCTGGAGGCCTTTCCTGGGCCATTTGCACAGACGGGTCTAATGGACTCTCCTGCTGGTTTTCTTTCATGATAGAAATATCAAATTTTTCCAGATGATTTGGCTCCTTCTGGATGGCTGAAGCCTGCATGTCTTTCTCCGCCCCATGCTGACCAACAGTCAAAAACACTCCTGTTCCAAAAAGGAGCGCTGCTATGATAAATGGCCGGATGTTTCTTTTTTTTGTGGCCTGTTCATTCTCTGTTTTTTCTGTCTCTGATCTTTTCACTCTGTAAGCCCTTACGTTTATCTTATGCCTCTTCCCCTGGATACCTGATTTTATTATATCCTTTTCTCTGTAAGGGCTCAATCATTTTCATGGGAATTTTGCAAAATACTTGTAATAAACCTCTCTCCCCTTGTCTCAGGCTCCCGTAGCCATCCTCCCTCTAGGCTATGCCCTTCCTGCAATATTCCCAATAGGCAATCCCGATTCCCACTCCTGCAAAGCCCATGCCCAACAGAACCATTCCCACATGAAGGCTCCCGTCCGCAATAATATCCGCACCCTCTGCGTATCCAAAGGGTGTAATATACTTGAGAAATTCCGCCTGCTCCGAAATATTGGCCACAAGATTGAGAAAATACAGGCTCACAGCCACCCCAAGTCCCAAGCCCAGGCCGCTCCGCCGCAGAAAGGCAGAGATTCCAAAGCAGATACCCGCCAACTCCACCTGCACCAAAAAACAGGCCAGATGTAAGAGCCCAAAGCTTCTCCAGGAAATCTCCTCTCCAATCAAAGCTATGGAGCACACCGACATAAGAAACACCGACACATTCAACAAAAGGATCTGAAGCATAACAGCCCAAAGCTTCTGGCTCACCACCCAGCTTCTATCCACCGGATGGGTCAACAAAAATTCGGCGGTTCCCTCACGCTCCTCCTTGGCCAGGATGCCTGTCCCCAAAAGGGCTGCAAAAAATGCCCCGCCAATACCCAAAATATTTCCGCACTCCACAGCATAAAAGCCTTCTAGGGTTCCAAAGTTCAGGCGATCCATACCAAAGGCCGCCGTAAATGCTCCCATAGAGGAGAACATGTCATTGACACCCTCCATCTCTCCCTCCATCTCCGGAAACATAAGCACGCAGATCACAATAAAAAAGCCTATGGCCGCCGTCCAGATGGCAAAGGATTTCCATCCCTGGCTCCACTCATGGCGAATAAGGGTCATGCCTCCACACCTCCCTCCTCATAATAATGCAAAAAGATCTCCTCCAGATCCGGCTCCGCAATGGAAATATCCCGGATTCTCCCGGCTCCCAGGGTCTGAAGCAGCTTCCCCAGGTCCCCGCTATACAAAAAATTCGCCGAATCCTTTGTCTCCCGCAGATCCCGAATGCCTTCCAGATTCCGGAGGCAAACCTCCCCCTGAACAGAAACCCGCTTGGCACTGGTCCGGGAAAGATTTTCCACACTGTCACAGGCGATCATACGCCCCTCCCGGATAATGGCCGCCCGGGTACAATTCCTTTGAATCTCCGAGAGCACATGGCTGGACAAAAATATGGTGACACCCTCCCGGTTTCTCTCCTGCAAAATAGCAAAAAACTCCCGCTGCATAAGCGGGTCCAGGCCGCTGGTGGGCTCGTCCAAAATCAGGAGCTTGGGCCTGTGCTGAAGGGCACAGACAATCCCCACTTTCTTTCGGTTTCCAAAGGACAGCTCCTCCACCCGACGAGAGGTATCCAGCTGCAGCCGGTCGCAGAGAACCTGAGCCTCCCGGGAGCAATCCGCCTGCCGCAGCCTGGCGGACAGCTTTAGAAGCTCCCTCACCCGCATACCGGAATAAAACACAGCCTCCGAGGGAAGATAGCCTGTGACGGACAAAACCTGTTTCCTATGTCTTTGAATATCCCTTCCCAAAACCCGGGCCTCTCCCCCGCTGGGCTTTATCAGCCCCAGCAGAGTGCGGATGGTGGTGGACTTTCCCGCTCCGTTTGGCCCCATGAAGCCAAAAAATTCGCCTCTGTGTACCGTAAGGCTCAGGTCCACGATTCCACGATTCCTTCCGTAATATTTGCTCAGCCTCTCCATCTCAATGGCTTCCATCTCAGCCCTCCTTTCGCAGGTAGACCGATTTCCAGAAATCTATAAGCTTCCGAAAATCACGCTCCATTCTGTCCACATCCAAATTCCCTCTCTGGGCCCATTCCCAGAGATACCCCTCCGTGCTCCAGCACATTTCCCGATACATCATCTCCAAATCCAGGCCCGGTATAAACTGGGCCGGATCGAGGTTTAGCAATTCCGTGTTTGCCTGAAAATTTGTATATTTTCCCACGCTTCTTTGAATCTCCAGACAGACCTCCGGATCCTTCTCATAATAAGCCTTCACAGCAAAAAGCCCCAGTTCCGGATACTGGCGCATAATCCTCGCCTTTGCCAGAACTCCTATATAAAGGGTGTCAAACAAATCTTTCTGCTCATAGCAGCCGCTCTTTCTCAGCGCCTCCATGGTCATCTGCGCACAGGTCTCCCAGAGAAACAGGTAGAGCTCTTTTTTATTGTGGAAATAGTGAAATAATAAAGACTTGCTGATACCTGCCTCCTGGGCCACCTCGTTCACCGGACTTTTTCTGTAAGAATTTTTAGAAAACACCCGAAAGCCTGCATTTATAATCCGCTGCTGCTTTTCTGCTGGTAAGGAAAAAAACTTTTCATTCATAGAGCCGCCTCCATAGACCAATCCGGTCAATTTCTATTATATCCCGTTGACCGTTTTTGAGAAGCCCCAGGAGGACTTTTTCTTCTTTTTCCAGGTGGAAACAGGATTCGTTTGGCTGCGCTTTACTGGCCCCGTCTGTACTTTACTGGCCCTAGGCTGGTTGTGCTTTACTGTTTTCCCGCACATTGGAAAACACCTGTTCCAACAGGGTAATCAATCCCGATACCATGTAATAAAGCTCCACTCCAGCAGGCAGCATGCAGGCAAACCAGCCGTTCATAAGCAGCATGGGCAAAAGCACAGGCAGCCCTGCCTTCTGCAGCTTCAGGCCCTTAAAAAATCCCAGATAGGGCATAAGCTGGGGCATCATCTGCACCGCTACCGTAACTACCGGCAAAATATAATGGCTGTCCCTCATGAGGAGGGAGGGAATCCAGGGAAGCAGCACACTGCCCACGTCCACCGCTATGGCCAGACGAATTCCATTGTACAGAGCCAGCATAAGGGGAAACTGCAAAAGGGAAAGCAGACAGCCCAAGCTTCCCGCTCTCTGTTGCTGCTTATAACGCAGAGGAGCCAGACAAAGCCGGATTCCCAGCGTAACGACTACAATAGCAATGCCATAATCCCCACAGATTCCATAGGCCAACACAATAAGCCTGCGGGCGCCTTCATATAATATTGTCATCTCCCGGCGCCCTCCCTGTTCAGATAGGCTCTCTTAGCCCTGCGAAAGCGCCAAAAGCCAACGGCAAAGATTCCAATGACCATCCCGTACACTGCCAGGAAGGGAATCCGCAGGGCCTCCTCTCCCCGAAGTACTGAAATGATATGGAGTGCCGGAATAAACAGCACCGCCCCCCACAAGCCCAGGGAAATCAAGGCTGCTATTCCCGGTCTTTGAAACAGCCAGACCGCCCAGGGCTCCCAGTGAAAGATATGGCCCTCCGTATACTCTGCAATATCCTCCAAAAGCTCCTCCACCTCTGCAAAGCGCCGGCCCTGCTCTTCCTCCTCATGGACATAGCGCAGGTATTCCTCCAGCCGCTCCTCCAAGGGCCCTTCCTCCCGGAGAACCTGTTCGCACAGTCCAGCCGCACCCTTTAGCTCCTCTATCTGTGCCTGCAGCTCTATCCTCTGCCGCTCCAAAACCCTGTGTAAATCCGCCTCTCCATGGAGCAATAGATAAATAGTCTCCACAGAGACTCCCATTTTACGGTACAAAAGAATCTCTTTGATTCGCCGCACATCCTCCTGGGTGTAATCCCGATACCTGCTGTCCTCCTCCCGCACTGGCATAAGCAAGCCCTTTCGCTCATAGAAACGAATATTGCTCACATTTAATCCTGTAAGACCTGCCACCTCACTGATACGCATATTTTTTCAACCCCTTTCTGTGATTTACCTGCACCATACGCCCTGCACCAGGTGCAGAGTCAAGGGGATTTTAAAAAAAATTACTCTAAACCGGGAGCAGGGCAGAAAATCCCAAGAACAGGGATGCCTTTTTTATCTTTTTTATGGATACTATATCATAGAAGGTAAGGTTTCGTCTATCTTTCAGGCTTTATGGCCAAAAGCAGGAAACAATTACATAATCCTGATGTTCCGGGAATTGTATTTGCAGACCGTTCCTGCTATAATAACATGGAGTAATTTATGGGGAGGTATCTGTAATGGCAAAATACAAGCTGGTGGCTCCAGTTGTAAAATGGGTGGGCGGTAAACGCCAGCTTTTAGACGAAATCACTCCTCTGCTCCCCAAGCGGCTTTCTACTTATTGTGAACCATTTTTTGGCGGTGGCGCTGTGTTGTTTTCCATTCAGCCAAAAAGGGCCATTGTCAATGACCTTAACGCAGATCTCATTATTGTCTATGAGGTTATCCGGGACCAGGTAGAGGCCTTGATTGAAGCCCTTAAGCTGCATGAGAACACCCCCGAGTATTTTTATGCCATTCGGGATATGGACCGGGATAAAGCGGCCTATCTGAAATTATCCAAGATTGAAAAGGCGTCCCGATTTATCTACCTAAACAAGACCTGCTTTAATGGCTTATTCCGGGTGAATTCTTCAGGCGAATTTAATTCCCCCTTTGGGCATTACAAAAATCCTAATATTGTGAATGAACCTATTTTAAGGGCCGTAAACAAATATTTTCAAGCCAGCAATATTGAATTTTACAGTGAGGATTTTGCCGAAACGCTCTGCCGGTTAAATAAAGGCAGCTTTGTATATCTTGATCCCCCCTATGATCCGGTCTCGGATACGGCCAGCTTTACCGGCTATCACAAGGGAGGCTTTGACAAAAATGAGCAAATACGTCTAAAGCAATGCTGTGATGAGCTTACCCGACGTGGAATAAAATTCATGCTCTCAAATTCGGCTACTGATTTTATTAAAGACTTATATCAAGATTATCATACTACCATTGTAAAGGCCAAACGGGCCATCAATTCCGATGCCAGCAAGCGGGGAGCTATTGAGGAGGTGCTTATCCGAAATTATGGGACTAAATGATTCCGCATGGAGGCTCCTCTTTAACAAATACCACATCCTAGAGGAAGTAGAGCAAAACGGCCACTTTCTCATATCAGCTGCGCAGATCAAGGAATTTCGTGAGCCCCGATTGATGACAAAATTTGATCACAAAGTAAATCTGCCTGCAATTTTCTCGGACCACCATTTGTCCATTCTGCCCATAACCCGTGGAGATTATATGATCTCTTCTTTTTCGGCCTACAAAGAATTTGAAGATCTGGCTCCCAAGGTCCAGAGAATCTCCATTCCCCCACATATCCAGAGCTTACTGCCTAGGTTTCTGGTGAGTGAAGCCATTGCTCTAAACTGTGCAAACGCCTGCGGCCTGTTGCATGACTTCTTGGAAGATGACAGCCTCGTCCAGACAGTCAGCGGACGAATGAGCTCTGGCAGATTTGAATTTAATATTCACACGGCAGCCGGCCCCAAGCATGTTACTGTAAATAATTCCCAGATCGAAATTGATGCCGCATATGAGGGCATCCATTATCTTTCTCTCTTTGAGGCCAAGCGGGATTTGGCTGATGATTTTTTGATACGCCAGCTTTACTATCCCTTCCGTGTGTGGAGCAGCCGCGTATCAAAGGCTGTGAAGCCTGTCTTTCTCATATTTTCAAACGGAATGTTTACCCTCTATCAATATTGCTTTGAGGACCCGCAAAACTATAACTCCCTGCGCCTGGTAAAACAAAAGAAGTACCTCATCTCCATGGATATTTCCTTGGGCGATATAAAGAGCCTGTTGCAAACCGTGCCTTTGAGGCAGGAGCCGGAAATATCCTTTCCCCAGGCGGATCGCATGTCCCGTATTGTCAACCTCCTGGAGTTGCTGAACGAGAAAGCAATGACAAAGCAGGAGATCACATCCCAATACGCCTTTGATGAACGGCAGACAAATTATTATACGGATGCCGGGCGATATCTGGAGCTTATCCATAAAGGCCGTGACAAGGACGGCAATATTGTCTTTCAGCTGTCCTCCCAGGGGCGCCATATTATGAGCCTGGCTTACAGGGAGCGGCAGCTGGCCATCATCACCCAAATCCTAAAGCACAAGGTTTTTAACCAGGCTTTAAGGCTCTGTCTGCAGTCCGGCCAGATGCCTGACAGGCAGATAATCATTCAGATAATGCGGCAGTCCCACCTGTATCATGTAGAAGCAAGCAGCACCTATCTGAGAAGAGCGTCAACGGTTATTGGCTGGGTGAATTGGATCTTAGGTACTGTCGAAGATTAAAAGTCAACATGGCCTATTGGATTTACTCCCCCTCCTCAAACCAGGACGGCTCTTCCTCCGGCTCTTCTTCCACCTCCTGAACCGTCTCCACGGCACTCACAATCAGCTTTAACAGCTCCCAGACAGATCGGAAATTCAGGGTGCGGTTTTTCTCCATCCAGGTGATACGCCCCTGCCAGCTGCTGTTCTGTCTGTGCTGTACACGGACTATAAAGGTTCCCAGCTCTCCATGCTTGCTCAATAATTCCTTATCACTCATTTTCCTTGTCCTCTCCTGCTTCGCGTTTTTCTCTTCATTCACCCCAAACGACCGCTCTAAAGTCGTAGGGTGGGGAAATCCCATTGCATCAAAGAACTGCTCGAACCGAAACAAAATCTGCTCCGTGCTCGCGACCGGCAGTGCCTCTTCACTGTAAGCGTGGTAAAAGCGTCCCTTTAGTAATTGCCCCACCTTTTGGTCCACACACAGTACAATGTCATTGGGCGCACTGATGTACCAATCCGACCGCTCCATAAATCTCAACTCTTCCTTTCTAGTGTCCGCAACACGCGGACACGCCTAGCTGTCTGCCGGGCAGACTACACTATTCACATAATATTGTACCCCCGTCCGCTGGCGTCCCACCAAAAAGCGATAATCAATTCGTTTCTGGACAATCGTACAATTTTCCCGGGTGGTATTTACCAGCAGAACCAGGTACTGGCCTCTGCCATAGCGAGTCACTGCGTCTCCATGACGGACAGACTGGCAAATGGCCTCCTCCAACCGCTGAGACAGCTCCTCCAGCATGGTCCCCTCTGTCATAGGATTCCCCTTACTGTCCACCACTGTACACAGCATCAGATACACAGACTGACCGCCCCGCTCCATAATACGGGCTATCATATGATAAATCCCCTGGAACACCGGATAGGAGCACAGATATCCCCCCTCCTCCCTGTCATTATCCGTCATCTCTGACTGAATGGAATCCAGCACCGCAAACCGGTGGTGCAGCTGAGCTCCCAGCTTTTCCAGAAGCCTCTCGGAAGGATGCACCCCCTGTTCCCGCATATACAGATCCACCGTATCATCATAGAGCTTTCGTGCCTCGCCCAGCTGTCCCATGGCCACCAAAGCCTCCATGGTAATGACTTCCCAGTCTGCAAAGGGACTTACCTTGGAAGCATAAAGACCCAGCTCCCGCATACGGGGCCAGTCCTCCTGAAGCTGAAGCAGCGCAGCCGCCTCCTCCACACAGGCAAAAAACATGGCCTGATAGCGCCTGGCCTCCTGAGCCGCCCAGACCATTCCGATCTGCTGAGGCAGAAACTCCCCGCTGTAGCAATAGCAGGCCTCCAAAAGAATTTCCAGACACTTCTGAGAATCTTCGGCCGCCCTTGCCTCTCTGGCCTGATAGCACAGCTCCTCAAAATGCTTCGCATCCTCCTCCACGGGAACCTCTCCCGCCCAGTAAAACATGCCATTCTTCTGACGAATATACTCTGCCTTTGGAAGCCCTGCCCTTAAAAGCCTTTTCCGTGCATTGTAAATGACGCTGCGCAGCGCATGGGAAATATCGTCAATCTCCCGGTCTCCAAATAAAGTCTCCTCCAGCCGACTGCGGCTGACCCCTTCCCTGCGGTGATGCAACAGCAGCTGAAGCAGGTATACAAACTGGGATTCCCGAACCTTGGCCCCTCCGGCTATGGCTACGCCCTTCCAAACTACGGAAAATCCACCCAGCATCTGTACCTGCAGCGCATCTCCATCCATACAGCGTCCTCCCCTCTCGTCTCCGGGCAAACCCTATCTGTCTTTGGCTGCCCGCATACTACCCGCCAGCATATGAAACATCACGCCACAGGCAGCCAAAATGGCCGCATAAAATTTTCCCATGGTACCAGCCATCAGGCTCATCACCGTACCCAGGACCGGTATATGCCAGGTCACTCTTCCAATGAGGCTGTCATAGGGAATGGGGGTCATATCCTCCCCCTCATTGGCATCTCCCTTTGTAATATATTCCCCTTCCACAAAGCGATTTTCCACCACCCGATGGGTGATCACCGAATCCCCTCTCTGGAAGGCAATGATATCTTCCTTCTCAATCTCCTCCGGCTCTGCAGGCTTTACATAAATCACGCTGCCCACAGGAATTTCCGGCTCCATGCTCCCGCTGACCACTTCATAGATCTCATAACCCATAAGCCGGGGCACAGTCAGAGGAAAAAAAGCCAAAATAATCGCTACCAGTATCACACTCCCGATTATACTGCAAAGACCGGGAAGGAGGCTGCGCCTCTTCCCGGTCGAAAGCTTACCGGAAGATATTTCATCCTTCCTCATAGCTCTGCTTCCTTTTTCTTTCTTTTCTTCAGGTATACAATGCCGCCTGCAATGCCGCCTGCAATCACCAGACTGCAAACAATCACTACCGGAATGGGAATTCCCAACAGACTGGCGTTTCCATTCACATTGTCAAAGAAGGAACGTCCGGCCAGAGGGGTCTCCTCCTCATCCAGATCGATGAGATCCTCCGGTGGTCCTAAGGGCGTCTCCTCCTCGGGAATCGTTACATCCTCCTCCGGCGTCTCACCGCCGCCCTCTTCTGCCTCCGCTGCTCCACCACCGCCGCCGGGCGTTGCCGCTCCGCCGCCGCCGGGAACTACGGTAGTTCCCAAATCCTGATATTCTGTGGTCGTGGTGGTAGTCACCCCGCCTCCTATAGCTGCCACCGGAGAATAGACAAAGGTAAAAATATTCTGGGTTTCATCCTTCTCCAGGGTCTTGGTCAGGTTGTAGGCCTGGGGCTGATAGCCGTCAATGTACCGGTAGGCCACCACCGGCTTGTCGCCTACATTTCCATAGTAGCGGTCCTCCTCCAAAAGCTGAGTTCCCTCTGCATTCACATACCGAATGGTGTAATAAGTGCCGTTTCCACGGACTCCATAGGCCACTACATAATCTCTGTCCTGTGTCACGGCAAAGGTGCCCTTGCCGCCAATATAGGCCACAGACTGCACCGTATTATTGTCCTTTCCGCTCTCACGGATCCCCATGACATAATACTTGCTGTCATCGCCGTTTTCATCCTTTAAAAGCTGAATGCTGTTGGGATTGAAGCTGATAATCTCCGAACAATTATATTCCCGCTGAAACTCCAGGATCCCCTCTCCATTAAGCCCCTGGGTACCATCGGCAAATTTTCCCTGCTGTCCGGGGAAGATCCGGATGGTGTACTGATCCGTGTAGGCCTCTCCTCCGGGAGCTGTCCCGGGAGCTCCGGAAATCTCTGCCGCCAGAGCCGGCATCCCTGTGAGAAATATTAGGCACAATGAGCATACCAGACAAAAAAACCTTTTTATCCCTCTCATCCTATCTCCTCCTCTTCCCTGCGCCTTGCCCTCCAATAGAAGATGCAAAGTCCCAGGAGCACCAGGCCGCTGCCAAGGGTCAGAGCCGTAAAGAGCAAGAGATGGCTCTGGTCACTGGTCTGTACGTCTCCTCTAGTCACCAGGTTCCGCACATTCCGGGTAACGCCGGGCTCTGCCGCCCGCCGCTCCACAGCGAAATTCATCTGCAAATCTGCCAGGGTGTCCTGATAGTCGTTTCCATGAGTTTCGCCGTCCAGCCCTACCTCCAGGGTAATGACGCCGCTCTGCCCCTTCTCCAGAGTATCCAGGAGAAAATATTCCTTGAGGGCGCTGGTGGCTGCATGAAGTCCCACCTCATCCTCCGCCCGGCCGGCCCGGCCAAGACCGCTGTCGTCGCCGCCTACGGTGTCGCTGTCAAAAAGCATGGTTACCTCTCCCTTATTGTCCGTGTAGGACAGACGGTAGGTATAGGCGCTTCCCGTGGCATTTTCATTGTCCGTGGTATTCTCCAGAGAATCCAGCACCTTGTTAGTCATATACCAATCTGTGGAATCTCCATGCTCATTCTTCAGCTCCATGGTAATCACCACATTATCTCCGGGCTGCATGGCGCTCACCAGCCTTGCGGTATCCTTGCTGGTAAAATTACTCTCCATCTTGGACTCGCCGGAAAAGGTCACCTTCCAGCCGTCGCTCTTATAAGTCTCCGCATGGACCGGAAGCGCCATGGCAAAAAGCAGCCCGGCCATACAGAATAAGCCGATTGTTTTCTTTTTCATGTGCTCCTCCTTACTGCAGGCTCAGGGTGCCGTCGCTGACCGTCACTCTCCTGCCCCATGCGCTCCAGATGGCATCCGCCGCATTGTGGTCCTGTACGGCGTCCACCTCCACCTCTATCTGGAATTTCACACCGTCATAATCAAAAGTCGTTACAATATTCCCCTTCCCGTCAGATGTCTGGGTCACCCTTTTGGTAATGACATCATTGATGGTCAGGGTATCTGCAAACAAGGGAGACATTTCCCCGGAGGGTAAACACCTGCTGTAATACAGCACCGTTCTCTCCGGTGTGCTGGACTTATCGTCTACCAGCCAGCCGGACCCTTCTGTGAGATGAAGATTGATCCAGTCCGGGCTCAGCTCCTGATTCTTATCTGCCTCTGCCGTGGGATCGCTCATTGTCTCTCCTGCCTCTGTCACTACCTTGTTCCCCTCTGCATCCAGCCAATACTTATAGATGGTAACCCGCACGTACTGGTCGATTCTGCCGGAATTCAGCACCCGCAGCTGCTCTGTGTATTCCTTTCCCGGCTTCAGGCTCTCTCCCTCCTCCAGCATGCCGGTGAGAAGCTGTTTTCCGCCATCCTTCTCCTGCGCCTCGTTCCAATACCCGTTATTCTTGGCCTTGCTGTCGTAATTTCTCCAGGAAACCTGCTTAAATCCCGTGTCATGCTCCCCCTGCTCCAGAAGGGTGACTCCGATATCGTACATCTCAAACTCGGACCGGTAGGTCTCGGAATAATAGGTAAGGGCTGCCCGGGTTCCTCCAATGGAGCCGGAAAGCAACAGCAGGACAGCTGCCACAAACATGGCCGTAACCGCCTTTGGCGGCAATCCCTTTCTTGGCTTCTTCATCAGTTACCGCCCCCTTCCGTCTTGACCTCCAGGATCTCCTCCCAGTTTGCGGAAGGATTCCCCGCCGCGTCATAGCGAACCGGTGTGCTCTCGTAAACCACGATAACATTAAAGGTATCTCCCTCCTGGGGACCGCTCTCCGGATCGTTCTCATCCTTTATCGGAATATTCTCTATTTTAATGTCCAAAACAGGTGTGGATTTGCCGGCTTCCACCACCTCTCCACAGTACCAATAGCCATCGTTGCCGTCATACCAGGCCGTAGAGCCCTCCCCGTTGGAGTATACCAGCTCAAATGGTTTCGCACAGAAGGCCTTTACCCGGACATACACCGGCTCGGAGCCCTCGTAGTTGGTAACGGAAATATGCTTGGTCCATCGATCAAATTTCTCTTTGATCTCTGTCTTATCTCCCAGGTTAATCACATAGCCTCCCTGCGCCTCCGCATAGGTGGTAAAGTACGCCATGGCCTGCCCAATGCCTGCCGTCGCAATCATTCCCAATGTAAGGACAGCGAGAAAGCATTTTGTTTTTTTCATCTTCGTTCCCTCCTCCTATTCATTGGCTTAAGGTTCAGGCTCCTCGGCCTCTTCCTCTACGCTTTGTTCGGGATTCTGCACCAGCTCCCAGCCGGGATTTCCACCCTCCCCGGTCTGATACGAGAACTGATTCTTTATACCATAACCATTGCGGCGATGCCAGTCGTACCGATTGCTGAAGTGAGCCTCTACCACATCCTCCGCCACAATGGTCACCGGTCCGTCGGGACTTATGGTATTCTCATAGCTGGAACCGCTGTAAACCTCCTCCACTCTTACGGTGGCATCTGCGGGAATTCCCTTTATAAGTACACTCTCCTCCCCTGTGGCGGTGAAGGTAATACTCTCCACCCGGTTATACTTGGTCAAATCCTCCTCATTTCCCGATGCATCTGTCCTTGTCACCGTGATCTCAAACACGAAGGTGGCCGGATCTGCCAGGGCCTCGAAATGCTCGCCCTCCGGAATCCTGGTGTCCTCTCCGCCTTCTTGATCAGCCGGAGGCGTGATATTCGGGGCATCCAGAACTTCGTGAGATTCCAGGGTTTTTATAATACGGAGGTCACCGAAGCGGGGGAGCTGTTGGGGTTTCATGTAAATCTCCAGATTGTATACCCAGCGGCCTACATCAGAAGTCATATACTCCCCATTCTCATCCACATACAGATTTCCATTTTCATTGATAGATTCCGCATTTCCCTTCATAGGAACGGAAATTAACTGAGGGGTAAAGGTATATTGATATCTGGAGGAATTGGCAATGGTGGCAAGCAAGGTGGGATCGCCCTCTGTCTCCGGCTCCAGCTCTATCATATAGTCGCTTTTTTCAACCAGATCCTTGCCCCTGGCAACGACCAGATAGAGACCACAATCCAGATCCTTAAACGCTGCTCCGGCCTCCCCGGTTTCAATTCCTTCTCCATTCAAGGGTGTATCTCCAGTTTCTCCCAGAGCCAGTCTGCCTGCCTTCTGTGCCAGATCCTTCCACTCCGTGGCTGTAAGCTCCGCCCCTTCCTTTATGGACAGGGAAGAATAGGGGGCCTTCATGTCATAGGAGTAGGTGTCATAGCCAGGCGTTTTGACTGCATCAGCCACCTTATACACATCAATAACTACCTGGGCCCTTTTCAAATCCTCTCCAAAGGCCATGTCCTCAGCCTTATTTTTGTCCTCGCCGTAAACGATGAGAGAGCATTTCTGATCCAGGTCAATCGATGTGGCCGCCCCGCCTATTATAGGCTTTGCCGCGCAGACGCCTACGGTTAGCGTCAAAGCCGCCAGCAGATATATCCATTTCTTTTTCATGAGCAGTTCCCTCCTCCTTTGCTTTCATGAAGCCTCTATCTCTTTTTCAAATCCTCTAAAATCTCTTTTTGTGACTTTTTGGGCCGCTGTAAACGATAATAAAGCAATAGCACGGCCAACACCAAAAACAGAAGCGGTATTCCAACGGCCAGCATTACAATGGGTACCGGAAGCTTAACGGCCTCCTTTACAATAATCAGATCTCCCGCCGCATTTTCCACCCTACTGCCGCGTATTAAAATCCGATGGGTATTGACCCCGTAGGGGGTACAGGTGATCAGGGTACAGTAATCCTTTCCCTCTACGATGGACAGCTGATCCACCTCCTCAGGCAATACGATTCGTATCTGATCTACCTGATAGGTAATCACACGATCCAACGTGGTAATAATAAAGGTGTCACCCTCCTTTATCTGATCCAGATCTGTAAATAGTCTGGCAGAGGGTAGGCCCCGATGCCCGGAAAGCAGGCAGTGTGTGCTGATACCGCCTACAGGAAGGCTGCTTCCGGTAATATGGCCCACGCCTACCTGGAGAACCTCTTCCTCCGTTCCATGATAAATAGGCAGGTTTACATTGATAGACGGAATTTGAATCACACCCATCACACCCGAACCACCTATGTTAAGCGTGGATTCATACTCAGCCATCTCTTCTTCATTTAAGGTAAAGCTGCTGCTTCTGCTGACCAATCTCTCATTATATTCACATGCTGCATTAAAAATAGCCTGGCGTTCCTCTTCCGAGGTGTTTTCCACGTCCTCCACGTAGGACGCAATGGCCTGGCTCTGGTGAAGGGAATTCCACCAGTTACTGACCGTGGGATACAGCAATAAGCAAAGTCCCGCAAGCAAAAACAGGGATAAAATCATTTCTACCAAATGCTTTTTTAAAAATTTTTTCATCCTGCGAGGCTCTCCTTATTGTTGTATACTTTTCTGTCTGACATATAAATGGTTGGATATATTTTGTCATATGTTTCTGTTCTGCCACCATGATGGTGGCAGAACAGAAACTTTTTTAATCTCTTATGTACATTGTTACAAAGATACTATTACTGCATTTTGCTCATGCGCTTTCTCACTACCAGAAGCACGCCTGCGCCAACTACCAGGATACCGCCGATTACATAGAAGATCGTGGTACCGATACCACCGGTGCTGGGGAGGAGGGAACCGGACTTATTGACAACATCCTGTGCAAAAATTCCAGTATCGGAAGGATCTACAGCTTCACCATTCCAAGTCATTCCCCAAAAGCCGGGCTCATCACCTGTATTTACTACCTCAGGTCCTCTAAAGCTGATCACAATCTTAATCGGCTCAAGTGTATTGAAGCCTGCCGGTGTTACAGTCTCTGTCAAGGTATACTCACCAGCTCCCAACTGCTTAAAAGCAATCTTTCCATCTTCACCAGTCGTCAGTTCAATAGAAACATCAGCATCTACATAAGTAGTCTCCGTTACTGTTTTCTGCTCATACTTTGTATTCACATCTGCATATTCTTCAGCTGTGCCCTTCACAAGCTTATAAAGCGTTGCGCCTTCATACTCTTTCACATCTGTAGGAACGATATATTCTCCAGCTGCATTCTTAATATAACCTGTTGTGGTTTCAGCAGTACCAACACCGATTTCCACATAGTCAGTTCCTGTAGGTGAAGCTTCTGTATATGTTCCATCAAGAAGCAGATAGTACGTACCGTTTTCAGATGCTTCATAATACTCCACATCCTTTAAAACAACCTGCTTGGAGATACCCGTCAGGGTGAATTCAGCTCCTTCCAGCAAGCGTTCTCCTACCTTATTTGCATACTTGGTAATATCCAGCTCTGTAGTAAAAGTCAGAGTCTTTTCATCCGGAGTCTTGCCTAAAACTTCACTCGCTTCATCGGCCGGCAGACCTGGTGTGTCCTCTCCATCCGGGCGTTCTCCGTCAAAGGTGTCATCCGGATTGTTGGAATACTGCAGGTTCCAGGTATTGGGGTTACCTGTGTTTCCAACTTTTGCAAGTTCGTTTACAGTTGCAGAATAGTTCACAACAATATCATCGCCAACTGTATACTGCATAATGTCTGCAAATGCAAGACGGAATGTGTAATCGCCAACATTTTCTGTGTAAACATAATAGTCTGTTCCCTGTACTAATTCATTCCCACCAACTGTAACTGTTACAGTCTCTGCACCATCAAAGGTCAGGCCTTCGCTCAGGGTATCATTCATAATGAAGTAGTAGTAATTATAGCCCACATGGTTAGGTACCTTGCTGGTAATCACATAGGATACATGAGAACCGATGGAAGCATTGTTGGCATCACCCGGTTTAGTGGCATCAATATAAATCTGCTTGTCGCCACTGGGAACCTCGGATTTCACGGTTGCAGTTGCATCGCCAACAACCTCCAGCATAAATCTGCTGTATGCGCCGTTCTCAGTGTCTACACTTCCATTCCGATCCTTTACCAGATAATATCCGGAACCAGTAACATCAATGGTAACATTTCCAGCACCAGTAGCTGTTCCTGCCACGGTAGTTGTTAAATTATTTTCCACAAGTCTTGCAAAAGCATCTGTCAATGATGAAGTAGTAATCGTACTATCCCCAAACTTATCACCACTCAAAACTTCTGCCACCTGAGCAGCTGTTGTACACTCATCAAAGGCACCATCAAATGCAGTCTCTGCCTTTAACGCTGTCAACAACTCTTCGCCATTTACACCAGAACCCCAAATAATATTCGAGAGAACTTTCTTTCCCTCATCATTTTCGGCCAAATCGCCTGCAAAGATTTGATAGGCCTCGTAGATGTGCTCTGTCTTATCGTTCTCATTCTGTGTAACCGTAATCTTGTGCGGATCATTATCTGCCGCAAACGCCGGAACTGCCATAGCCATGACCATGACCAGTGCCAGTGCCAAACTGGCAATTTTCTTAAATCTCTTCATAATCATTTTCCCTTCTTCCTTTTTATTTTTGAATTCTTTGGTTATATAGCTGTAAGTTCTTGGGCCCCAACAGCTTTTTACCTGTTACATCAGTTCTAGGAGATTCCTACACCCCCCTTTCCTGATTTTCTTCTATACATTAAGCCTGCGCCTAACAGAATACACAGAACGCCTGCCATTGTATATGGAGTTGTACCCGGACCGCCGGTTTCGGGAAGGTTGTATTCCACTTCCTTATTGATATAGTCCACAATATCATCCGTTTTCCAGTCAATATTACCTTCCACTGTCTGATCCTTTGTGATGGTACCCGAAGTATTTTTGTCGCCCAAGTCCGGCTCATACCCGTCATGATTCTTTTCTCTAATGACATACTTCGTATTATCCGGAAGATTAAATACCTCTATGGTCTGCCCATGGCCTAATTTAAAGGTTCCTCCGGAACGAATATCTCCAGACTCCACAAATGATCCATCCGCATTCTTTATTTTATAGGGATAATCGTTGGAAGCAATGTTGGCTGCATCGCCACTAAACTCAATCGTAAAATCGAAGCGTTGATCCGTGGGCTCTCCTTCTACTGTCTTACCCAATGTCAAGGTGCTCTTCACATTACCTGTATAGTCAATTACAGGTACTGCGTTCACAGAGGGAAGAGTAAACTGCATCCAGCAGGTGGAACCGGAGGCTCCTCTTTCTGTGTAAAAGAACTTCAGCTTATATTTGGGAGTTACACGATCTTCCTCTGTGTCAGATCCCGTAGTAGTATCCCTGTTCGTTAAATTGTCCTCCGGCTTCTGAATGTAATTCCACAGATCCACATATTCCCCTGCAGCCTGATGGACACCGCCGATATCACAGATGAGTTTTGTGGAACCGTCCGGATACTCCAGAAATACCCACATGTCATCGTCACCGAAGAAATAATAGTTTAATGGTCCTACATAGTCGTCTGTCAGCTCGAACTCAACGTCGAAGGACATGCCGAAGAAGCTGTTGTGCAGCTGTCCATCATCTGAACTTATTAAGTGATATTTTTTATAAATATCTTCCGTTCCGAATTTAGGATCATGCCCATTCGCCGTATCGCCCCATGTAGGAGCATTGTCCATTGGCCAAAACTGATTTGTAAATACAGGATCACCAGGTTTAGTACCCCAGGCTTTCCCATTACTCTGTTGAAACTGATTCAGATTTTGTGCATGCCCCCCGCTCCCTGACACTGATGTCAGCGTATACGTATCTCCATCACGGTCAAAATTAAGCGAATACCCGCTGATTTCCTTTTTTCCAATTACATTCTGGTTCTGCGGATTAAATAAATCCGGTGCGTCTGCTTTAATTACAGGAAGTCCTGCAGATGAGAGCGCTGGTTCTACCAGTCCAAAAAAACATTTTTCGATTATTGTATTTGGCGAAGTCGATCCATCTGGTTTCGTTTTGGCCCTGTTAATATAATTGGTGTAATCTGTTCCCCCAGGTAATGTATCATTTTGTAGTCCTGTTGTACCTGAATTGTTATTACCAAACCCATAATTCGCCGTATAACCTGTATTTGCGTAATTTGCAGTGCTGTTAATTCCCTTACGATTACGATTTTCGTCATTGTCCCCTCTCTCAATGGAACCATTTGTAAAATCGTAATCAAAAAATCTTGCGGGATAGTTCTTATTCACCTCTGTATTACTTCTGCCCACCAATCGGATCACGGTGTCCCTGGTAATGTGCACTGAAATCTCGCCTTCTGCTGTTTCGCTGTTATTACGAAACACCAGTTTTTTAATGTCATCTCCGCTGTAAACCGTCCAGGCATCTTTACTCATGCTATCAGCCTGCGTCGTATCATTCAGCACCCAGACTTCATAAAGATCGTAATTCAGACCGTCTTTTGCGAATTTATTAATGTGATCCAGACCACCTGCTGCTTCCTTATATTCATATAGATCCGCCGTATAAATCTTGGTCAGTGAATCTACAGAATCCTTGTCTTTATATACGGGATTGAATACCGGCCAGCCGGCCGTATACTCTACACCAGCTGATTCCAGGTACATCTTACGGGTTCTGGGTAATCCGTTGTTATCCGGCAGCTGCGCGCCGTTCAATACGCCAGCCTGCCCTTCTTTCACCGTGTCAATAATATTAACGGATGTTGAGCCATACCCCTCCCTGTCCTCCATAATCTGCGCATACGCATAATACTGCACTACAAATGTGGGATTGGCTGTGGATGCATCCGCCAACGCCATAGTATTGCTCTTCAAGGGAACCGTCATTGTCAGCATCTGGTTACCCGCTGTCCCGGTGCTAATCATTTCGTTCCCCTGCCCGGCAACTTCGCCCCCCTCTTCTGTCTCATCCCCAGAGATTTCCCCTGGCTCCGCATCTGCGGGTGTTCCCTCTCCCTCTGCGCCATCTGGCGTTTCCTCTGTCTCTGCATCTGCCGGCATTTCCACCGGGCTCTCCTCGTGGGGTGTTTCCTCCGACGCTGTATCGTCAGATATGACATCCTCCGGCATTTCCCCCAGCTCTACATCATCCAGCTTTTTTACCCGGATATCATTCTGAATATCCTCCGACACCCCGAGAGCCATGAGGGAATACGCGGTCTGCTCCTCACCACCTGTAAGCTCCTGCACCTCCGCAAGCAAGGTCTCATTGGGAATGATCTCTGCCGTGACGGTACACTCCGACAGGTCAAGCTCCACATCGTCATAGGTCATGGAATATTTCAGTGCCTGAAGAATACGCCGTGTAACACTCTCATCGGATTCACCCACATATTTCCTGACTGCCTCATAGAGATCGGAACCCTCCTCCAGAAACTCCACATGAAACTTCAGTTTAGAATCTATAAGGGCCTTTGATGGTTCCGCAGCTGCTTCGCCTTCCAATGCCCCTTCTATACTGCCGGCCTCTGTATCGTCTGCCTGATCTGCATCCTCTGTATTCTCCGGCGCTTCTGTCTCCTGGCTGTCATCACCGGATGCCGCTTCCTCCTCCGGCTGTGTAGGCTCCTCACCGGTTTCTTCTTCCCCGGGAAGCGCAGATTCCTCTCCGCTTCCCTCACTCTCTACCTGTACCGGCTCCTCCTCCGGCCAAACAGGAATCGCATCCTCCTGATTGCCTTCGGAAATATTTTCTTCGTCCTTTGCTTCCTTTACCGGCTTTGCATCCCCCTCCACATGAAAGATAATGCGAAAGGGGTCTGCCTCCTGTTCAAAGGAATTGGAAATATGAACCGTCCCATCCTCTTCTACCTGTGTTTTTTCCTCCTGGCTGTAGCCGATGGCTATCTCGGAGAAGCTCTCCATCTTAAAGGTGGTGCTGTTGTTCTTAGCCTTGCTTCCGTTCAGCTTTTCTGTGCCCTCTTCTGCAAAGTGTACAACCGTAATAGGCTTCCCTTCCGCCAGTCCATCTGCATCCAGGAACTGAACAGCCACAGTCACCGGGGTCTCCGGCTCGATCTCCTGGCCATTCTCATCATAGAAGCCAATCTTAAGGAGCGCTCTCATGGAAGCATCCTGGTCTCCCATCATCTCCCGATATTCTGCCTCCCGGCTGTCATAATGCTCTCCGTCACTGTCCGGTGTAATCTGCTCCACCAGAAGCTCCGCCTCCTCTGGAAGGTTGGCATCTGCATTATATCTGGCTACAACAATATAGTCGTCGCACGCAAAGGTCTTGCTGAACTCATAGGCCTCCAGCACCTCATACCCACAAATCAGATTACCTTCCTCATCATAGCAGGCCTCCGTGTGTTCATGATCTGCCACTTCCTCAAAGCCACAAATCAGATTGTGGAATATATCATAGCAATTTGCATCATGCTCATGATCCTTCACACCCTCATAGCCACAGGTCAGATTGCCCTCCTCATCGTAGCAATTTCCGTCATGCTCATGGGCCTTCACGCCCTTATAGCCACAGGTCACATATCCGTTCTCATCGTAGCAGCTTCCGTCATGCTCATGATCTCTGGCATCCTCATAGCCACAGGTCAGGCTGCCGTCCTCTCCATAGCAATCTGCATCATGCTCGTGGGCTTCCTCCAGGCCGCAAATCAGATTTCCTTCCTCATCGTAGCAGCTCTCCCCATGAACATGGGCCGGCTTCTCCTCCAAGCCGCAGATCAGGTTTCCTTCCTCGTCATAGCAGCTCTCTCTGTGCACATGAGCCGTCTCTTCCAGGCCACAGATCAGGTTCCCTTCCTCGTCGTAGCAGCTCTCCTCATGGGTGTGGGCTGTCTCCTCCAGACCACAAATCAGGTTTCCTTCCTCATCGTAGCAGCTCTCCTTGTGTACATGAGCCGTTTCCTCAAGGCCACAAATCAGGTTTCCTTCCTCGTCATAGCAACTCTCCTCATGAATGTGATTCGTCTCTTCCTCATCCGTCACTTCCACAATTTCAAAGCAGTCCGCTGTATGGGTATGCTCCTCCAGCTGCAAAAGCCCACAGACAGGCAAACTTCCCTCTATAAACTCTCCGGTCTCCTCGTCAAAAGCACTCTCGTCATAGCAGCCGCCCTCGTCCACCAATGCTTCCTTATGGGTGTGCAGCTCCAGCTCTCCACAGATCTGTACCCACTCCGTCTCAAAGCATTCCTCCGTATGGGTATGACCGGAAACGCTCTCGCCCTCGGCCTCTTGGCAAATGATCACCTTATCTACGCCATAGCATTCTTCTCCATGTGTGTGCTCTTCCTTTTCGCATACAAAGGTGCTTTCAAAGCATTCCTCGCTGTGGGTATGACCAGGGTCCACCACAACTTCCTCTTGGATAATCTCTACGCCTGCTGCCTCTCCGCCGTCTCCTTCGGCTTCCTCTTCTGTTTCAGCAGCAACCGGAACCTCCCGGGTTTGTATTTCCACCACAGGCTCAGATTCCTCTAATCCGCAAATCGCTGTCTTAGAGTAGCATTCATCATCATGTATGTGCTCTTCCAGCTCACATACTATGGTTTCCTTTTCCTCATAGCATGCATCTGTATGCTCATGGCCGTCGATACTTTCTGCCTCGGCCTCCTCACAAACCAGAATCTTCTGTTCCTCATAGCATGCATCCATGTGCTCATGAGGCTCTTTTTCTTCCAGGAGACATACCAGGTTACCATCCGCATCATAGCAGTCATCATTGTGAATATGTACCACAAAATCTGCATAACCGCAGGTCAGCGTCCCTTCCTCATCATAGCAGCCATCCACATGTGCATGCACCTCAAGCTGACATTTCAGCGTTTTTACCTTGCGGGTCATAGCCTGACCAGTGAGCATAAGCACACCCAGCGTTCCTGCCACCACCAGGACAGACAAGCATAATACGGTCTGCCGCCACCGTCTATTCTCTTTCTTCTTGCGCAAAATTCCCGCTGCCTGTTTTAATAAAGAAGATACCATTGCGCTGCCTCCTCCCTTTATTTCTTCATTAATTTATAAAACCTATTTCCGACAATGGCCAGACACAGAAAATAATCTTTCCGATTGCCATCTTGTTTTCTATACACCCAATCGCCTTATTCCGGCTGTCTACAGATACGGAGCGATGATCCCCCAGTACGAAAAACCGCCCCTCCGGCACCTGATAGGGAAGCGTAATATTGCAATCCCCCAGGGCCTTATCACTGACATAGGGTTCATCCAGCAGCTCTCCGTCCACATAGACATTTCCGTCTGCATCAATATCCACCCATTGTCCCGCCGAAGCGATGACCCGTTTCAGCAAAATATCATTTCCATAATAAAAGGCTATTACATCTCCCGTCTCGAAGCTGCCTCCGTTCAGGGCCAGAACAATATCTCCGTCGTGGAGCGTCTCCGTCATGGAGCTTCCGGATATCTGTAGTACCGGCAAAAGCAATACCGCCACCAACACCGCCGCCGCGGCTACCACCATCAGGGCTCCTATGGTGCTTTTTAATACCCTTTTGTATGAGCTTTTGTATTTTTCCCTTTGGAGCTCTCCTTCAATAAGATCGCTTGTAAGTGTGAACGTAAGCTCCTCTTGGGTTGTTGTTTCCTCCGCCGAAGCGGTTTCTGTCTGCGGGCTGGTCCGTGTTCCCTTCATGGCTCCCCTTCCTTCGGCACCCTCTCCGGTACCTCCTCCGCTATCTCCTCTGATGCCTCCTCAGGCATTTCTTCTGCAATCTCCTCTGTTTCATCCGGAATATCCTCTGCCATCTTCTCCGGCTCTGGCGTTTCCTCCGCCTTTTTTAACACCTCTATAGGCTGCTCACTGGCCGCCTTTCTTTTCAACAGCTTTGCCTCTACCTCTTCACTCCGCTGCCGGATATTTTCCAAATATAAATCTGCGGCGCTCTGGGCTGCCTCGAAGATCCCGCTAAGCTGCAGAGCCGCCTCTGCAATGGAGCCCGACCGTTCCATCCGAATCCTTCTGTCCTGCCGAAGTTTTTCCAGCGTGGACCGAAGCTCCCGAAGCTGTGTATCCTTTTTGTCCAAACGCCCCTTTAACTTATGAATCTGTGCATCTTTGCTGTTCAGCTTTGCCTTTAACCGTTCCGTAAGCTCTGTCTCCGCCTTCAGCTGCTCCTCTGTCCGGGTCAACTGCTGCCGAATCTGTTCTGCCTCCTGCACCTGTACCAGCAAAAGCTGGAGCACATCATGACGTTTCAGCTTGCGCAATTCTCTCTCTGTCATATTGTCATCCCTGTCTTTGCCCGCGCTCCCCTCACAGTAAATCTCATAAGGCGAAGGCTGCGCTCTCTTTTACTATCATATCTTGTTTACTCTATCACTTCCACAGGCATTTTGCAAGGCTGGAATCCCTTCCAGGACCTCACCCCGGGTCCCTGGCCGGCAGCCGGATTCCTGACATTTCCCGTCACTGCTTCGAATTGTAATAACAGAATAACAGGCCGCACGTCACAGGAAGCGTCAAGACTTTCACAAAAAAAGGTTTTTTCCCGTTTTTTTTATACTTTTTTAATGGAAAAGTCTCTATGAGCCCCATTCCCTCATAATAAACATTATGCGGTTCATGCTGAGCTGCCACTGCTTTCTCCATGTAGCAGAAGAGGACCAGAGAGGCCTTTGCAAGAGCCAATGGAATGTTACTTTTTTCACAATTTCTGATATTCTAAAAAATACAAGAATTTTCCAATCCTTTATACTTGATATCGGCGGGTTTGGGGAAATTATTAGAATAATTCGAGAAAAACCTCCCGTTTATGGAGAAATGTGGCAAAATCAGGCTTTCCTGCTTCCATAAAAAGGGAGGTTTGCTTAGAGCAAGCGTCAAAATAACAAATTTCAATTTTTCTCATTCAAAAATGCAAAAAATGTTGTGCGTCCAAATCATGGTATGCTTCTAAGATTGTTTCATAGGTAAAATGAGGCTTTATTCTCCGAACGGCATTGCAAATTTCCTCCCTGGAACTTTCCCAGCCATTGTCATGATAGGATCGTGACACATAAACAATAGTAGAATAGAGCTCCAGCTCCTTTGCGCTTTTTTCCCCGAAAGCCTGCACTACCCCGTCTATCTCGTTGCCATACAGAGAACGGATTTCTTTTAATTCCTCCAAATTCCTGTCATTATCAGTATTTGCACAGATCTGATAGCCGCTCATTTCATTTGAATAATTCACGGTAGAAATATGGATACACTCCACAAATTCCGCATACTCTATATCGCTCATTACTGTCTGACAGTAGGGGCCATAAGTATAGATCTCAAAGTCATAATCCAAAGGAAGGCCATATAAAGTCTGTAGCAGATACAAAAATTTCATCATCCCGGTTTTTCCGATATTTGGCTTTTTCTTTGCTATCTCGGTTATTAGGGCCATTCTTTCCTGGGTTCTCATACTCTCTCCTTGTCTTTTTACACTTTTTCTGCATAGAGCCGTTTCATTCTTGGCGCATTTACCATATGGCAAATAATCGGGGAAATGCTGCTTAATTCTTTTACATGATGAGACTTTTTATCACAAATTAAAATATCTTTATCAAGCTTATACCATTTGGTTTTAGCCTCATCCTCAAAAAAATCCCGCCCGCTTTTTTCAAGCTTTTCCCGTCGTTTGTTGAATTCTTCCTCTTCCTCCGTCTTTGGCAACAGGCTTGTCTCATATTCTTTCCTGTAATGAGTTCTGTTTAAAATAATATCTCCATGTTTTTTTCCTAGTCCCTCTTTTATCTTCCCATACATAAACCAATCGTCCAGTTTTATATAATCATCCAAATGTTCCACTGTCGGATAGCAACCGCCTAAATCGGGATATATGGCATTCAGCACCTCCCTCACGGCACAGCTGACATGATAATCATAGGCCCTCCTGGTCTTATGAAAATAAACCTGCGTAAACATTTGATATCTGGCTAGTACAAGACTCTCCGCAATATGCCATCCCCCATCCTGAACAGCCAAAATCAAATCTCCTGTTTCCTGCATCTGACCGATATCAATACAATTAATAAGCCGGTTTTTATCATATAGACCATAATTGACGCCTATATGCAGGGAATCCCGCAAAAGATAATCTGCCCGATCCGCGTCAAGCTGTCCTGAGATAATCCCTTTAAAGAGCAAAAGAATCCCCTGAAAAGAGGATTTTGTCGCGTCGCCAAGAAGAGCTGTCACCTCCTCTGCTTTAATCTGGTAATTTGCATTTATGGGGTGCTCTTCAATAATGTCACGAAAATATCTTTTTATGATAGCGACACTGTATTCTTCGTGATCATACCGCCTTTTTGTCTCAGTATCTTTCACTGGCATCAGGTTCTCACCAGTATGAGAGAAGGGAGCATGACCAATATCGTGAAGCAACGCAGCTAATCTTATAATTTTACGGTATCGGTCAACACCTCCTTTATTCAAAAGGTAACTCTCTGCTAACAGATCACGGGCACTCTTTTTACTAACAATACTATCATAAATATCCGTAGCCATTTGTGTCACGCCAATCGAATGCTCTAAACGGGTATGGGTAGCTCCCGGATAAGCCATATCCGTCAACGATAACTGTTTGATCCTTCGAAGTCTCTGATAAACAGGATTGTTTATAATTTCCCACTCCTGCTCATCTAGCTGCACAAAGCCATAGACAACATCTCTAATCTCATGTATCAATCCTGTCATTTTGTCCTGCGCCTCCTTTAAATTAAGGATATATTTATACTACTCTAATTCCCGTTAACTGTCAAGTTTTCATCGAACAAACATTCTTTATTATTTCTTGAAAACCTCTTGTATCTTCCCCCACTTTCTATTATAATATCGACGATTCCCATAGACGCCTCTATCCACAGGCGACCACCTATACAATACGCGGAGATCAGTATGGAAAAGGATATGACCGCCGGAAGACCGGCAAAAATTATTTTGGGTTTCACCCTTCCAATCTTTATTGGAAATGTTTTCCAGCAATTCTACAGCATGGTAGATACCATTATTGTGGGAAAATTCGTGGGGACTAAGGCTCTGGCGGCCGTGGGCTCCACCAACACCATTACCTTTTTGATCCTTGGATTTTTAATGGGGCTTACCGTGGGATTTACGGTGCTGACCGCCCAGCGCTTTGGAGCCGGAGACCAGGAGGGTATCCGTCGTACTGTAAGCTCTGCGGCCATTCTATCGGGAATTATTTCTCTTATCATGACCGCAGTAAGCATTGCGGGCATGAAGCCCCTTCTGCGCTTTTTGCACACGCCAGAGGATATTTTTGTCGGGGCTTACACCTATGTAATCATTATCTGTGGGGGAATCTTTGCCCAGGTGCTATACAACCTGCTCTCCTGTGTGCTTCGGGCCCTGGGAAACAGCAAGACGCCTCTGTATTTTCTGATTCTGGCGGCTTTCTTAAATATTGTGCTGGATTTGCTCTTTATTATTACCTTTGAGATGGGTGTGGCCGGCGCTGCCTGGGCCACGGTTATCTCCCAGGGGATTTCCGGAGCGCTGTGTCTTTTCTATATTATAAAGAAGGTTCCCCTTCTGCATCTGAGCCGTCATGACTGGAGGCCGGACGGGCATATTGCCCTGCTGCAGCTGCGGGTGGGCCTGCCCATGGCCCTGCAATATTCCATTACAGCCGTGGGCGCCATGATGATGCAATCCTCCCTGAATCTTTTGGGCTCTCTGGCTGTGGCCGGCTTTACCGCAGCCAGCAAGGTGGAGCAGATTGTCACCCAGGGCTACGTGGCTATGGGCACCACCATGGCTACCTATTGCGCCCAGAATACAGGAGCCGGAGACGTCAAAAGGGTGCGCCAGGGCTTTCGGGCCGCCACCCGCATTGGCATTGTGTTTTCCATGGTGTCCGCCCTTTTGCTTCTCCTTGGGGGAAAATATATGACCTATCTGTTTGTATCGGAAAATGTGGAAGAGATTATGAGTTCTGTAGATTTATATCTGAGATGTACCATGATATTCTTTGTTCCCCTGGCTGTGGTGAATATCTACCGAAACGGAATCCAGGGAATGGGCTTTGGACTGCTGCCTATGACGGCCGGTATTGCCGAGCTCATTGGCCGGGGCACGGCGGCCATGGTGGCCGCCCATTACCGGAGCTATCTGGGCGTGTGCCTGGCAAGTCCGTCTGCCTGGCTCCTGGCCGGTCTGCTCCTTCTGGCCATGTATTACTTTATCCTGCACCACTACTATAGGGAGCCCTTTCTGCTGAAAAATCGTGCCGTGGAATAGAATTCTATTCCACGGCCTGGGCTGCGTCTGTAATAATTTTCACGCATAAATCGTATCCCAGCATACCGCTGTCAAGGGTCATATGATAATTGCGACTGTCGCCCCATTTCATTCTGGTATAATGGCTGTAATAATTGTGGCGGCTGTTGTCCTTTTTTGCCATCAGCTTTTGAATCTCTGTGGCATTGTTAATTCCCGTGATCTCACTTACGCGTACCGCCCGGTGCACGTCGTCCGCATGGATGAAAACATTCAGGCATTCCACTCCCGCTTTTCTCAAAATCACGTCCGCGCACCGCCCCAGGATTACACAGGGGCCTGCCTGCGCCAGCCGGAGAATAATGGCCTTTTGCACATCGTGAATAGCCTCCTGGGTATCATGATAATAAATACTGGAAACCGCGCAGATGCCCTTTAAAATGGAATCCCTCTTGGAAATATCCTCCCCCTCGCTCTCTATAAGCTCTGGGTCAAAGCCGCTGGCCTTTGCGGTCTCATACACAATATCACGATCATAAAAGGGAATCCCAAGCTTTTCCGCAACCTGACAGCCAATGGAATGGCCTCCCGCGCCATATTCCCGGCCAATCGTAATGATTTTATTCATACCCTTTTCCTCCATCTTAGCGGTAGTCCGTTTTTTCTATCATACCATACGCCCCTTGTCCGCGCAATCAAATTTTCCCCGCTTCTATGCCAGGAGAAATTTTAGCAGAGGATTGTGAAGAAACATCCACATTAGAAAATTGCTGTTCATAATCATATTTAAGGCGCTGCCGCCCCAGCTGCTGGTGGAAAAGACTCCGATAACCAAAAAGCCAATCCACACAAGCAGGATGCTCTCCAAAAATCCGGCCACAGCCCCCAGCATCTGATTGATCCCGTGAAGCAAGGGCAGGCTCGCTGCAAGGTGCAGGGCCCAGGCTGCCCCGTGCACCACCACGCTCACCAGCAGAAAGGTTATCACAAAGGCTGCCAGCTGCAAGATCTGATCCGCCACAAATTCCGCAGCCATGTCCTCAAGGCCTAGGAGCCGAAGCATCTCCAAAAATTCTCCCTCGCCGCCGGATATGCGGCTCTGCAATAAGCTGTGCAGTCCTGTATTTTCCTTTAAAAATCCTGCAATATAGGGCACTGTCATAGATACCAGCCCCAGGGTAATCACCCAGGCTGCAATGCCCACCAGCTTCCGAATCAGCCCCTTTCGGTATCCGTCCAGGGTGAATAGCACCACCAGCACCCCGACTCCTATCACCATTCCGTTCATATTTCTGCCCGCCTTTTAATTTAACTTGATTACATCAGTCCGCTGGGGATGGACAATCACAAACCGGCGTCCCTGTAAGCTGTAGACATTTACCAGTGCCTCTGGGAAAGTTCCCTCATACCGGAGAACTCCCCCCTTGCTGTAAATGGCACATTCCGTATCATTATATACAATCACATTGTCGCCGGACAGCTTTACCTGTGCATATTTCATGGCAAAGGCCTTCTCCAGCACAATGCCGCCCCTCTCATCATAAACCCGCAGCAAATAGGGAAGCTCCCCCTCCTGCTCAAAGACCAGGCCAAATTCCCGGTTTCCAAAGCAGACACTTCGGATTTCTGTTTCCGCACCCACATTTCGGACCTCTTCCGAAATCTCCACCTCCTCCGGAATCTCCGCCCCTTCATAGATGGAAAAGCCATTCTCCCCTATGGCCACACAGGTGTCTCCGTCCAGATATTTCACCCGGGGAACCAAAATCCCCTCATAAAACCGGGAGGCCACGATTTTATCCACAAAATTGTCTCCCACAGAACCCAAATTATAAAATACCACGCAGGAATTTGCCGTTCCCCCGGAAATCTGCAAATAGGATACGGCCAGCTTACTCCCGTCATGGGACAGGGAAATGGAGAGAGGCTGTCCCGTGTCTGCAAGACTACACTGGACATCCAGAAGCTTCGTTCCCTCCGCATCGTAGAGATAGATCCAGGTCACACTGCTGTCCTCCAGGAGTATAGCCGTCACCCCCTGGCGGGATACGGTTACCTGCTGCACCGGCAACAGCGTATCCACCTGGCCGGTGAGGCCGGATTCGTTAAAAATATATACCTGATTTCCTCCCCGATCCGCCAGCACAGCCGAGGGTCCGCAGATGCTTACAATGGGATCCTGAATGCTAAATGGCTGGCTCCAGACCGGCTCATGGTTGAGATTCATGCAGGTGATGCCGTCCTTGCTGTATTTCAGCAGATGATCTCCATACTCCTCATAACGGGTGTTAATGGCATCCTGATGATCCATGCTGCTGATAACCTCATAGCTCTCATAGCTTCTGTTTTTATGATATTGTACCACGCCAAAGCAAAGGGCCACGATAATAAAAATACACACCAAAACTCGCCCCACCACATTTGCCCGGTGCTGCAGCAGTTTCCGTGTGTATTGTTTCATATCGCTATGCGCATCCTCTTTTTTCCGAAATGGCATAATCTTTTGCATGTTTTGATTCCCTTTCTTCGCTAACGCCCATTATAGCACACTTCTCTCAAGGAAGCAAAATCTTTTCCCCCTCATAGATCATATTTATGTCATCAATATTATTCAGCCGGCAAATCTCCTTGATATATCTGTCATTCCCATATATCTTCCGGCTGATGCTTAACAGCGTGTCCCCCTTCTGAACAATATAGGATCCGGAAGCCTCCGCCGCCGGAGATGCGTGCTCCGGGGCCTCTCCGTTTTCCTGGCCGGATTCGGAGGCTCCGGCTTCTACTCCCGGCTCCATCCCCGAAGCTTCTGTGCCACTACCTTCCGCTCCATCTCCGGCTCCCGAACCGTCGCTTTCCGCTCCGGCTCCTGAACCGCCCTCTTCTGCTCCCATTGCCCCTTCTCCGGCGCTCCCGGCTCCCTCCGGATTTCCTCCCTCAGCTCCCACTGCTCCTTCTCCAATGCTCCCGGCTTCCTCTCCGGTTCCTCCTTCCGCTCCCTCTCCAGTGCTTCCGGCTTCTTCTCCGGTTCCTGGGGCTCCGGCCAGGACCTCCCCGGCGGAAAGACCCTGATTATTGTAGGCTGCTATATGCTGTCCCTCCTCCGTGCCTGTCTTACCCATCCCCTGCTGAGCCTCCAGATTCTGTGTGAGATCCGTGAGAGCCAGCTCCACCTGTTCCATTTTTTCATAGTTGTTTATCATGGTTACGCCGATGACCAGAACCACCAGAACCAGAAAGGTGCTGACTCCATAGAGGAAGGTCATAACCCGCTTCTGGCTGGACTGCTCCTTTCTCTCCTGGACCATGGTGCGGAAGCTTCTGGCTGCCCGATCCGTAAATTCCTCCCGGGAATCCACGCTTTTTCCTCCTCTTTTTTCCAGCATATATTGCTGCATGGGCTGATTCCTCTCATAGAAGATAAAATATCCCTGCTGACGCACCAGGCTTCCCTGCTCCATGGCAAAGAAGGCCTCCTCCCCCTCCGTGGGATCCTCCATAAACAATACCTTGTCCCACCCGGAAAAGCAGTTTCGGTGGCTGCTGAGAATCTCGTAGCTGATCTCCGGCGGAAAGCCCGGCGTGGACAGAAACCATCCCAGGATTTCCTGTCCCGGAAAATATTGCTCCATTTCCTCATACACCCGCATCCACAGCTCTTCCGTAAATGCAATGGTTCCCTCCGCCCCTGCGCTCTCCTCCAGTCCCAGGGCACTGCGGATAAAAAGATAGGGCATTCCCTCCTGCTGCTGGGCCTCCCCCAGCAAAATCGCCCCCCGGGACTCCAGTATTTCTTCTTTGGCATACTGCTTTAAATATGTAACAACATAATCCTCCACATAAATTTTCCGCTTTTCTTCCGGTTCTCCCATCTGGCGGACATTTTTCGGAATTGTGATGCTCATCTTTCCCACCTCGCTTGTCCTCTTTTCTCCGCAGGCCGGAGAATTGCTTTTAGAAAGATGGTACCACAGAGATCTGGCATTTTTTAGCAAAGGCTGTCGGCACGGGGGTAAAACTGGGTGACAGGGTACGACAAAAAATGAGAGCAGCCTGTTTGACACAAGCCGCCCTCTATCTATACATATTTATTTTCTGCCAGCTCCTACAGCCAGCCCTTCACCTGCTCATACACCCCATTACCGTCCAGCTTATATTTCTCCAGAAGCTTCACAGCCGGGCCGGACTCCCCAAAGGTATCCTGCACGCCGATGCGCAGCACCGGGGTGGGAGCCTTCTCCGAGAGCACCTCGCAGACCGCACTGCCCAAGCCGCCGATAACGGAATGCTCCTCCACAGTAACCACCTTGCCGGTTTCCTTGGCCGCAGCCACCACCAGCTCCTCGTCCAGAGGCTTAATGGTATGGATATTGATGACCTTGGCGGAAATGCCGTCAGCGGCCAGCTTTTCGGCAGCCTCCAAAGCGCTATTCACGCAAAGCCCTGTGGCAATGATGGTCACATCCTTGCCCTCTCTTAAGGTCACGCCCTTGCCAATCTGGAATTTATAGGTAGCCTCATCATTCACCACAGGAACAGCCAGACGGCCAAACCGAAGATATACCGGTCCCATATAGGCGGCGGCAGCCTTTACGGCAGCTCTTGCCTCCACATCGTCACAGGGATTGATGACTACCATTCCGGGGATGGTGCGCATCAGGGCAATGTCCTCGTTGCACTGATGGGTGGCGCCGTCCTCGCCCACGGAAATGCCCGCATGGGTAGCGCCGATTTTTACATTCAAATGGGTATAGCCGATGGAATTGCGAACCTGCTCAAAGGCACGTCCCGCCGCAAACATGGCAAAGGAGCTTACAAAGGGAATCTTACCTATGGTAGCCGCGCCGGCTGCAATGCCCATCATATTTCCCTCTGCGATTCCGCAGTCAAAAAAGCGATCCGGATATTCCTTTTTAAAGACACCAGTCTTGGTTGCTCCGGCTAAGTCCGCGTCAAACACGATCACCTGAGGATTCTCTGCGCCCAGCTCCTTCAGGGCCTGTCCGTAGCTGTCTCTGGTTGCAACTTTCTTTACATCTGACATAATGCCTCACCTGCCTTTTCCAATTCTGCCATTGCAATGGCGTATTCCTCATCGTTGGGAGCCTTTCCATGCCATCCGGCATTATTTTCCATAAAGGAAACTCCCTTGCCCTTTACACTCTTTACAATAATCGCTGTGGGCATTCCCTTGATTTCCCGCGCCTCGTCAAAGGCTGCCTTTAGCTTGTCAAAATCATGGGCATCGTCCACATTGATCACGTGGAAATTAAATGCCTCAAACTTCTTGTCGATGGGATAGGGGGAACAAACATCCGCAATATTTCCGTCAATCTGCAGGCCGTTATTGTCCACGATCACAACCAGGTTGTCCAGGTTCTTATGGCCGGCAAACATGGAAGCCTCCCACACCTGGCCCTCCTGAATCTCGCCGTCCCCAAGAAGCGTGTATACACGATAATCTGCATGGTCAATCTTCCCGGCCAGAGCCATGCCTACAGCCGCGGAAATTCCCTGGCCAAGGGAGCCGCTGGACATGTCCAGACCCGGTGTATGCTGCATACAGGGATGTCCCTGCAAATGAGAGCCAATATGGCGCAGTGTAGGCAGGTCCTCCTTGGGGAAGAAGCCTCTCTCAGCCAGCGTCGCGTAAAGTCCCGGTGCCGTATGACCCTTGGACAGCACAAAGCGATCCCTGTCAGCCTTCTTGGGATCCTTGGGATCAATATTCATTTCCTCAAAATACAGATATGTAAACACCTCTGTAGCGGAAAGCGAACCACCCGGATGTCCGGCTTTTGCACTGTGAACGGAGGTAATGATGCTCTTACGAATCTCGTTCGCAGTCTTTTGAAGTTCTAACTTGTTCATTTTTTTCCCACCTTTACATTTTAATAAAATTTCTTCTTTTAGTATACCCACTGGAGCTTGGAAGGTCAAGCAAATTAATTTTACAGCTCCACCCGTCCCTCCAGAGCACGCAAAAGCGTCACCTCATCAATATACTCCAGATCACCCCCCACAGGCACGCCGCTGGCAATCCTGGTCACCCGGATACCCGAGGGCTTGATAAGCTTGCTCAGATACATGGCAGTGGTCTCTCCCTCTAAGCTTGAGTTGGTGGCAATAATCACCTCGTCCACCTCCCCCTGGAGCCGCTGCATCAATTCCTTTAAGCGGATATCCGCCGGTCCGATTCCCAGCATGGGGGAGATGGCCCCGTGGAGCACATGGTAAACCCCCTCATACTTCCCGGTTTTTTCGTAGGCTGCCAGATCCCGGGTATTCTCCACCACCATAATGGTGCGGTGATCCCGTTTGGCATTCCTGCAGATAGGGCAGAGCTCCTCGTCTGTCATGGTGCAGCACTGCTTGCAGTACCGCACATTTTTTTTCGCCTCGATAATGGCCGAGGATAAGGCCTCCGCCTGCTCCACAGGCATATTCACAATATGAAAAGCCAACCGCTGCGCCGTCTTGCTTCCAATCCCCGGAAGCGCAGACAGGTTCTCAATCAGACGGCTGATGGGACTGCTGTAGTAATCCATTAGAACGGCATGCCTCCCAGACCGCCCATTCCGCCGGTAAGCTTAGACATGGCGGCCGCCGTCTCCTCCTCCATCTGGCGCAGGGCCTGGTTGGTGGCAGCCATAATGAGATCCTCCAGCATTTCCACATCATCCGGATCCACCACCTCCTGGGACAGCTTCACCTTTGTGACCTCCTTCTTGCCGCTGACCGTCACCTCCACGGCTCCACCGCCGGCCGCTGCCGTAAACTCCTTGGTCTCCAGCTCCTTCTGGCTCTCCTCCATCTGGCGCTGCATCCGCTGGGCCTGCTTCATCAGGTTATTCATATTTCCGGGCATTCCCATTCCTCCGGGAAATCCGCCTCTCTTTGCCATGTTTCCTTCCTCCTGTTTTATCTTTTCTCTCTATTTTCTATAATATTCCATTCTATCTCAATGATTCCCCTCCAGTCAACCAAAAAGCCGGAGAAATCCTCCACAGTCTCTAGTCCTCCTCCAGCTCTATCTCCATGTGAATCACCTTTTCAATATCAATGGCCTTTATATTCCTGTTGGGATCTGTCTGCGCCGATGCCACCTGCACCTGTATTTTCCGCTGAATGCGCCGTTCTATAAGCTCCTCCAGCTGGGCAATATGATCTGCCTGCTTTAAGCTCTCCTCTGCCAGGGAATTTCTGGCAATAATGCCAAGCTTATTGTCTCCCAGAGCCTTTAACCGGGCGTCCTTAAGCATAACCTTCAGGCTGGGATGAGACTGATTCACAATGGAATGCCAGTTTTGCACCACCAGCTCCACATCCTCTGACAGCGCAGGCTCTAAGGCTTCCGCTCCCTCCTCCGGCCCAGGGCCATATGCCGCCGGGTTTCCGCCGGGAACGCCGTATCCGCCGAAGCTGCCGGCCGCTCCAAAATTTCCGCCTGGGCCGCCGTATCCGCCTCCCGCTGCCAGGGCATGCAAAGCTTCCGGAGTAAGGCCGCCCATTCCTTCCTCCACCTGCTTTTCCAGAGCCCGCAGCCGATCCAAAAGCCCGTCCTGGCTGGACTCCATGGCCGGTTTACATAACTTTATCAAGGCAACCTCCACCAGCACCCGCTTCTGGGTGGCATACTTGATCTGCCCTCCCAGCTCAGAGAAAATCCGAATATACCGCATAAGGGTATCTGTCTCCACCATCTGGGCCTCCTGGCGAAGCTGGTTGAGATTTTCCATGGAAACGTCCAGCACCTCCTCCATCTGTTCCGAGCTTTTCAGCAGAAGAAGATTCCTCAGGTACCAGGTAAAATCCGTGACAAACTGGGACAGCTCCCGGCCCCCCATGACCAGCTGCTCCACATCCTCCATGACCGCCACCAGATTTCCCGCCAGCACCTTGCGCAGCAGGCTGCTATACACATCCGTATCCACGGCCCCCAGCACCTCCAGCACATGGTCATAGGTCAGCTTTTGGTCCAGGTAAAAGGCGATGCACTGATCCAAAAGGCTTAAAGCGTCCCGCATGGAGCCGTCCGCCGCCTTGGCAATGTATCGCAGGGCCTTTTCCTCCGTCTCCACCTGCTCTGCCCTGGTCAGCTCCTCCAGCCGGGCGGTAATGACATCCGCCGTAATTCTCCGGAAATCATACCGCTGACACCGGGACAGAATGGTCACGGGAATCTTGTGGGCTTCCGTGGTTGCCAAAATAAAAATCACATAGGAGGGCGGCTCCTCCAGGGTTTTAAGCAGGGCATTGAAGGCGCCCATGGACAGCATATGCACCTCGTCGATAATGTAAACCTTATAACGCCCCTCTGTGGGAGAATAGGCCACCTCATCCCGGATTTCCCGGATATTGTCCACGCCATTGTTGGAGGCCGCGTCAATCTCAATGACATTCATGGAGCTGCCCGCTGCAATGGCACGACAGGAAGGGCATTCCCCGCAGGGATTGCCCTCCACCGGCTGCTCGCAGTTTACCGCCCTGGCAAATATTTTTGCTATGGTGGTCTTTCCCGTTCCCCGGGTCCCGCAGAACAGATAGGCATGACCGATACGGCCCGCCTTCAGCTGATTTTTTAAGGTTGTCACAATATGCTCCTGTCCCTTCACATCCTGAAACTCCCTGGGACGGAACTTTCGGTAAAGCGCCATATAAGACATGGTTTTTAATCTCCAAAGCTGATGCCTATCATTTTGGCTTCTTTAATAATAGAGGAATCCGGGTCCACAAATTTAAGCTTTCCAGCCGATTTCTCCAAGGGAACCCGGGTGGTCTCCCCATTGACGATTCCGATCATATAGCCATAATCCTCCTCCGCAATGGCCTGGGCCGCCGCAGCTCCCAGACGAGTGGAAAGCACCCGGTCATAGGGACAGGGACTGCCTCCCCGCTGGGTATGTCCCGGTACGGTGACCCGCACCTCGATGCCCAGCTTCTCGGAAAGCTGGTCGGCAATCTCATAGGACACAGCCGGATAGGAATAGGTTTTCATAAACTCCTTTAAATCCTTCTTGGACATCTCCGCCCGCTCCTTGGGGATGGCTCCCTCGGCCACGGCCAGAATGGTAAAGCCCTTCTTCTGCTTATTCCGGTTCTCAATGGCCTTGCAAATTTTCTTAATATCATAGGGAATCTCCGGGATCAGAATAATATCCGCGCCCCCGGCAATGCCTGCGTGAAGGGTGAGCTGGCCCACCTTATGCCCCATAACCTCCACAATAAACACCCGTCCGTGGGAGGCCGCCGTGGTATGAATGCAGTCAATACAGTTGGTGGCAATGTCCACAGCGCTTTGGAACCCAAAGGTCATATCCGTGCCGTAAATATCATTGTCAATGGTCTTAGGCATATGGAGGATATTCAGTCCCTCCTCCCGAAGCAGATTGGCTGTTTTCTGGGTGCCGTTTCCTCCCAGAATCACCAGGCAGTCCAGGCGCAGCTTGTGATAGGTGTGCTTCATGGCCTCCACCTTATCCAGACCGTTCTCGTCCGGTACCCGCATCTGCTTAAAGGCCTGGCGGGAGCTTCCCAGAATGGTGCCGCCCTTTGTGAGAATGCCGGAAAAATCCCTGCCTGTGAGCATCCGGTAATTTCCATAAATCAAGCCCTTATAGCCCTCCTCAAAGCCGTACAGCTCTACCTCCTCATACACATTGCAAACACCCTTTACAATCCCGCGCATGGTGGCATTCAGAGCCTGGCAGTCTCCTCCGCTGGTCAGCATTCCAATCCTTTTCATAAGCAATCTCCTCCATTTCTCATTATTTCTCATCTACCCTCCGTGTGCCCTTGTACACGGAGGGTATGATTTCCTTCCCGCTTCTCCAAGCCAGCTTTTTAGAACATATGTTCTTTACAATTCTATCCTCTGGTTGGGCAGATCCTCCACCCGTTTCATCCCGGAGCCCCGTCCCTCATTTTTGTATTTTCTCACAGCCAGAAATACGGTTAAAATCAGAAGAACAATGCTGATGGCAAACATAATCCGCACTGCTGTAAAGCTTACAAACTTAATCACCAGAGGCTCCCCCATGGCATCCAGCTCGCTCTGGGTATATCCCATATCCTCCAGATACTCATAGAAATATCCGGCCAGCTCATCATCCATAACGTCCACAACTCCGGTCATATATTTTTCCGTAGTAGGCTCTGGTCCTCCCATCAGGTATTCGTAGGTTTCATCCGAGATTTTCCCCAGATCGCTCACGTCTACCTCCCGTCCCTTTAAGCCCACATACCCCGTAGCCGTGGGGATCAGATAATAGCGGCCGTTTTTGCTGCTGTGGGTGCTTCCATCCTTATATTTGGTGGTTGCGGTTTCCGTGGCAAAGTAGTCGATGACAAACGGTACATTTCCCTCCACATGACTGCCTACCTTGAACTCCTCTCCATCCAGCATGTCCTCAAAGCTGACAATGGGCTTTAGGGAAACCACAAAATCCCTGACATTCATATAAAACATCCCGCCGGCAAAAGCCAGAAGGATCCACATTTCGATTCCCATTGCCCTGAAAAATCTTTTGATATCCATATCTTTTCTCCCCCTGTGTCTATTTGTTTTTTATAGGACGCCCCTTGCGATTTACACCCAAAGTGGTATTCACCCGCTCCTGAAAGGCCTTGGCAAACCCTCGGAAGGCCTCCGTCTCCTCCGGCTGCTGAATATTCACTTGACATTCCTTTCCAAATTTGGTGTTGCTTTCGTCCACCTGCAAGGCATAGATGTCTTTCAGTCCCGGAAAATGCAGTTGCAGGCAGAATTCATTGCCACCCACATGGGACAGATTGGAGGCATCAAAGCGTCCGGCCTTTGTGTATACAATCCTTCCGGCCTCCACTCCAATGGGAATCACCCAGATATGATCCGCCTGGGTGGGCCGAAATCCCACGGCATAATAGTGGTATACCTCCCGCCGCATGCTCCTGCTGCCATAAACCTCCTTGCTGTGAGCATAGGCTGCCATATATTGTGTCCCATCAGGAACCAGGTTATCAATGAGCTTGCGAATGTCCGCCTTTTCCTGACTGTTCACACCCTTTTTCTCATCGAATTTGGTCTTGATAAGTAACACAATCACGATCACAGCAATCACCACAATCGTGGCAATAAACGCCTGGGGACTTACACCCACCACCTCTGCCATCTTCTCAATCATGTGCTCTCTCCTCCTGCCTCGTATTCTGGTATCCTCCTAATACCAGTGCTTCTGCCTGCCCCGACACCTCCCTGCGTCCAGGGCCGATGCTAAAATTTTACCATAAAAGGCGGGGTATTTCCATAGTTTTCATTTCACCATTTGCAAAAATCATGGGATTGACATATAATAAAGCCACGTACCTGCTGCAAAACCCTGTTTAGAATAGGAGTAAACGTATTATGAAATCATCAGAGGATCTGAGAATAAAATTAAAATCCATTGATCACCGAAGCTACCCGGCCTACAAGGATCTCCAGGGTGCTTATGACTTTCGGGACTACCTACTGTCCATTGACCATGTGCAGGGGGATCCCTTTGCCGCTCCCTCCCGCCTTTCCGTAAAGGTGGCAGCCAACCGGGCCGCCTTTCCCCCGGAGCTCTTTGATACCTTTGAGAAGCGCATTACCCTCCAGGATCATCTGACCCGGCTTTTTGCCCGGCAGCTGTCCTCTGGCAGCTTCTCTGCCAAGGGCTCCGGCAAAAGCGGGCTCTTAACCGCCTCCCGCTGCGGACAGGAGGTTCTGGAGCGCACGGCCTGCCGGGTACAGGAGGGAGCCGTCACCCTGCGGTTTGAGGCAGGCTTTCCCGCAAGAGGACGCACCATTGATGCCCGGGAGCTGGAAAAGATGCTCTTTGACATACTGCCCGGCTGTGTAAGGGGAAGCCTTTTCTATAAAAATATCCGCCAGGAGAAGCTGAAAAGCGCCATTGCCCTGTGCGAGGACCAGCAGGCCATTCGGGAGCAGCTCTCAGAGCGGGGGCTCTGCGCCTTTATTGCCAATGGCTCCATTCTGCCCAGGCAGAGCGGCATTTCCGATTTACCCTTGAAGGACGGGGTACCCTTTCGCTCTCCGGCCTCTCTGGAGGTAAGCTTTAAGCTTCCCAACCGGGGAACAGTCACCGGCATGGGGATTCCCAAGGGCATTACCCTGTTTGTAGGAGGCGGCTATCACGGCAAATCCACGGTGCTGCAGGCCCTGCAAAATGCGGTTTACAATCACATTGAGGGAGACGGACGGGAGCTGGTTATCGCGGATGACAGCGCCTGGAAGCTTCGCTCTGAGGACGGCCGGAGCATTTCCAATGTGGATATCTCCCCCTTTATCCGCCATCTCCCCAACCGGAAGGATACCCGGCACTTCTCCACGGAGGATGCCAGCGGCAGCACCTCCCAGGCTGCCAATCTCATTGAGAGCATGGAGAGCGGCAGCACCCTCATGCTCATTGACGAGGACACCTCTGCCACCAATTTTATGATTCGGGACAAGCTTATGCAGCAGGTGGTTTCTCCCCAGGAAGAGCCCATCACCCCCTTTATTGAGCGGGTCCGCAGCCTGTACCAGGATTTTGGCATTTCCTCCATTATTGTGGCGGGAAGCTCCGGCTCCTATTTCCATGTGGCGGACACCATTATCCAGATGAAGGAATATGTGCCCTGTGACATCACGGAAAAGGCCAAAGAGGCGGCCAATGCCTTCCCCGTATTCTCCTCCGCCCAGGAGCTCTTTCCGGACTATCTGTCCAACCGGGCGCCCAAGCCCAATATGGCCCTTAGGAAGGAGGATCGCCTGAAGCAAAAGGCCCTGGGGACCAGCGAGCTCTCCCTGGCCAAGGATACGGTGGAGCTGCGCTACCTGGAGCAGCTGCGGGACAGCGAGCAGACCATGGCATTGGCCTATCTTTTGAAATATGTGGAGCTGCAGCTGTTGGACGGCAGAAAATCCCTCTGTCAGGTAGCGGATCTTCTGGAAAAGCAGCTGGATCAAAAGGGACTAGAAAGTCTTTTTGACAGAGGAGATGTGCGAGCCTCCCTGGCCCGGCCCAGGAGGCAGGAGATATTGGCTTGTATTAACCGGTATCGGAAGCTGTATTTTTAAAAACATTATTGTAATAAAAACGGAGGATTGCTCCATTTACGAAAAAGGGGCTGTCCTGAAAACGTTGTTTTTCCATGGTATCATATCATTTTCAGGACAGCTCCTTTTTATTTTGTGTGCTGTTAATCTTCTTTTCACTTGCTCCTTGCGCCCACCTGATGTTTCTGCCTCTCTCTACGATTTCCCCTGCAACTCCGACCAGGTATCCACCGACACCACGACGGCATCTCTCACATGCTCATAGTCCCGTGTCTCGATAATATCCAACACCTTTTTATGGGTCTCATACACATACTCGCCCTTTTGATTTTTGTGGGTATTTTTTATGGAAGGCTCCATAAAGTCAATGACAAAATTATAGACCCGCTCCACCAAGAGATTCCCCGTTGCCTTTCCCATCAGGCGGTGAAATTCCAGATCATTTTGCAAAAGCTCCTCCGGCTTTGCCTGGGCTTTGTCCATCAACTGTTCCAGCTCCTTCAGGCTCTCTTTCAGAGCCATTCTCTCGGTATAGTTTTCTTCATAGTGCTTTAGAATCAGCTCCAGCACATCCGCCTCCAGCACACAGCGAAACTCATAGAGGTTTTCTAAATTAGGATTCAACATAAAAAAGCTAAAGAGAAAGGTATCCAACAGACCGTTTTCCGGAGATTCGCACACATAGGTCCCATTTCCCACCCGGATATCCACCAGTCCAAAGGCCGATAAAATCTTCATGGCTTCCCTGACGGAGCCCCGGCTCACCCCCAGACCTTCCGATATCTCCAGCTCTGTGGGCAGCTTATCCCCGGGCTTTAGCCGCCTTTCCATCAAAAGCTGCTTAATGCTGTTTACCACAATGTCCACCGCAGATTCTCTCTTGCTATGTTCAAATAAATTATTCATCGCCCATTCCTCTCCCCTTGTATTTATCACCATTTTAGCACAGAAAAATCCAAATATCAAACGTTTGACAAAAAACCTTTTACAAATTCCCTAAAACCTATTAACAAGTCAATCTATAAATGATATACATAAAACATCATACATTTAATGTTTATTGTTTAACAGCAAATCCAAAAGCCGTGAAAATAATACACGGTAGGAAAGGAGCTTTCACATGAACACAGCAGAATTAAAACAAATGGCAGACCATCTCCGCTTTGTAGCAGTGGATATGGTTTACCGGGGAAAGGACGGCCATCCCGGCCCGGCCTTATCCATCGCCGACATTGTCGCCACCTTGTATTATGACCAGATGCGCATCGATCCCTCCCGTCCGGACTGGGAGGATCGGGACCGGTTTATCCTGTCCAAGGGCCACGCCTGCCCTATCTACTACGCGGCCCTCAGCGAGAGAGGCTACTTCGGAGAAAAGGTCACCGATTTCCATCTGCGGGCGCTGGGAAGCAAATTTCAGGGGCATCCTGTAATGAACAAGACCAAGGGTGTGGATATGACCTCCGGTTCCCTGGGCAATGGGATTGCCATTGGCGCCGGCATGGCTCTGGCCGGCAAGTACCGGCACAAGGATTATCATGTGTTTGTTATCGTGGGAGACGGGGAGCTCCAGGAGGGAATCTGCTGGGAGGGTATTAATCTGGCCGCCGGACAAAGGCTGGACAATCTCATTGTCTTTGCCGACAAAAACAACTGGCAGAGCGGAGGCTCTGTGGCGGACACGATAGGCTCCAACAACATCAAAGAGCGCTTTGAAGCCTTTGGATGGCATACCCAGGAAATCGACGGTCACGACATCGACGCTATCAGGGCCGCAATAAAGGCTGCCAAGGAAGCCCAGGGACAGCCGAGCGTTATTGTCTGTAACTGTGTCAAGGGAAAGGGCCTTTCCTTTATGGAAAATGACAATGTATGGCACAAGGGCGTTCCCACAGATGAACAATATAAAATTGCAGTAAAGGAATTGGCAGGAGGTATAGAATAATGGCAGATTTTAAAGGTACCAGAGAAGCCTTTGCCCAGGCGCTTCTGGATATGGCAGAGGATCATGACAAGATCCTGTTTGTTTCCCCGGACTCCCTAAAGGCCATGCGGGCAACAAAATTTGCAGAGCTTCATCCGGATCAGTATGTGGAGGTGGGTATCGCGGAGCAGTGTGCCGTAGATGCGGCCGCAGGCCTTGCCGCCGCCGGTCTCATTCCTTTTGTGGGCACCTATGTGGGCTTTTTAACCATGCGGGCCTGCGAGCAGATGCGGACCTTTGTCGCCTATCCCAACCTGAACGTAAAGTTTGTGGGCATTAACGCCGGACTTCTGGGAGGCGAGCGGGAGGGCGTCACCCATCAATTTTACGAGGATCTGGGCATCCTGTCCACCATGCCCAACTTTACCATTCTGACCCCCGCAGACGGCCCCCAGACCTATCATGCCGTAAAAGCCGCTGCTTCCATTCCAGGGCCGGTCTATGTGAGGGCCGGAAGCGGCCGGGAGATAGATGTATATGCCAAGGATGCTCCCTTTAGCCCAGATGGCATTACGGTGTGGAAAAATTATGGCACCGACGCCCTGCTGCTCTCCAGCGGCTTTGTGCTGGATCGGACACTGGCCGCCGCCGAGATTTTAAAGGCTCAGGGCATTCATGTGACTGTGGCGGACATCAATATTCTATATGGCAGGAATCCGGAAAAAATTCTGGCGGAAATGGCTAGGGTTTCCCAGATCGTCACTGTGGAGGATCACAATATCAATGGTGGTCTGGGCTCCTACATCAGCAGGCTTGCCTGTGAAAATGAGCCCAAAAGGGTGAAGCGCATCGCTCTTACCACCTTTGGGGAATCAGGCCCCGCCAAGGAGCTGGCCGACCACTACGGCTTTTCTCCCGAGGCCATTGCAAAGACTACGGCAGACTGCCTGAAGTAACCCGAATCCCCCTGTGGCGGGCTGTAAAGCGCTTCGCCTGCCGCCCCCGGGAATCAACCAAATTTTAAAAAGAAAGAGGGAAGAACATGCATAAAATATGTGTAGCAGTTATTGGCGCCGGTGGAAAAATGGGAACCCGGACCAGCAAAAATCTGGTAAAGCATTCTGACAAATATCAGGTCATGCTGGTGGAAAACGCTCCCAAGGGAATCGAGAGCATTCATGGGCGGGGTCTTGAGGTAACTCCCATAGAAGAGGCTATCGAGGCAGCCCAGGTGGTGATCTTTGCCGTGCCCGACACGCTCATCCAGAAATTATCCGCCATCTATGTACCCATGCTAAAGCCGGGAACCGGATTCCTGATTCTGGACCCTGCCGCGGCTGTGGCTAAGGAGCTTTCCCTGCGGGACGACTGCACCTTTGGAGTGGCTCATCCCTGCCATCCCTCCTATTTCCTGGATCAGGATACCAAGGAAGCCCGGGCGGACCGTTTTGGCGGAGACGGGGGAAAGCAGGATATTGTCATGAGCAAAATCTCCGGGGAGGACTCTGTTTTTGCCCTGATGCAGGAGACAGCCCGGGACATGTATGCCGCCGTGCACGCCTATGTCATGACCTCTGAGCAAATCGCCTTTCTGGAGCCCACCCTGGTGGAGCTCTTGGGCGCCACCTGCCTGTACGCCATGGCGGAAACCGTGGAAGAGGCGGAGCGCCGGGGCATCCCCCGGGAGGCTGCCGTCTCCTTCCTCACCGGCCACATCTATAACCTGAGCGCCAATTTCCTGGGCTATATTCCCGGCAAGCCTCCGGTTTCCGATGCCTGCAAGGTCGCCATTGGACTTGGGAACCGGCTGGTGCTGCGGGAGGACTGGAAGGAAATCTGGAAGGACGAGGTCCTTAACAAGGTGATTGCAACCATGCTACACCCGGAAAATCCCCGGATCTAGCAAAAAACGGAGGTAAGCGAACATGAAAATCGTGATATTAGACGGTTATACGGAAAACCCGGGGGATTCTGGATATCACCGGGAATAATATACAGTCCGTGCCGGACGGCTGTTTTATGACATTTCCCCGCTTCTAATCAATACATGTCCGATATTCATATTGACTTATTTATTTCATCCTGTATGCTAAAGTTATAAGGGATTTTAGCAGCTTTTTCACAATTTTCAAAACAATTTGCGAGAGAGGGGATTATATGTCTAATCATTTTCCACTGGGGGACAAGGATTTAAAAATCGGTATTCTCGGCATGACCGAGGGAAACGCGCATCCATTTTCCTGGAGCGCCATGTACAATGGTTACAATAAGGAAGAAATGTACGAGCACACCCATGAGCTCTACCCTTCCATTCCTGTTTATCTGGGTAAGCAGCCCGCGGAGACTCTGGGGATTCCCGGCGCCCATATTACCCACGTGTGCTTCACCGGCTATGCGGACCGGACCCTGGCGGAGGCCTGTGCCCGGGCTTCTCACATTCCCCATGTGGTGGATAAGCCGGAGGATCTCATCGGCCAGGTGGACGCTGTCATCTGTGCCACGGACAATGGCTTCGAGCATGTGGAGCGCTGCCGCCCCTTCCTGGAGGCGGGACTTCCCATGTTTATTGACAAGCCCTTGGTGGACAACGAAGAGGATCTGAAGCAATTTGTAAAATGGCACGACGAGGGGGCTCATTTTATTTCCTCCTCCTCCATGCGCTACAGCAAGGCCATGGAGCCCTTCTACAAGAATCACTATGAATTTGGCAAGCTTCGCTACATTTGCAGCCCTATGGCAAAGAAATGGGAGACCTACGGCATCCATGCAGTGGAGGGCATGTTTAATCTCCTGGGCCGGGGTTTTGATTCCGTGCAAAATACCGGCACCTTTGAGAGCACCATGGTACACCTGCATCATGAGAGCGGATGCTATGTGGACATCCCCATGGGCATCGGCATGTCTGGCCTTGGCATTATGATTCTGGGAGAGGCCGGATCCACCTTAGTTACTGACGATGATTCCTACTATGAATTTAAGAAGCAGATGGACAATTTTGTAAAATACCTGCGCACCGGCGTGGAGCCCTACCCCTTTGAGGATACTATCGAGATGATGAAGATTATCATCGGCGGAATCCGCAGTCGGGAGGAGGGCGGACGCAAGGTTATGCTCTCAGAAATTCACGAGCGTTAAAGGAGGACCTATGAATATTCTTGAACAATTTTCATTAAAGGGAAAGAATGCCCTGATTACCTGTCCGGAGTATCCCTACGGAAAGGAAATTGCCGCCGGCCTGTGCTCTGCGGGAGCCTGTGTCTATCTGGCCGGCCCCAACGCCGAGGCTATGAATCAGCTGGCCGCTTCCTTAAAGGAATCCGGCACTCCCGTCTCTGGCTGTTACGCCTATGAGCCCGGCACGGAAGCAGCTGCAGTGGCGCTGGCTGACACCATAAAAAAGGATCTGAATACCCTGGACATTCTGGTGGAAAACAGCACCGGGCTGCGCAAAGAGGGCTGGAGCCATTCCTTTGAGGATATCTATGAGATTCTCCAGTTTGCCCAGCTTGGAGTCATGCTCACCGTACAGAAGCTTGGGGAAATCATGGCTGCGCAGGGCCATGGATCCGTGCTTCTCATCTCTGATTATGCCGCTTTGGTAGGCTGCGATCCCTATAATTATAAGGACTGTCCGGAGGATACGACAAAGGATTTCTCTCTGGAGTACGGCTATTTAAAGGGAAGCTTTGTCAACTATGCCCGCCAGGCTGCAGGCTATCTGGGATCTGCCGGCTGCCGCTGCAACTGCATTGCCTACGGTCCCTTAGCCGGAACCAGACCAGAGGCCTTTGAAAATGCCTTTATTCGCCATTCCCATCTGAAACGTCTGGCCGGTCCGGAGGACGTGGCAGCTGCCGCTGTATTCTTCGCCTCGGACGCCTCCCGCTTCATCACCGGCACCACCCTGGCCGTAGACGGGGGCTACACCGCAAAATAGACCGTATGAAGCAGTAATTTAAAACAGGAGGATAAATATGAATACTTTTGATTTGTTTTCTCTAAAGGGGAAAACTGCATTGATTACCGGTGGCCGGGCCATGTACGGAAAAGGTGCTACCTGCGCTCTGGCTGACGCCGGCGCTGATATATTCCTGGCCAGCCATTCTCTGAAGCCGGCTCAGGAGTTTGCAGAAGAGCTAAAGCGGGACAAGGGCGTGTCTGTGGAGGCCCTCTCCTTTGAGCTGGGAAATGTGGACAGCATCCGTGCCATGATACAGGCTGTCCTTGACAAGGCCGGACGCATTGATGTGTTTGTAAACAGCAGCCGCATTATTCCCCAGGGCGATGGGGGAAACGGCTGGTTTGAGGATGCCCGGCAGATGGAGGAGGGCGTGCGCATGAATTCAGCTGCCTCTCTCTATATGACCTCTCTGGTGGGAGAGCAGATGATAAAGCAGAAAAGCGGCTCTATCGTAACCTTTGGCTCCATGATGGGCCTTATTGGTGTGGAGAAACATAACTATGACGGGAATCCGTCTATGGCCGAGGGCGCCTTTGGACATATCTACGCCATGGATAAATCCGGCCTTACCGCCTGGGTTCGCCACGCGGCCAGCTATTATGGACAGTACGGGGTCCGTATCAACGCGGTCTGCCCCGGCGGTCTTAAATCGCCCCGCACCAATCCGGTCTTTGAAAAGGAATACAGCAAACACACTCAGCTGGGACGCTTAGCCAACGATGACGACATTAAGGGCATTATCGCCTTCCTGGCCTCCGATGCCTCTGCTTATCTCACAGGCTTAAGCATTCCGGTGGACGGAGGCTACACCTGCATATAATATATGCAACTTGTTTCGAATATGGGTATGGAAGTCTGTCTGCTTTTGTTGCTTCCATCGAAGGGTAGAAAAAACGTCCCCATGAACGAGCTTGGTTCATGGGGACGTTTTTTATTCTTCCATTGTCTCCGCAATCAGGCGCTCCTTGTCCTGGCGCTTCCCTCCATTCGCCTAATGGCTACAATGAACAGCGCCACTCCTGCCGCCATAACCCCCACGCAAACCAGGAGCATGGCAGACACTCCCTGATATTCCAGGAGAAACCCGCCTGCCAGGCTGGCAAATATGGATGCCAGGGTCATCATCATAGTATACAATGCCTGTCCCCTGACCCGTTCTCCCTTTTCCATATTCTCATCAATAAAGGATACCATGGCAGGGAGAAAAATCCCAAAGGAGGTCAGCTGGAAAAGCTGAGCCACATGGAGCATGGGGACACTTCCCGCAAAAAGCATAATCACCATTTTAATGCCAAAAGAGACAGCGCCAATCTCCAGGAGAACCCTGTTGGAAATGCGCTGATGAATTTTATCAAAGAGGAGCAAAGGCGGCATTTCCAGGAAGGCCATAAGCGCAAAGCTTGCCCCCATATCCCCGCTGTTTCCCCCAATGCTCTCCACAATCTGAAGCATGAAGTTGCTGGTCATGGTATTGCTGAAAAAAATACCAGCTCCCCCCACATTTACCAGCAAAAACAGCCGATTTCTCCTTATAAAGGTAAGGAGATCGATCTCCTTACCTTTATGCGGCTTTGCTTCCCCCACAACGCTTTTGGAATCATTTTCACCAGATTCCCCACATCTCCTCTGGGCACAGGCCCTATGAAAGGTTCTGTTGAGAAAAAACAGCACTGCTATAAGCAAAAACAGAAAAATCTCCCCAGTAATGGGGAGCACCTGCGTGCCAAATTTTTCGGAAAGACCTCCCAGAACTCCGCAGACAACGGCAAAGGACAGGGAGCCCATGGATCTGGTGGCGCCAAAGTTGATTTTATAGCCACTCTCCTCCAGGCGGGAGGAGAGGGAATTAAAAAGAGGCCGAAGAGCCATCTGGCAGGCCAACAGCATGACATAAATCACGGAGAGAGCCAGGCAGGCCCTTGGAATAAACAGGCAGAGAAAGAGCAATGCCCCGATAAAGACATTGGCCAGCTGGGCCATACCAATCAGAGATACCTTCTGAGATCGGTCCGCAGCATTGGCCAGCAAAGGCTGCATACATATAGCTATCAGGTTTGCCACTGCCAAAATCAGGCCAATCTGAGAATTGGTGTATCCCCGGTCCAGCAAAAATACTGATGCAAAGTTGTTGGCTGCCGCATAGGCAGCCCAGTATGCGGCATGGGTCGCTCCATAGCCGGCATGCAATCGAAATCTCATAATCCCGGAGCCTCCCTGGCCCTACGCCTCTTTTTTCTTTGCCAGCAAAAATACGGTGGCAAGAATACAGACAAACCCAAGCAAATCCATAAGCAAAAAGCTGGTGTGTAGCCAGACTACAGAAAGAATGGTGGCTGAGACCGGCTCTACACTGGCCAGCATACTGGCCCGGACAGAGCCGATATCCCCTACCCCCTGTAAATATAAGGTGTAGGCCAGAATGGTACCCACCACCACCATGCCTCCCACAGCCAGCCAGCCCCTTACGTCCAGGGCCACGGGAATCGCCCATACCTGTACAATACAGGCCAGAAGGATTCCCCCAATCAGCATGCCAAAGCCGGTGACCACCATACTACCCCAGCGGGGAAGCAGTCGGGCCGGCAGCAGCGTATACATGGCCAGGCTCACTGCAGAGAGAAGTCCCCAAAAAAGCCCCTTTTGGGTCAGCACCATGGTGGACGGATTTCCATGGGTAGCCAGGAGAAAGGTTCCCAGCACTGCCAGAAAAATGGAGACAACCTCCTTCCCCCTGGGCAGCCGCCGGCCCCCAAAGCAAACCAGAATCATGACCAGCACCGGTCCCAGATATTGGAGCACCGTGGCCGTCCCTGCATTAGAGTGGGAAATGGCCGTCAAAAAGGTAAACTGACTGAACATCAGGCCGCAGATGCCAAAAATCACCAGCTGTATGCGATCCTTTGGCTCCTTCCAAATCCCTGTGAAATTCTCTCTCTGCCCAAAAAAAGTTACTATGAGCAGGGTAACCCCTGCTCCCAGCATACGCATAACCGTGATCCAACTGGCATCCAGCTGGTAATTCATAAACAAATATTGTCCGCATGCGGCGGAAAAGCCCCAGCAGGTGCCTCCCAACAGGGTGCAACATACCCCTCTCGCATTCTGTCGCATTTTACTTATGCCTCCGTATTCTCCTGCACACCTGTGGTGGCTTCCTCTTTGGGCTCCTTTGCGGCAGCGCTCCTTGTGTCGCCGGCTTCCGATCCAGCCATCTGCTCCGCCGCAACGGCCGCCCCCAGCATGCCCGCCCGGTTTCCCAGCTGTGCCCGTTCCAGGCGGACATTTAGGAAGCTTGGCATTACATAGTCCCCTATTCTCCTGCGAAGCTCCTGCAGAATGTAGGGCTGCCCCATAATGCCTCCCCCCAAAACAATACAGGAGGGATTAAAAATATGCACCAGGCTTGAAAGCCCCAGCAAAATTTCTCCGATCCACGCATCTACAATGGCCCGGATTCCAGGCTCCTCCAAGCGGGAGAAAATAATCCTCCCGTTATCTAAGGCCGAATCATAGGCCATGGCCTGACGCACCAATGCTGTGGCTGACGCATACTTTTCATAAATGCCGGCAGGGAAGCCTCCCTGGCTTTTCTGAGCATCTCCATGGATCACCATGGAGCCAAACTCTCCCGCAGAAAAGCAGCTTCCCCGATAAATCTGCCGGTTCCGTACAATCGCGCCGCCGATTCCCGTCCCAAGGGTCAGGCACAAAAAGTCCTCCTCACCCCTTCCCGCTCCCAGACAGGCCTCACCCAGCGCCGCCATATTCACATCATTGTCCACCGCTACCGGCACCAAAAACGTCTCCTCCAAGATCTGACGGACCTTTGTCCCGGTATAGCCGGGGAGATTTTCGTTGGCATAACGGATCTCGCCCCGAACCGTGTCTACCTGACCGGCCGTGCTGATACCAATGGCATCCATTCCCTTATGTCTCTCCAAGATCTCCCTGGCACATTCCATCAAACCGGAGCCGCCTCTGTCAACAGGCGTAGGTGTCTCTTCTATCTGACACAATTCTCCCCCATCATAAATGCCAGATTTGATAAAAGTCCCGCCAATATCCAGAACTGCTGTTTTCACCGAATTGCCTCCACATAGCGACGGGTAATGTCTCTGGGCCTTGTAATTGCCGTGCCTACCACCGCAGCCCAGGCACCCGTATCCAGCACCCGTTTTAAATCCTCGGGACACCAGATGCCGCCCTCTGCGATCACCGGCTTTTTACTCTGCTCCACCAGAGTCTTTATCATTGTTACATCCGGCAGCTTGGTCCCCTTCGTATAAGGGGTGTAGCCCGCCATAGTAGTTCCCAGTAAGTCAAACCCCAGCTGTTCTGCCTGCAAGCCCTCCTCCACGCAGGAGCAGTCTGCCATAAACAGCTGATCCGGATACCGTTCCCGAATCTCCGGAAACACCTCTTCTATCATCCTTCCGTCCGGGCGGGGACGCTTTGTGGCATCCATGGCGATAATCTCTACCCCCACCTCTATAAGAGCCTCCACCTCCTGAATGGTCGGTGTGATATACACATCACAGCCCTCGTAGACCTGCTTCACAATCCCGATCACCGGAAGGGAAACGGTGGCACGAATCTCCTTAATGTCCTTGGCCGTATTGGCCCGGATACCCACGGCGCCTCCCTCATAGGCCGCATATGCCATCCGGGACATAATATAAGAGCTGTGCAGGGGCTCGTCAGGCAGAGCCTGACAAGACACAATCAATCCCCCTTTAATGCAATCCAATGTTTCCTGCTTCGTCATTTAAATCTCCCCCAGCTTTTTCATAAACTCTGTTACGCGCTCTTTGTTCTCATCGGAAATATCCGACTGGAAATCCTTGGAAAAATCTCCCCTGCAGCCCAACAGATTCATGGCATGACTAAAGGCCTGCATAAGACCATTGGTCTGAATAAACAAAACTCTTAGAGCCAAAATGTCATCCAGCTTCTTTCCGGCTGTGTCCATATCCCCGGCCGCCAGCGCCTGATACATATCATGGGCCGTCTTAGGCGTACAGGAGAACATTCCGTCCAGGTTGCAGTCAATGCCATACTGATAGGCAATGTCAAAGGTCTCCAGATCGCTGAAATACTGTGAAAAGTTCTTCGGCCGATCCGCGCTGCGCTTGAGAATTCTCTGTGTCATCAGACTTCCCGATTTGATTCCCCGGATATTGGGATGCTTCCAGAGCCGTTTCACCGTCTCCGCATCCGTAGCCACCTTGGTTACCGTAGGCAGGTCATACAGATACACGGGGAATTTGGATTTCTCGGCCAGGGTCCAATAAAAGTTAAAGATCTCCTCCTGATTCACAGCCACATAATAAGGCACTGTGGATACCACGCCGTCAATGCCCTCAATATCGGACAATGCCTGAATGCGGTCCATTACCCGGACAATGGATACATCCGTCACACCCACCAGGGAGGGCACTCTGCCCTTGGCAGCCTTTACGCTGCATTCTGCCACCTTCCGGTACTCAGAATCCCTAATATAGGGAGAGTTTCCCATGGAGCCCATGATCAATAAGCCGGAGGCGCCTGCTTCAATCTGCTGATCAATCTGCAATGTCATGCTGTCCGCACAAAAGGTGCCATCCTGTTCTACCGGTGTTCCCAGGGCCGGATAAAATCCTCTTTTCATTTCCATTTTCTTTTTTTGCTGTCTCCTGCTTTCCCGGCTGTGCTTCCTTTCACAGCCAGCCTGCAGGCGGCGGCATCCTCCTCTCACTTTGTTATTTATTTTTGTTGCTATTGTTGCTCCATATTACGATATGCCTCGTCCGAGAAATGACAGGCCACCATATGCTCCCGTCCGCCGATGGTGTAGGTTTTCATCTCCGGCACTTTCTCCTTGCAGATCTGCTGGCACTGACTGCACCGGGTATGAAACCGGCATCCGGAGGGCATATTCATGGGACTTGGCACATCCCCCTCCAGCAGGATCCGCTTTTTGTGGTGATCAATATCTGCCACAGGAATGGCCGACAGAAGGGCCTTGGTATAGGGATGCATGGCCTCCTGGTAAAGGGCGTCTGCATCTGCAATCTCCATAATCTTTCCCAGGTACATCACGGCTACCCGATCACTGATATACTCGATTACACTGAGATCGTGGGAGATAAAAATATAGGTCAGTCCTCTCTCCTCTTTCAGCTTATTAAGCAGATTCAGCACCTGCGCCTGAATGGATACGTCCAGAGCGCTCACCGCCTCGTCACAGACAATCAACCGGGGATTGATAAGCAGGGCCCGTGCAATTCCGATACGCTGTCTCTGTCCGCCAGAAAACTCCGTGGGATAGCGGTCCATATATTCCCGCTGCATATTGACCTCTTCCAGCAGATCGCCCACGATTTTTCTCCGCTCCTCCTTGGATTTTACTCCAAACTTTTTCAAGGGATCGGACATGGACTGAAAAATGGTAAAGGACGGATTCAGGGAGGACTGAGGATCCTGGAATACAATCTGCATTTCCTTCCGGGCCTTATCCAGCTCCTTATTGGACATTTTCCGCAGATCCTGTGGGCCATCGGCAAACTCAAAGATGGCCTCTCCGCCTGTGGGGCGAATCAGCTGCAGGGTGGCTTTTCCCAGGGTAGTCTTGCCGCAGCCGGACTCTCCCACAAGCCCCAGCGTCTCTCCCTCATAGACTACCAGATCAATGCCGTCCACGGCTTTGACGACGGCCTTTTTTCCTTTTACAGGGAAATGCACCTGCATATTTCTTAACGTCAGGATAGGGTTTCTCTTTTCGCTCATTCTCTGGGCACCTCCCTCCAGCAGTGGCAACGAACCATATGCGTTCCTTCCAGTATCTCCTCACCTGGCATGCTTTCCCGGCATGTGTCACAGGAAAAATCGCACCTGGGCTCAAACTGACAGCCCTTGGGACGGTTATGAGGATTGGGCGTCATACCCCGGATAGGCTCAATCTGCTGTTCCTTTCCTTTGCCCAAAATTGGAATAGAGGCCAACAGCGCTCTCGTATAGGGATGGACCGGATTCTTCAGGACCTCCCTGGCCGTTCCGCTCTCAATCACGTTGCCCATATACATAACAATCACGTCGTCCGCCATCTCGCTTACCACGCCCATATCATGGGTAATCAGCAGGATCGCCGTATTATGCTCCTTTTTCAGGCTCTCCATCAGCTCAAAGATCTGCGCCTGAATAGTCACATCCAGGGCTGTGGTGGGCTCGTCAGCCAACAGCACCTTTGGGTTGCAGCTCATAGCCATAGCGATAACGGCTCTCTGGCGCATACCGCCGGAATACTCATGGGGATACTGATCAATCCGCTTCTCCGGCTCCGGGATTCCCATCTGAATCAGCAGATCCAGGGTTCTCTTTCTGGCCTCCTCCTTGGTCACATCCTCATGCTGCAGGATATTCTCCATAATCTGCCAGCCCACCTTGTAAACCGGATTTAAGGCTGTCATGGGATCCTGGAATATCATGGCAATGTCCTTCCCCCGAAGGCTCCGCATTTCCTTTCCGTTTTTCTTAAGCTTGCTCAGCACAATATCCCCCTGTGTCTCCGAGTGGTAGACAATCTCCCCCTCCTCGATACGGGACAGCTTGGGCAAAAGCTGCATGATGGATGAGGCTGTCACGCTCTTTCCACAGCCAGACTCTCCTACTACACAAAGGGTGCGGCCACGCTCTATTTCAAAGCTTACTCCATTCACCGCTTTGTTGCAGCGGTTTTCAGAATAAAAATATGTTTTCAGATTTTTTACAGAAATTACACTTTCACCACTCATACGCCGCCTCCTTTATCCCTGGATGGAAGAATCTGTTGTATCACGAACTCCGTCGCCTACAAAGTTGATGCTCATAACGAACAGAGAAATCACAACACCCACGGGAAGCCATATCCACCAGGCATTCTGCAGGGTATACATATCCTGAGATGCATTCAGAATATTGCCCCAGGTAGCAACCTCCATGGGTACCCCAAGTCCCAGGAAGCTAAGAGACGCCTCCTCCAGAATAAACGCCGCAATATTGATGGTTATATTCACAATAATCGGGCTGAGCGCATTGGGAAGCATATGCTTAAAGCAGATCAGCATATCATTCAGACCAAAGGCGTGCAGCGCCTGCACATATTCTTCCTCACGGATGGACAGCATAGCCGCTCTTGCCTGTCGGTAAATACCGCTCCAACCGGTGATCACGAAAATAATGATAATATTCCGGGTACTCTGCCCCATAATGGTTACCATCACCAACACCAGAATCAACTGCGGGAAGGACATAAACACTTCCGACAGACGCATCGTAATCTTATCCAGCCAGCCGCCCCGGTATCCTGCAAAGGATCCCACAAGCACACCAATCAAAGCGCCCCCCAGCGCTCCTCCGCCAGCCACTAATATGGAAACCCTGCCGCCATAAAGCACACGGGCAAATAAATCTCTTCCTACTTTATCGGTTCCAAAGATATGGTCCTTGGATGGAGGCTTCATCAAATTCGTCAGATCCACTACCTCCGGACGATAAGAGGTCAACAGCGGTGCAAATATACAGGCAAGGAAAATAATCGTGAAAATGACCAGCCCAAGCATGGCCATCTTATTACTCATAAACTTTGAGAGCGCCCGGCTGCCCTTTTTCTTTTTGGCCAGCACGCCTTCCTCTTCCAGGCGGCGTATTTTATCCAGCTTTTTATGAAACCGTTTTTCTCCAAATGTCATGCTTCCACCTCCTACTCAAGCCTTACGCGCGGATCCAGCACTCTGGTAAGAATATCCAGAACCAGACTGATAATCAGTACCATGATTACGATAATTAAGGCAATCATCATAACCAGAGGATAATTACCGGCAGATACGGCTTCCTTGAAGGTAACACCGATTCCCGGCCACTGGAATACATTCTCAATAACCACAGAGCTGCTGACCAGCATAGGCAGACGTAAAGCCAGCAGTACCACTACAGGCGTCATGGATACACGGAAGCCATGAACCAGGTTTACCCTCCACTCGGGAAGCCCCTTACTTCTGGCCGCCTTTACAAAGTCCTTGTGCATACTGTCCATCATGCTGGCCCTGGAATAGCGCATTACAGAGGCTGTCTGTGTCACTCCCAGCACCAGGGCCGGCAGAACCAGATAGCGGAGATGCTCCCACCAGTGAACCATATCCGGCGTGGTGCGTCCTCCAACCGGAAATATTTTCCAATTTAATGCAAATAACAGAATGGCCACCATACCAAAGAAAAACTGCGGAATGGACATTCCGATAACGCCGGCCAGTGTCAGGGTATGATCCAAAAGAGAGCCTCGTTTTAAGGCTGAAACAATTCCCAACACACTCCCCAATATTGCTGATATAACCAAGCCAGTGAGAGCCAGCTCTAATGTAACCGGAAGCCGCTGTAAAATAATGTCTTTTACCGGAACACCGCTTGACAAGCTGTATCCCCAGTTTCCCTGAAAAATCTGTCCCAACCATTTCACATATCGGATGAGGAACGGATCGTTCAACCCATAGGCCTCCCGAAGCACATTCAACTCATCCGGCGTCATGTTTGCTGCCATATCCGGTGAAATCATATTTGAAACGAAATCGCCGGGGGTAAGCTCCATACCACCAAAGATCAGAAAGCTCATCAGCAATGCCATGGGGATAAACATTAAAATTCGTTTACCAATGTATTTTGCCATACAAACCCCTTTCTCCCCTTAAGCCAACAGGGCGAAGCAATCATATTTAATTCTGACCGCTCCACCCTGCATGTTTACATTACCTTATTGATATCTTCAAAAGAACTTATTTCAGAGTCCAATTCTGGATATCCCACTGCATATAGAACTGCGGATTCCCCCACTTGCTTACATTGCCTGCCACCTTTTCGCTGGTTACAACCCAAACCGGCTGATAGTACAATGCAATGTACGGAATCTCATCGGCATAATACTCTTCAATCTTTGCGTATGTTGCCATCTGTTTCTCCACATCAGCGGTGGAAAGCATCTCGTTCACCATTGCTCCCAGGGTCTCATCGTAGGGTCCGTGCCAGGTTCCGCTGCTGCCCTCTGCAAACCGGGAATAGTAATCCAGGGGAGAGAGTGCGGACAATGCGCCGTAGGCCAGATCCCACTGTACGCCTGCAAGGCCATCCGCTGTGGGTGCTGTGTTCAGCTGTCCAGGTACATCGCCTTCCAGAAGGTACGGATTTACCTTAATGCCAACCTGCGCCAGCTGCTGCTGTACAATGGCCATCAGATCTACTGTCTGCTGATCCGTATAGTAATATGCCAGCTTCAGCTCTCTGCTGCTGTCCCAGCCAGCCTCAGCCAGAAGCTCTTTGGCCTTGTCGGGATTGTATGCGTATTCCTCCAGTCCCTCCACCTTCCAGTTAGAACCGGTGGGTGTCAGTGTACCGGTACCAGGCATTGCTGCGCCCTCAAAGATCTGCTCGCAGATGGTTGCCTTGTCAATAGCGTAAGCGATAGCCTGACGCACGCGCTTGTCGGACAGAGGATTGGTCTCTCCTGCTGCCTTGGGATACTGATTTACCATGAACCAACGAGTGTAGTTTACAGGTACCGTATCAATGGTAACTCCCTCTACATCCCGAAGGGCCTGTACATCGCTGTACATCTTGGTGTATGCATAGTCAATCAAACCAGCCTTTACATTAGTTACCAGCTTGTCATCAGACTCTGCAGAGGATGCATTCAAGAGAATCTTGAAATCTGCAACGCCATCCCAGTAGTCCTCAAAGGGAGCAAAGGTGGCGTACTCGCCGATTTTAACCTCTTCCAGCTTAAACGGACCGGAGCCAACAGGACTCTGCCAGAAGGGATCCTGCTGAATCTGGGTCATATCTACGCCTTCCAGGCAGTGCTTCGGCAAAATGGGGAACAGTGACATCGCCAGCATTACAGAGGGCTGCACGGTTGCAAACTTCAGAACGATGGTCTTATCATCCACCAATTCGATACCAGCAGGCTGCTCTGTCTTGCCATCCAGGTAATCCTGTGTACCCTCAATGCCTTCACAGGTCTGCTTCAAGGTGTTGTTAGCCATTCCGGCTCCCGGAGTCATAACCTGCTCAATGCTCCATACCACATCATCCAGCGTCACATCCTGGCCGTCATGCCATTTCAGGCCATCCCGCAGGGTAATGGTCAGCTGCAGGCCATCCTCGCTGAGCTCGTAGCTCTCAGCCATACCTGTCTCTGTGGTGGGGTTCATGTCATTGTCAATACCAATCAGAGTTTCGAACAACAGTTTGGAGTGTACGTATTGTCCCAGATTCCACCAGGGAACCTCGAAGAACTCCACAGGACCTGTATTGCTGTACAGGATCTTTTCCCCTTCTGCTGCTGCAGGCTGTTCAGCAGGTGCTTCCGTTTCCTGCCCCCCCTGCTCCTGACTCGTATCCGGTGTTGCCTCTGGCGCGGGCTCTTCCTTACCGCCGCAGGCCGCCAGGCCAAGTACCATAATACTGGCCATAAGCAACGAGAGAATGCGCTTTTTCATTTCTTTTCCTCCTTTTGTTTTAGATTTTGGGTGATTTAGCAACCTTCTCAACCAACTTGTAATCTATGTAAATAAATCACATAAATTCTTTGGAACTCATTTCTTCCTTCCGAGAATCCGATCCATGGCTTCTGCAATAGGCACTTTCTTGCCCACAGCCCGGATGGCCTCCACCGCCCCCGGCGTCAGACTCTTGATGCTCAGAAGCTTGGCATTGTCCCGCACCTGCTCCCAAGTCTCGCAGCCCAGCACCAGAGAGGAAACACCGGGTAAATCCCGAATATATGCCACGGACATTTCCTGGAGCGTCATGTCCTCGGATTTGGCGATATCCCGCAGCTCCTCCACATAGGGCGTTAGGAACTCATACTTCTCCGGCACATGGTCCATGCACAGAAGTCCCTGGAAGAATACGCTTCGGATAAACACCACGGCTCCCCGTTTTTGAAGCTCCTCCAGAAGTCCTCTCTCTATCACTCTGGAATCCAGAATGCTCATGGGGATCTGGATTCCCTGCATCCAGTCCTTTTTCAGAAAGGCTTCCACCTCATCCGCCTCATAGACGGAGGCTCCCAGCATCCGGGTCCTTCCCTGCTCCCGCATACGCTCCAGGGGCTCCCGAAGCTGTTCTCCATAGGTACACATCTCTTTGGCATCGTGGAAAAAGTACATATCCACCTTTCCCAAATGCTCCCAGGTCTGACTCTGCTGATCCGCCAGCTCCCTCACAGGATCCTCTCCCACCACCTTAAACTTGCTGGTCACAAAGAACCGTTTCCGGCTCTGCCTTAAATACTCTCCTATAACCTTTTCCGAGGTTCCGTAGGCCACGGCCGTGTCCAGGGAATTCACCCCGGAGTCTGCAGCTGTGTCTAAAATCTGAAAGGCCTCCTCCGTGGAGGGCTGCCCCGTCTTGTTGGCCATGCCGTACTGCATGCCCAGCTGCACGGTTCCCAGTGTAAACTTGGACAGCTGCTCCTTTGCCGTTATCTCCGAATATAACATATCTTTTTCGTGTACCCCCTCTGTCTGCTTTTATTTCACAAGCCCCATTTCCTTGACACCGGTGACAATCTGAGTGAAAAAATCGCTGAGCGCGCACACATCTGCGCCCAGGTTAATAAAGCGGAAGCCCATGTCATAGAGCTCCTTTACATTTCCCAGACCGCCCACGGTTCCTGCAAACTTATTGTGAGCCTTTGCAGCCTCCGCCACCTTCCTGCGTGCCTCCAGGGTTTTCTCATTCCAGATATCCACAGGATTTCCAATCGACTGAGAGAAGTCTGCAGGTCCGAAGAACAGCATGTCGATTCCCTCCAGAGCCGCGATCTGATCCAGATCCTCCAAAGCCTCCACATCCTCTATCTGAATAATGGTAAGCTTTTCTTCATTGGAATAGCGGATGTAGTCTGCCGTATCCAGCAGGCAATACTTCCCGTCCGCATTTCCCCCGTCAATAGGACGGCGGCCAATGGGATGGAATTTGGTGTAGTAAACCACCTGTTTGGCATCCTCATAATTCATCACATGGGGCACCATAACGCCGGAGGCATCCATCTCCAGAGGACGTATCACATTGGAGTAGGCTCCTCTGGCCGTGCGCACAATGGTCTCGGCCCCATAGGCCTTGGCTCCCAGGATCACCCGGTTTATCTGTCCCAAATCCGCCGGCACATGCTCCATGTCCACCCAAATACAGTCCACGCCGCACAGAGCCGCCAACTCTGCCGGAATGTTATCCGTAATATTCAGCTTCACGCAGGTGACCAGCTGGTCATTTTTCAGTTTCTCTACCACCTTATTCTTTTTGTATTCCATGACGATTTCCCCTCTACCCTTCCGGAGCTTCTCTCCTTAATTTTCTATATTTTCTGGATATTTCCTTGATAACGGTTTCTTTATTTTATCTTTATTTTTATATTCTACTACATCCAGAATAGTCTGTCAATTTATTTTCGTCATTTTATATAATTTCTTTTTTTAATACTTAATTTTCTCCGTCAATTTTACTAATTGACAAATGTTTTTGCGTTGCTTAAGATTAAAATTAATAATGTTTACGAGGGAGGTTTTTTAATGGAAGATATTGAATATCTTTTTATGCTGGAATTCCAGGTAGCCGGCATTACCGGGAAGTTTATCACCTTCTCCGCCGAATATCAGGCGCCGGACGCCTCCTCCTATTATCATCACCACCATCACCACTTTGAGCTCCACTATGTACAGGAGGGCACCTGTGTCCTGACCTCTGGCGGGGAAAACCTCCGGGTAGAAACCGGACAGTTCTGCATCTTTGCCCCCAACCGCTATCACTCTATCCGGGAAACCTCTCCCAACCTGAAAAAAATGTGCCTTGGCTTTGAGCTGCCGGCCTTTTCTGCGGATATGGACAAAAGAGCTGCCGCCATTTTGCTTCCCTTTTCCTCCTTTTCCTATTACACAGGCTCCGCAGACAATATAAAAAACACTCTCCAGAAAATATCGGATACAGCTACCGGCTCCCAGTCGGATTTCTTTATCCAGGAGGAGCTGCGCTCTCTTTTATCCCTTCTGGTACTGGAGCTGGCCTGGTTTATCGGGCCAACCTCTCAGGAAATGCCGGATAACAAGATTACTCTGGATTTGAAAAGAAACTTTATTATCGACACCTTCTTTAATCAGAACTTTCATCTCCATGACGGTGACCAAATCCTGGCCGATCAGCTGTATCTCAGCAGCCGCCAGCTAAACCGCATCCTAAAGTCCATCTATGGAAAGAGCTATCAGGAAAAAATACTGGAGATTCGTCTGGAGGTTTCCCTGGACCTTTTGAAGCATACCTCCAAGTCTATCACCGAGATTTCTGAGTTGATCGGCTACAACAGTCCGGCAAGCTTCTGTTACTTTATTAAAAAGGCCACCGGCTTAACTCCCGGTAAAATCCGAAAGTCTGCTTCCTCCCACACCTGACCCAATTCTCTACGACTCCCTTGACTTTCTTTCTGTATTGCTGTCATTATAGCAAAGGCTGTCGCCCACAGCAATAGCTCCAGGAGCCACCTTCCCACTCATTATGTCCGAAAATCGATATTTTGTTTTTCCCCGTAAGGGAGCGGAGACGGCGCGGTTTGCTCACCGCAGCCACTCTCCTGCCCCATGATTCGTGTGTTTATTCTTTGTGCAATTCAGCAAAAACGCTTTTTGTTCTCCTCGATTAATTCAGCAGCTTTTCTAATTTTGGGCAGATCCTCCTGGGTAAAGGGAGGCAATGGCAGACGCGCCTGCCCGATATCCATTCCCTGTATCCGCAGGATCTCCTTCTCCACCGAGTACAGATTTCCCTGACAGGATGTCATAGTTTCTATAATATTGTTAATGGCGTACTGGATCTCCCTTGCCCTCTCATTCTCTCCCTTTATCAGCGCCTCGTCCGCCTTTAAAAACAGCTCCGGCATGACCCCATAGGTGCCGCCAATCCCTGCATCCGCTCCAATGATACGGCCGGACACAAACTGCTCGTCGGGTCCGTTAAACACTACGAAGTCCTCACCCCCTGCCGCCTTGAACCGCTGAATATCATAGGTGGGCATGGAGGAATTCTTTACACCAACCACCTTGTCATAGCTCTTCATTTTCAGAAACAGATTCATGGAAAGCGCATAGTGGGTGGTACCCGGAATATTATAGATAATAAAGGGAAGCTCCGTGGCATCTATCATAGCCTTCCAATACTGCTCAATGGCGTATTCCGGCAAAGTAAAGTAGAAGGGGGGTACGGCCGCCAGCGCGTCCGCTCCACAGCCCGCCGCATGCTTGGCCAGCTCCACGCTCTCCCGGGTGGACATGGCGGCCACGTGAGCGATTACCGGAATCTTTCCCTTGGCCACGGCCATTACATTCTCCAGGGTCAGCATCCGCTCCTCCTTGGTCATGTAGATACACTCTCCGGAGCTTCCGCACACATACAATCCGTTTACACCCTTATCCATCAGGAACTGGGTAAAGGCCCGCACCCGCTCCGGACTTATATCTCCCTTGTCATCGTAGCAGGCATAAAAGGCGGGAAAAATCCCCTTAAATTTTTCTGTCACGCTGCTCCTTGTTCCCATACGCAACCCCTCTTTCTTTTTACTTGAATTTTCATATGTGTGATTTTTTGCTGCTGCCACAGGTCCTAATACTGGAATTCGTAATCAGGCTCCACCGTAGCTGCAATCTCATGGCTCATGGTAATGTGCGTGGGCTTATCCCGCAGCTGCAGAATAGAGGCCGGTACATCCTGTGAGGGCTTTCCGAATATACACAGGCGGGAGGTCAGCCTCTGCCAGGCCACCCGACTGCCGGCCGTAGTGATATCGTGGCTGTCCAGCACATCCTTGGCCTGCATGGCATCCCGGGGTCCCATCATAGCTCCCATGGGCGGCACATTGGCAATGTCGCCGGAGCATCCAAAGGAGCCGTGGAGGGAGTTCTGGGCAATGGTCAGGGGGTGGAGACGGGCCACCTTGGCTCCCTGCTGACAGTATTCCTCCATAGTCGGCTTAAACCAGTCCTCCACCGGGTCGATAAATGCCAGATGCCCGGGCCAGCCCGGTCCGCTGTACACAATATCCGCCTCTCCGTCCTGCTCCAGCATCTTGGAAAAGTCCGGCGTGGTCTTATTGCTGTGATAAATAAAGTTTTCCTCCTTAAAGCCCAGGTCCGCAATGTTTGAAAGCATAAACCGGCAGAAGGCATTTCCAAAGCCAGCCTTATAGCTTAAGGGCGCCACATTTCCATCCTGGTCCGCCCACTCGTCCATCATGTAAAACTTAACATTCCGGCAGCTGACGTTTAAAGCCTTCAAAATATAAGCCGCCTTCCGGTACAGGGGACAGGGATTGGGCATAATCATGACCACCTGCTTATCCTCCCGGTCAGAATCCACAATCCGCTTTACCATATCCATAAGCATCCGCATTTCGCCTTCCTCATCCGAGAGCACCTCCACCCGGATATGGGGATTATTGGGATGCCGGCCATTCAGGGCCAGGATATCCTCCTTGGTGATGGCCCGGCAGCGTTTGATCTCCTCTGTGTTTTTAAAAGGATAAAAATCCGCCGCCTGAAAGGTAAAATGGTCTGTCTCCTGATAGCTTGTATTCCAACCCATGGTTATGTACTCCTCCTCCTATTTCCTCTGACTCGCGGGCAGTCTACTTATCTTTGATGTAAATTTCTTTTTGGAAAGTATAATTTCTAATTCACAAGTTTTAAAAATCTCCTGTGTTGATGTCCGATTTTCAAAAATGCACAAGGTTATACTCCGTGTTTTATCTTTATATTAGTTAATTATTTGATTTTTGTCAATCATTTTTTAGGTTTTTTATATAGTTCGCACATTATCTTTTCACCTTAAGCCTACATTATTTAAATCATGTCTCATTATGTATATTTTTGAATCCCATAAGAACAGATGTTTTTTATTCTATTTCTTTCGTTTTGGAAATTTCTTATTTCTTGTTAGCAAAAAAGGAGATTCGAGAGGAATCATCCTCTCAAAATCTCCTTTGATTTCTATCCACAGCACTGCTCCCATTTTCAAATATAAAAAAGACCGGAACCCTGCAAAATCAAGGTTCCTGGCCCTGTACGCGCTGTCCCGATCAGCTACACAATAAACGCTTACCGAACAGCAAATGCCCCTGCCAAGGAGTCGATGCGACAGGATTTGAACCTGCGACCTCTGCGTCCCGAACGCAGCGCTCTACCAAGCTGAGCCACGCATCGCGAAGCCAATATGGACTATCAGCATGGATTATCATATCACAGTTCCCCCTGTTTGTCCAGCATTTTTTTCACTTCTTCCCGCTTCCTGCCGGGCCTTCTGCTGCTTTTTGCCGCCCTTGCCTCCTGTTGTTTTCTCCTGTCCCCTCCCCCTCCTTTCAAAAAAGGCAGCCCCGCGCCGGGAGGCTGCCTCTCCTCTTTCTCATCCGTAAATATACCGATACTTCTCCACGGCCTCACTCATGGCCATCACATTTCTGGGGGAGCACCAGCCCGGCACGCTGTTGGAATCGCAGATCACATAGCCTCCTCCCGGGCCAAAGGTCTCGATTCGGGTGCGGACATCCTCATAGACCTCCTCCACAGTGGCATCCTTGAGAATGTGATTAATATCCACATTTCCAATCATGCCCACCCGTCCCTTGTAGTTTTTCAAAAGCCAGTCCAGATCCATGGAGCCACGCTCCACAGGATGAATGGCGTCCACTCCCATCTCCAGGAGGTCCTCCAGCACCAGGGAATAATTTCCGTCGCTGTGATAGATAAAGGGCACCTGGATAGGCTCCATGGCCTTTTTCATCCGCTCCTTAAAGTGCTCCCGGAACATGCCCGGGGAAATGAGCATGGATTTGGTGTAGGCAATGTCGTCGGCGGTCCAGAAATAATCAAAGCCCAGCTCCATGAGATTTTTATTAAACCGGCGGCTCCAGCTTGTATACATCTCCAGGGTCCGAATAAAGGTGTCGTCCTCCTCCGCCAGCATTATGGACAGGTTCTCCATTCCAATGCTTAAAAGGGTGGGGGAGGCTCCCAGACGAATCTTTACGCCCACGGCAAATTCATGCTCCTTACACAGCTCCAGCATACTCTCGATTTTTTTAAGCCGAACCGGATCGTCCGGGTCCGGCATAACCGCCTGGCATTTCTTCAGCATTTCGGCGCTGTCAATGAGGCCGCTCCCCACCGTGGCATCCCCGTCCCGCACGTCCCAGGTGACAAACATGGGGGGATGGACCTGGATGGCTATGGCATCCACATTCAGCTTCTCTGCACATTCCGGCACACAGCTGAATACGGGCTCCACATCCGGCTTCTCTCTGTCATCCGGATGCCCCAGCCACCCGGCATTATTTCTGCCATTGTACACAGGCAGGGTAATCTCATGGCCGATAATAGCCTCCTGCACATTCTGGTAAATCACTGCCAAAACAAAGGGCACCTTGTCGGGCACTCCCCCCTTTATGGCTGTAAGAAATCGCTCTGCTTTTGTCATCCTTCTTCTCCTCCCCTAATAAATGTTCCGATATTTTTCCACAGCTCTGCTCAGGGCCAGCACATTTTTGGGAGAGCACCAGCCCGGCACACTGTTGGAGTCACAGATCACATAGCCGCCCCCGGGACCGTAGGTCTCTATGCGGGTTCTCACATCCTCATAAACCTCCTCCTCTGTGGCATCATGGAGAATGTGATTGATATCCACATTTCCCACCATGGCCAGCCTTCCCTTGTAATGAGCCAGGAGCCATTCCTGATCCATGGACCCCCGCTCTATGGGATGAATGGCATCCACCCCGATGTCAAGCAAATCCTCCAAAACCAGAGAATAATCCCCGTCGCTGTGATAGATAAAGGGCCTGGTAATGGGCTCCTTGGCCTTCCCCATGGCCTCCTTAAAGTACTCCCGAAACATCCCCGGAGAAATCAGCAGGGAATTGGTGTAGGCAATGTCATCGGCTGCCCAGAAATAGTCAAAGCCCGCCTCCATTAGATTTTTGTTAAACCGGCGGCTCCAGTCTGTATACATCTCAATGGTTCTCTCCAGGGTGTCATCCTCCTCCGCCAGCATCATGGCCAGGTTGTCCATGCCAATGCTCAAAAGCGTGGGGGAGGCTCCCAGGCGAATCTTGGCTCCCACGGCAAATTCATGCTCCCTGCACAGTTCAATCATATCTTTGAGTGCATCAATCACCCCCCATCGTCGGGATCCGGCATGGCCCTCCTGCACCTTTCAAATACCTCCCTGCTGTCAATGATTCCTCCGGCCACGCAGGCATCCGTTCCCCGCACCCCCCGCTTTACAAACATGGGAGGCACAGCCTGGATCACCATGGCATCCAGGTTCAGCCTCTCCGCTGTCTCCGGGACACAGCAGAAGCAGGGCTCCACCCTGGGACCCTCCTCCGGACGCCCCAGCCAGCCTGCATTATTCATGCCATTGTACACAGGCAGGGGAATCCTGTGACCCAGAATCTCCTCCTGCACATTTTGATAGATGGAATGCAGCACAAAGGGAACCTTATCCGGAATTCCTCCCTTTAATGCCGTAAGAAACCGCTCTGCTTTTGTCATGATAAACCCGCTAACACCGGACTATATTGAATCTTTTTATTTCTGTCTTTTAGGCTGCATCCCTCCGCTCACAATTCCCTCATTTTTAAGTTGCCCGAAAGCGGCTCGGTCGATTCGCGCTATCACCGAATCGTCATCGTTTTCGTCA
>CANPIM010000006.1 GCA_947574135.1 uncultured Lachnospiraceae bacterium
GAGGACCCGGAGCCAGATGGAATTGTATCATAACATACAGACGGCCTATGAGCAGCAGCGGCGATATCTTCACGATTATAAAAATCAGCTTCAGTGCATTCAGGGAATGGTGGATAAGGGAGATAAGGAGGAGGCGCTGGCCTATATTTCCCGGCTGACCGGGGAAATCCGGAGGAGCGGGGATTTTGTCAATGCCAACCATGGGGTGGTAAATGTGGTGTTAAACCAGAAATATCAGGAGGCCAGGGAGAAAGGCATTGTCCTGACCATGGGAATCAATGATTTATCCAAGCTAACCTTGCCGGAGGAGGACCTGGTGGTGCTTCTGGTCAATCTTTTGGACAATGCCATAGAGGCCTGTGAGCTCCTGGAGGATCAGAAGGTGATAAAGCTTAAGCTGATGCTGGAGGAGGCTCACCTGATCCTGTCTGTCTGCAATCCGGTAAGGGAACCGGTTCGTATCCAGGGAAAAACCATAGCCACCAGCAAGCAGGACGCAGGTCGTCATGGGATCGGGCTTTTGAATGTAGATGCAGTGATCCGTAAAAATGGGGGAACCAGCGTGATCCGATGTGAGGAGGGATGGTTTTCCTTTTCCGCTATGGTACCGGTGGGAGAGTAGGGGAAACCGCCTTTTTTTGCCTTGCAGCCGTCGATTGGTGCCAGTCCGGTTGTCCCACTTGTTCTTTGGAAATATAATGAAAAAAACCAAGAACAGGGAGGAACAGGCATGGCATGTAAAAAAAGAAAAAGAGGGCTTCTGTTTTGGCTGGCAGTTGTATTATGTATGACAGCTTGCGGAGAGAAAGACCGGGAGGAGGCTCCCGAAACGCCCCGGGAAACGGCAGAGTATGTGATGGAAAGTCTCCAAAATCTGGATTTAGAGAGCTTAAATCAGTACACGGATAACTGCATCCGGATCCACCGGAACCTTTTTGGAATTCCCACCAGGGCCGAGTATCAGGTGTTTCAGGAGCTGCAGCAGCCGGGGCTTATAAAGGGGAAGCAGTATCAATGGAATTATAAACTGGCCCAGAAGCTTATGGAGAGAATGACCTGGGAGATCAAGGAGGTTCGGGACCAGGAGAGGGAGGCAGAGATTGACCTGGTAATCTCCAACCTGGATATGGAAAAGGTTATGGGAGCGTACATGGTTTCTCTCCTGGAGACCATGGTGGACAGTGACGGGCTGGGTCTTAGGGCGCTTATGAAAGAGATAAACAGCCTGTTGCAGGATAAGGAGAAGCTGCTGACCCTGATGGAGGCCCAGGGGGAGGAGGAGCGATGTACCCGGGAGGTCACCGTCCGGCTGAGCCGGGAGGAGGACCAGTGGAGGCTACACCTAAGTCCGGACTTTATCAACGCCATACTGGGAAACATGAGTGGGGAAAGCCTTCCGGAGGATTTGGAGCGCAGAATCGAAGAGCTGGAACGCCAGTATGAGAGGAAGATGGAGGAGGAGCTTTCGGATTTTGAAGAGCAGGCGGAGGATTGGGTGGAGAGGTATTTTGGAGAGTGAAAAGAAAGGAACTTTTGGTCTTTTTCCCGAAATTCTCTTGCAAGAACTCATCATTCCGTGTAAAGTGTATAGGGTATAGAAAAAGAGCCAAAGATGACTGCTTCTGTGGCTCTTTCCCTTAAGGAGCATTCAAATGGACGAGATAATAATAGAAGAAATATTTAGCGGCTTTTGCAGGTGCCGCAATATGACCCAGATGGTCACATGTGAATATGAGAGGCAGCCGGAGGGCTTAAAGCTGGCTCGGACAGACTGTGCCTATGGAAGCTGCGTACATAGTGGAAGCTGCGAGGTGATCCGGCAGGCCTTAGAGAAAGAAAAGGAGAAATAAGAGACCTAAGGCAAAGGAAAAAGATCAAAAGGAAAATATGGAAGGCAGGACACAGGGAATGCGGACTTTACAGGTTGGGAAAAATGAGGCAGGCCAGCGCCTGGATAAGCTTCTTGCCAAATATCTGAATCAGGCGCCCAAAAGCTTTCTCTATAAAATGCTCCGAAAGAAAAACATTAAACTAAACGGAAAAAAAGCCCAGGGAAACGAGATTCTGGTCCAGGGAGACCAGGTGGAGCTCTATCTGGCAGAGGAGACCCTGGAGAGCTTTCAAAAGAAGGCAGCCGGGCCAAGGCCAGAGGGGCCGGCCCTTTCTGTTATTTACGAGGATGCCCATGTGCTTTTGGTAAATAAGCCGGCGGGTCTCTTATCCCAGAAGGCCCGGGAATCCGACATTTCCCTGGTGGAGGGCGTGATTTCCTATCTCCTGGATACGGGGCAGATTACAGAGGAGGAGCTTTCCGTATTCCGGCCGGGAATCTGCAACCGCCTGGATCGCAATACCAGCGGCCTGGTGGCGGCAGGAAAGAGCCTTGCAGGTCTCCAGGCCATGAATGCGCTGTTTCAGAAGCGGAGCCTACACAAATATTACCGTTGCATCGTGGCCGGCCATTTAAAGAAGCCCTGCAGAATAGAGGGGTGGCTGGAAAAGCAGGAGGAGACCAATCAGGTGCGTATCGGGAAGGAGCCCTGGGAGGGCGCCCTTCCTATCTGTACAGAATATGAGCCTTTAAAGCTTCTAGCCTTTCAGGGCCGTCCCTATACCTATCTGGAGGTAAACCTGATTACCGGCCGGACCCACCAGATCCGTGCTCATCTGGCCAGTATGGGGCATCCCCTCATTGGGGACAGCAAATACGGAACTTTGGAGGAAAATGCATATTTCAAAAAAAGATACGGATTGTCCCATCAGCTGCTTCACGCATACCGGCTGGAGCTTCCCCGACTTACCGGGGCCCTGGCAGGAGTCTCTGAGGGTATTTTTGTGGCCCCCCTGCCCAGGCTCTTCACCCAAATATTAGAGGAACATGGCGGAGCCTAAAAAACAGACAAAGGGGCAGCGGAGGAGTCTGCCGGAACTTAAAAAACAGGCAGAGTCAGAAGGAGCCCGGAAGGAATTGCCAGCTGCGCATGCGGATGGGAATTTCTTCCAGACAAAGGGGCAGCGGAGGAATCTGCCGGAACTCAAAATAGGAGAAAAACTATGGCAACCTGGAATTCCCGGGGCCTTCGGGGTTCCACCCTGGAGGATTTGATTAACCGGACCAATGACAAATACAGGGAGCATGGGCTGGCTCTCATTCAGAAGGTGCCCACCCCCATCACTCCCATGCAGATTGATAAGGAGCACCGGCATATTACCCTGGCTTATTTTGATCAGAAGAGCACAGTGGACTATATTGGGGCTGTCCAGGGGATTCCCATCTGTTTTGATGCCAAGGAATGTGCCACGGACACCTTTCCCCTGCAGAATGTCCATGAGCATCAGGTGGCCTTTATGAGAGATTTTGAGCATCAGGGAGGCTGCGCCTTTCTTCTTATCTATTACAGCAAACGGAATCAGTTCTATTATCTGCCCTACGACCAAATGAAAAGCTTCTGGGACAGGGCGCAGAATGGGGGGCGCAAAAGCTTTCGCTACGAGGAGCTGGACGCGGACTTTTTTCTGCCTCAGGGGAGAAGCTTTCTGGTGCCCTATCTGGAGGGAATACAAAAGGATCTGGACAGAAAAGAAAAGGAGAGCCGGACGCCGAAGGGGGAAGAGGCTGATCCAACGGAAGTGGGATCATTCTTTGGGGAGCCATTGAGGAGCGATTGGGGAGCGAATTGTGAACACAGAAATGAGAAGGATTGACTTTTTTGTGCAGGTGTCCTATAATGGGTATGCTGCACTTTTATGAATTAGCAGAGTAAAGCGAATGAAGGGCGCCGGCCGGGCGCCCTTCTGGGTGAAAAAGACGAAAAAGAGGAGTCGCTTCATGAAACAGATTTTGCATACGCCGGAGGGCGTGCGGGATATTTACAACGAGGAGTGCCAAAAAAAGCTGCGCCTGGAGGAGCTTTTACACGATACCCTATGCCGGTATGGGTACCGGGATATTCAGACGCCCACCTTTGAGTTTTTTGATGTGTTCAGCAAGGAGGTGGGGACCGTACCCTCCCGGGAGCTGTACAAATTTTTTGATAAGGAGGGAAATACCCTGGTGCTTCGGCCGGACATTACTCCTTCTGTGGCCCGGGCGGCTTCCAAATATTTCCTGGAGGAGGATATGCCCATCCGCCTGTGCTATATGGGAAATACCTTTATCAACAATGCCAATTTTCAGGGCCGCCTAAAGGAGACCACACAGCTGGGAGCCGAGTATATGGGAGACCCTTGTGTGGAGGCAGACGGGGAGATGCTGGCCCTTGTGGCCGAGAGCCTGTTGCAGGCCGGTCTGCAGGAATTCCAGATTAGCGTGGGGCATATCGGATATTTTAAAAGCCTGCTCAAGGAAGCCGGGATTCAGGAGGAGGAAGAGCTTGCCCTGCGGGAGCTGATCTCCAATAAAAATTATTTCGGTGTGGAGGAATTTCTGTCAGAGCTGAACATGAATGGCTCTGTGAAGGAAGCCCTCTCCAGTCTGCCGCAGATGTATGGAAACTGGGAAATTCTGGAAAAAGCTCAATCCCTGGCTGTGAATCAGGAGGGAAGAGAGGCTGTGGAGCGCCTGGAAAGGCTCTATGAGATCCTGAAAATATATGGTTTTGATAAATATATTTCTTTTGATCTGGGAATTGTGAGCAAATATAAATATTATACAGGGATTTTATTCCGGGCCTACACCTACGGTACCGGAGAGCCGGTGGTAAAGGGAGGCCGCTACGATACCCTGCTGGAGCATTTTGGGAAAAAATCTCCCTCTGTGGGCTTTGCCATTGTGGTGGATCAGCTGCTAACGGCCCTCAATCGCCAGGGGATTGTTGTTCCCGCCTCCCTTCCGGCCCTGCTGCTTTTATACCAAGAGGAGGAGCTTTGTGAGGCCATTGCCTATGCAAAGGCTTTGCGGGAGCAGAACAGTCCGGTGGAGCTGATGCGGATAGAAAAGGGAAAATCCCTGGAGGATTACCGCTCCTATGCCGGGAGAATGGGGGTGGGGGCCATCCGTTATTTTCAAAACGGAAAGATTGTGGAGGAGCTTTTGCGGCTGCATGGAGCATGCGGCCAGGACAGATAAAGGAGCAAGACATATGAGATATCTGACATTTGCACTGACCAAGGGGCGTCTGGCCAAAAAGACCCTGGAGGTGTTTGAGAGGGCAGGGATTACCTGTGAGGAGATGAAGGATTCAGACAGCCGGAAGCTTATCTTTGTCAATGAGGAGCATGGGCTTCGGTTTTTCCTGGCCAAGGGGCCGGATGTGCCCACTTACGTGGAATACGGAGCCGCAGACATTGGCGTTGTGGGCAAGGATACCATTCTGGAGGAGGGACGCTCCATGTATGAGGTGCTGGACTTAGGCTTCGGAAGGTGCCGCATGTGCGTCTGCGGTCCGGAATCGGCCAGGGAGCTTCTCCGGCATCAGGAGCTTATTCGGGTGGCCACCAAGTATCCCAACATTGCAAAGGATTATTTCTATAATAAAAAGCACCAGACTGTGGAGATTATTAAGCTAAACGGGTCCATTGAGCTGGCCCCCATTGTGGGCCTCTCGGAGGTGATTGTGGATATTGTGGAGACCGGATCTACCCTTCGGGAGAATGGCCTTGAGGTGCTGGAGGAGATTGTGCCACTGTCTGCCCGCATGGTGGTAAACCAGGTGAGCATGAAAATGGAGAATGAGAGAATCAGCAAGCTTATCCGGGATTTAAAGGGCGTGCTTTGAGAAAAGAGAGCTTGACGAACCGGGGAATGTGTGATATACAGGCAATAGGAAAGGATGGGAAATCCATGAGAATTGTACAGTTGGAGGAGAGCAGCCGGCGAAACCTTCTGGAAAGCCTGCTAAAGAGAAGTCCGGGCAGCTATGAGGAATATACGGACCGGGTGCTGGAGATTGTAAACCGGGTGCGGGAGGAAAAGGATGCAGCCCTTTTTTCGTATACCCACCGTTTTGACGGGGTGCAGCTTACGGCAGATACGGTGCGGGTTACCAAAGAAGAGGTGGAGGAGGCCTATAAACAGGTGTCTCCCAAGCTTCTGGGGGTGATTCGCCGGGCATTGGAAAACATCCGGGCTTACCATGAAAAGCAGCGCCGCTATAGCTGGTTTGACAGCGGGGAAGAGGGAACCATGCTGGGACAGAAAATTAGCCCCCTGGGCTCCTGCGGGGTGTATGTGCCGGGAGGAAAGGCAGTATATCCCTCCTCGGTGCTGATGAACATTGTGCCGGCCAAGGTGGCGGGCGTTGGAAAGATCGTGATGACCACACCTCCGGGAAGGGACGGGAAGGTAAATCCCCATACCCTGGTGGCTGCCATGGAGGCGGGGGCGGACGAGGTGTACAAGGTGGGAGGCGCCCAGGCCATTGCGGCCTTGGCCTTTGGCACGGAGAGCATTCCCAAGGTGGATAAAATCGTGGGCCCGGGAAATATCTATGTGGCCCTGGCGAAAAAGTCTGTGTTTGGCCATGTAAGCATAGATTCCATTGCAGGCCCAAGCGAGATCCTGGTGTTGGCGGACGAGACAGCCAATCCCCGGTATGTGGCTGCGGATCTTCTGTCTCAGGCCGAGCACGATGAGATGGCCTCGGCCATTTTGGTTACCACAAGCCCGGAGCTGGCCAGGAAGGTTTCGGAGCAGGTGGATATTTTTGTAAAGCAGCTTTCCAGAAGGGAAATTCTGGAAAAATCTCTGGAGAATTATGGCTACATCCTGGTGGCAGACAGCCTTCAGGAAGCCATAGACGCGGCCAACGACATTGCCTCCGAGCACCTGGAGATTGTCACAAAGGATCCCTTCTACGTTATGACAAAAATCAAAAACGCCGGGGCTATTTTCCTGGGAGAATATTCCAGCGAGCCTCTGGGAGACTATTTTGCAGGCCCCAATCACATTTTGCCCACCAACGGGACGGCGAAATTCTTCTCTCCTCTGAGCGTGGACGATTTTGTAAAGAAATCCAGCATAATCTATTACTCCAGAGAGGCCTTGGAGGCGGTCCATGAGGACATCGAGGCCTTTGCCCAAGCAGAGCAGCTGACCGCCCACGCCAACTCCATTGCTGTGCGTTTTGAGGAGTGAAGGGGCATGAACAGTTCCCGGCCAAGGCCATGGTAATGAACTCCATCGCCGTTCGCTTCAAGGAGTGAAGGGGCGCTGATAAGGAAAGGAGTGGTGTTAATATATGAGAAGAGCGGAGATTACCCGAACCACCAAGGAAACGGACATTTTTCTCAGCCTGTGCCTGGACGGCAGCGGAAAGGCGGATCTGTCCACAGGCATTGGATTTTTTGACCATATGCTGGATGGCTTTTCCCGCCATGGACTGTTTGATCTGACCTGCAGGGTGAAGGGTGACTTGTATGTGGATAGTCATCATACCATTGAGGACACGGGAATTGTGCTGGGTGAGGCCATACGGAAGGCTGTGGGGGATAAGAAGGGGCTGGTGCGCTTTGGAAGCTGCATCCTTCCCATGGATGAGGCCCTGGTTTTATGCTCCCTGGATTTGTCCGGGCGTCCCTACTACGTGTCGGACGCGCAATTTTCCACGGAGCGGGTGGGAGATTTTGATACCCAGATGGTGCAGGAGTTTTTCTACGCGGTGTCCTATGGAGGGGCCATGAATCTTCATTTTCGGATTCTTTCCGGCTCCAACAGCCATCATGTGATAGAGGGAATGTTTAAGGCCTTTGCCAAGGCTCTGGATATGGCTACCACTGGGGATCCACGGATTGTGGACGTATTATCGACGAAAGGAAGCTTGTAAATATGACAAACCCATGGAATATCGGATGCATTCGTTTAAAACAGGGAAAGACGGAGGATGAAAAGAACCCGGTGGTCCTGGCAAAATATTACAGTGACAATGGGGCGGATGAGATTCTGGTCTTTGATCTTTCTGACAGTGATGAGGAACACGAGGCAAATATAGGGGTTCTCAAGGAGATCGTTCGGGCCTCGGAGGTGCCTGTAAAGGCGGGAGGTCACATTAATCGGCTGGAGGATGTGAAAAAGATTCTCTATACGGGCTGCAGCAAGGCCATTTTAAATTATGGAAAGCAGTCAAATATAGATTTGACGGAGAAGGTGTCCCTTCGGTTTGGAAAGGAAAAGATTGCCGCAGCCGTGGACAGCTCCGATGTGGTCAGCGCACCGGCGGCTCTGGTGGAGGAATACGTGAGTCAGCTGATTTACCTCAATGAGCTGAAGCCCTTTGCGGAGTGCATAAAGCCTTTGGACTGCAACATGGAGTGGTCGGAGTTTAAGCTTAATTCCGATGGCATGGTAACGGTGGTGGTGCAGGATTACAAAACCGACGAAGTGCTTATGGTGGCCTACATGAATGAGGAGGCCTATCATACCACCATTCAGACGGGGAAAATGACCTATTTTAGCCGCAGCCGGCAGGAGCTTTGGGTAAAGGGAGCCACCAGCGGTCATTATCAGTATGTAAAGGAGCTGATGGTGGACTGCGATTATGACACCATTTTGGCCCGGGTTTCCCAGACGGGGGCCGCCTGCCATACGGGCAATCACAGCTGCTTTTTCCAGGACATTGCCAGAAAGGAGTACAGAAGCAGCAATCCCTTAAAGGTCTTTGAGCAGGTTTACGGGGTTATTGCGGACCGCAAGGCGCATCCCAAGGAGGGCTCCTACACCAATTATCTGTTTGACAAGGGGATAGATAAGATTCTCAAAAAGGTAGGGGAGGAGACGGCGGAGCTGATTATTGCGGCCAAGAATCCGGACCCGGAGGAGATCAAGTACGAGATGTCGGATTTGCTCTACCATGCCATGGTGCTGATGGTGGAGCGGGGCGTGACCTGGGAGGACATTACCCGGGAGCTTTCCAATCGCTAGACATAGAACAGAGACAGCGTTTGTACTGCAGCAAGAGGTGAGTATTCTTGAATTTTTCAAATCGGAAGCTTTGGATGCTTCTCCCGGCGGTTCTGTGGACTGTGGTGTGCCTTTTTTTCACACCTGTTTATACAACCGTAACTCTGACATTTGCGGAGGATCCCCACGGGGAGGTGATCACAACGGTTTTTGCAACGCCTCGGGAACAGGTGACAGCCCGGGATGCCAGATACCGGGTGGTCAACCGGGGGATTGCCCGCATCTCCTATTTTGACCTTCAATATGGAGAGCACTGCGCCTTAAAGCGCATCGATCCCCTGGATCAGTATTATACAAGCGGGGAGCCTCTGACTCTCACGGAAATGACCATATCCAAAAACGGGATTGTCACGGCAAGGCTGGGGAGTGAGGACCTTTTTCACTGCTTTTCCTCCAACGGGGACCTGGAGCTTTTAGAGGGAGAAACCTTTACCTTTCGGGTGACCGGAGAGGATCCACAGCTTTGGTCCACCCGGGACTTTCAGGCCTTGTACAGCCGGACGCCTGTTTCTGTAAAGCTTTTGGGAGCTCTTTTCTTTGGGGGAGCGGTCGTGCTTTTGCTGCTCTTAGGCCGATGGTTTCAGAGGGGAATTGCCGGTGAAAGTCTTTTTTATCGCTGTACGGCCAGCCTGCTCTTTGGGGGAGCCCTCTGTGCAGGCCTTTTGACGGTGTATGTGGGATTTCGAAATCCCTTTTATTTGAATCCGGACGAGTATCACACCCTGGCCGTGGTGGATTATTATTACGACCATTTTATGCCCCCGGATATGCGGGACCCGGAGATTATAAATTCCTATGCGGTTTACGGAACCACACGCCACAGTGAGTGGAATGTGTTCTATTTTCTGACGGCAAAAATCGGACAGATTTTCACAGACAGAATGATTCAGGTCCGCTTTTTTTCCGTGGCAACCTTTTGCCTGATGTTGGGAATCATTCTCAAAAATATAAAGAAAACCCCTGCATATCTTTTTGTCCTGCTATTGACGCCACAGATTTGGTATCTGTTTTCCTACTGCACCTCAGACTCCTATGACTTTTTTATGAGCTTTCTGTGCCTGTATCAGCTTATGGAAAAAAAGAGTATGCTGAACCAGGTGCTGGAAAAGCCCTTCTGCAAAAAGCATGTGTGGTATATAGGCCTTCTGGGCCTCTTGTTTGTCCAGATCTTATGGGCCAAGCCCTCCTTCTATCCGGTGCTGATCTTTCTGTTTTTGATTCTGCTGTACCGTCTGTTGCACCCGGAGGCCTATGAGTGGGAGAGAAATCCCCAGGGCATCTGGAATCCGGAGGAAAAGAGAAAGGTCCGCAGGGCATTGCTCTGCAGGTATCTGGCCATTGTGGGAGTAACCCTGCTTATCTTTGTCCTTCGGTATATGATTACAGACTATCCCTATTACGGGTTTGCGAAATACGATGTGTATATGGAGATGCTGGAGGAAACTGCTCTCCATGGATATAAGTTTTCCACGCCTCCTATGGAGCGGGCCGCTTCCATGACCTTTAAGGACAAGGGAATCTCTCTGTACGCCTTCTTAACCCAGTTTGAGTTTCATAAAAATCTGTTTCGCACGTTTTCCGGTTTTTTTGGCTCCTATGCCTTTGGAGCTGCTGACTGGTATTATTTGGTTATGGGGGGACTGTATATGGTCCTGCTTGGGTATCTCTTGTACCGCGCCATTCGGGCCAAAAATGCCAGGCTTTGGTGGGAGATGGGAGCCGCAGTGGGCACTATGGTGATTCACTATGTATTGATTGTATACAATGCGTGGGTGGTGGATTTTCAGCCCCAGGGGAGGTATCTGGTTCCTATTTTGATTTACGTGGCCTATCTGGTATATGGCATGGACAGGAAGGGGAAGGACAAGGTTCTTAGAATGCTTCTGTGCCTTACCTGTCTGTTTTCCCTGTATTGCTATTATACCATTGGAGTGTTTCATCTGGTTCCCATGCATGGGATTCAGTCTTAAAATATCCTGTATAACGGGGGACCTGAATGGGAGTGGAGGAGAACAAAAGCTTTATACGAATCTCTGTGCGAAACCTGGTGGAGTTTATTCTGCGCAGCGGAGACCTGGACAATCGAAGGGGGAGCAGAGCGGATAAGGACGCCATGCTGGCCGGGGGAAGAATGCACCGGAAGATCCAGCGCCAAATGGGCGCTCTCTATCAGGCGGAGGTTCCCCTAAAGATTCTGGTTCCCCTTGGGGAGCTGGACTGCCAGGTAGAGGGGCGCGCAGACGGGATTTTCCCGGAGGACGGAGAGATCTATGTGGATGAGATCAAGGGAATCTACCGGGATTTAAACTATGTGGAGGAGCCTGTGCCGGTACATCTGGCACAGGCTATGTGCTATGCCTGGATTTATGCCAGCCAGAAGGGGCTTCCCTCTGTTGGCGTGCAGATGACCTATTGTAACCTGGATACGGAGGAACGGAAATATTTCCGGCAGACCTTTTCTGCAGCCTATTTGGAGAAATGGTTTGGGGAGCTTATGGAGGAATACAAGAAATGGGCGGTCTTTCAGCAGCACTGGAAGGAGGTGCGTAAAGGCTCCATTGGGCCTCTGGTGTTTCCCTTCCCCTACCGGGAGGGACAAAAGGAGCTGGCTGCAAATGTATACCGGGCCATTTTGCGGAAAAAACGGCTTTTTATTCAGGCACCCACGGGGGTGGGAAAAACCATGTCTGCAGTGTTTCCTGCGGTGAAGGCACTGGGAATGGGGCTGGGAGACAAGATTTTTTACCTGACAGCCAAGACCATTACCAGAACCGTGGCCGGGGAGGCTTTTTCTCTCCTGCGGCAGCAGGGGCTTCGAATGAAAACCGTGGTTTTGACGGCCAAGGAAAAGCTTTGCGCCTGCGAGAGAATGGAGTGTAATCCAGAAGTCTGCCCCTATGCAAAAGGGCATTATGACAGAGTAAATGGAGCCATGTTTGATTTGCTCACCAGAGAGGGGCAGGAGGGGGATGACTGGAGCAGGGAGGTTATCGAGACCCAGGCCCAAAAGTTTCAGGTCTGTCCCTTTGAGCTGAGCCTGGATCTGTCCACCTGGGCGGACAGCGTGATCTGCGATTACAACTATGTGTTTGACCCCAATGTGCATCTGAAACGATTTTTTTCCCAGGGTGTGAAGGGGGAGTATCTGCTTTTAATTGACGAGGCTCACAACCTGGTGGAGCGGGGGAGGGAAATGTACAGCGCTGCCCTCTATAAGGAGGATTTTCTAGCTCTCAAGCGGCGGGTCAGAGGACGATGGCCCAGGCTTGAGAAGCGGCTTGAAAAATGCAATAAATATTTGCTCCGCCTGAAACGGGAATGCGGGGACGGCCAGGTGCACACAGAGATATCTGCTTTTGTGCTTGGGCTTATGGATTTTATGGGGGAGCTTGAGAAAGTGCGGGAGGAGCCTCTGGAGGCAGAGCTTTCCGATGCAATCACGGAATTCTATTTTCAGGTTCGACATTTTCTCAATATTTATGAGCTATCCCTGGGGGGAGGGGTGGATGGGGGAGAAACGGCGAGGGAAAAGAAGGAATCCGAAGGATTGGGCGGGGATTATGTGACCTACACAGAGCTTTTGGAGGACGGGAGGTTTAAAATCAAGCTTTATTGTGTGGAGACAGCCCGGAATCTGCGGGAATACCTGGACAAGGGAAACAGTGCAGTCTTTTTTTCTGCCACCCTGCTTCCTATGCCTTATTATAAACACCTTTTGGGAGATGAGGAGGATTATGCCATCTATGCCCATTCGCCCTTTTCCCAGAAAAATCGCCTGCTTCTGGTGGCCCGGGACGTGAGCAGCCGCTACAGCAGACGGGGTGCCCGGGAATATGAGAGGATTGCCGCCTATATCAGCCAGACGGTCCAGGGTCATCTTGGCAATTATCTGGTATTCTTCCCTTCCTATAAAATGCTCCAGGAGGTGGCTGCAATCTATGAACGTCAGTTCGACTGCCCGCAGGTGCGTTGCCTGGTCCAGCGTGCGGGGATGCGGGAGAAGGAGCGGGAGGAATTCCTGGAGCAGTTTTCCAGGCAGCCGTCGGGGGAAGGGCTTCTGGGCTTTTGTATTATGGGAGGGATTTTTTCCGAGGGCATTGATTTAAAGCATGAGGCCCTCATTGGCAGCATGATTGTGGGAACCGGTCTGCCCCAGGTTTGCCGGGAACGGGAGCTTTTGCGACGGTTCTATGAGGAGCGGGGCATGGATGGCTTTGCCTATGCCTATCAATATCCGGGGATGAACAAGGTGCAGCAGGCCGCCGGTCGGGTTATCCGCACCCAGGAGGATCGGGGAGTGATTCTGCTTTTGGATGAGCGCTTTGCCCAGGCCTCCTACCAGAGGCTGTTTCCCAGAGAGTGGGAGGAGCGTAAGGAGTGCCGTCTGGGGGAGGTTGCAGGGTATTTGGGGAGGTTTTGGGGGAAGCCGGGAGAAGGGGAGCTTTTATGAGAAAATCCTTATGATAGACTTTGCATGGGAAATATGGTATGCTATATGTATAGAATGAAGTATTTTTCAGAAAATATTTTTGTTATAAAACAAAAAGCGGTGTTCCTTAAAATACGAGGGAAAAAGGGGAAATGAAAAAAGCAATACCGGGAAGTGAGGATGTGCTTAGTGCAATGGAGATTACGGCAGATATGGCCGGTTTGGATGCGGCCAGCAAGCAGATCTTAAGACATAAGGAAGTGTTGGCCGTAATAGCAAAGTATGTTATGGAAGAATACGCCGAATACAGCACAGAAGAGATTATGGAATTTATTGAGGCAGAATCCATCAGCAGTCCTGAGGTCTCCCGCGGGAGAACCAATACGGTGATCCATGGGGAGGCAACGGAGTTTGAGGAACTACACGAAAAGGTATCAACCTTTGATGTTTTATTCCAGATGAAAAATCCAAGCTTATCCTATGACAGAGTGGTTGTAAATTTGCATGTGGATGTGGAACCCCAGAGAAACTATCGTCCGGGCTATCCCATAGAAAAACGGGGAATTTACTATTTGGCCAGGTGTCTGGGTTCCCAGTTAAATCTTCTTACAGAGCAGACAGATTACAATCATTTGGAGAAATGCTATAGTATTTGGATTTGTCGGGACAATATTCCTATCGAAGAACGTCATAGTATTTCTTATTATGGAATGAGGAATTATAAAAATATTGGGAAGTGCCAGCCAGAGAAAAAAGATTATGATTTATTGCAACTGGTAATTATCCGCCTTGGGGATAAAGATTACAGTACGGCAGAAAAGGATGTATTGGATTTTCTAACAGCACTTTTCTATCCCCATAAGGCGAACTTTAAAGAAACCATAGGAAGATACATAGATTTTAGCAGAAGTTTTGAGGTGGAACAGGAGGTGCAGCTTATGAGCGGATTGGGGCAGAGTGTATTAGAAGAAGGAATAGAACAGGGAATAGAACAGGGAATAGAACAGGGAATAGAACAGGGAATAGGACTTGGTTCATTTATGACGCTTTGTTCTCTGGTAAAAGATGGAGTGCTGAAACTGGAGGAAGCTGCAAAGCGTGCAAATGTATCTGAAGCAGTTTTTTGTGAGAGGATGAGTAAGCTGCCAAAGATTTAATGAAGAGAGAGGGAGCCTACAGGTTGGGCCTTGTAAGAAGGAGCTCCTGTAGAATCCTTTTAAAGATAGCCTTCAAAGAATCTCGTACAGATGCACAAAAAAAGGCATGGTGGCAATGCTTACCAGCGTGGTGGCGATATTGATAGCGCTGGCATATTCGGGATCCCGATGATAGATCTGGGCCAGCTGTGTGACCAGAGAGGCGGATGGGGTGGTTACGGCCAGAAAGACCACCAGCACCACATAGGAGCCGTCAGGGATCCAGCTGCGGATTTTGCTGCAAACAATCAGTAGTAAGAACAGAGCCGGACAGAGGAGCATGCGCAAAAAGATAAGCAAAAACAAACGCTTTTGATAAAGGAGCTTTTTCAGATCCAGGGAGGCAAAAAGCATTCCTGTGACCAGCATACTGAGGGGACCGATGACAGAGCCCAGAGTTGAAACGCTTTCCAGAATCACTCCGGGCAGCCGGAGGCGTCCGAAAAAGGTAAGAAGTCCCAGTAAAATGGCAAAGAGATTGGGGTTACAGAGAATTTTCTTCCAGCCGATTTTTTTCATTCCCGAGAAGAGGCAGACGCCGTGAGTCCACACAAAGAGATTTTGGACAGTCAGGTAGGCGCTGGTGTAAATGACCCATTTTGCCCCCAGTACGGAGGAAACGATGGGAAGAATCAGCCCGCCTGCGTTGGTGTAGATGAGGGAGCACTGCTCTGGGATGCTTAAATGCCAGAGCCGGCGTCCCATCAGAGCCAACAGGATCATCAAAATGTGAGCAGCTGTGGCTGCGACAAAGGCCAGCAAAAGACCGGAGCTGACAGCCGCAGAGTATTCCATTTGAAAGGAATCAAAAATGACCATGGGCATAAATAAATACAGGCACAGCTTGGAAAGAACATAGCTGTCCTGGGATTGAAAGAGCCCGATTTTTACCATGAGATAGCCCAGCAGCATAATAAAGAAGAGCTGGGCTAATTTTTGTGCCAGTAAAAGGGTGATCATAGGAGGTTCTCCATTATGTATTCAAAAGGGACCGGATTTCCTTGTGCCAGAGCTGACATTTCCACTCCCGGATTGCTGAGGACATGGCCGGGCGGTAGGAATGGCGTTTTAAGCTTTCAAACACATTCTCCTGAAAAATACCAAAGGAAAGCCCGGCCATATAGGCGGCCCCCAGACCAGAGAGCTCGCCGGTTTCCGGAACCTGTATAACAGCATCCAGTAAATCGCTTTGTGTCTGCATCAGGTAGGCATTTTGGGTGGCGCCTCCGTCTGCAAAAAGCTGCTGGATGGAGAGGCGCGTGCCCTTTTCCATACATTTTACCACATCCAGTATTTGAAATGCAATGGAGTCCAGGGCGGCCCGGACGATTTCCGGCTTTCCGGTCCGGCGGGTAATGCGGCCTATTACAGCGGTAGCCTTGCTTTTCCAGCAAGGGGCGCCTAACCCGGTAAAGGCAGGAACCAGGATGGTGGTGTCCTTTGGACTGGCTTTCAAAGCCAGTTCCAGGGTCTCATTGGCGGTGGAAATAAGACCGATTTCCTTTAGCCAGGTGATAACCGCGCCAGTATAGTTGATATTGCCTTCCATAATATATTGGATCTGGCCAAAGCGGCGCCAGGCCAGGGAGGTGACAATTCCCTGCGGACTGGGCCGGAACTGACTGCCTATATTCATCACCACGGAGGAGCCGGTGCCGTAGGTGGCCTTGGTCATGCCCGGCTTGTGACAGCCCTGTCCGAAAAGGGCAGCCTGAGAATCCCCCAGAACGCCACAGATGGGAATGGGCTTCTCCAAAAGGCCCTCCAGATCTGTCAATCCATAGACAGCATCGCTGTCACAGACCGCAGGCAGAGTTTCCGGGGAAATTCCGAAAAGCCTGCAGATTTCATCATCCCAGCAGAGGCTTTGGAGATTGAAAAGATGGGTGCGGGAGGCGTTGGAGTAATCGGTTTGATAGCTGCGCCCCTCTGTAAGACGAAAGATGAGATAGCTGTCTATGGTTCCCATACAAAGCTGGTGTTCTTTGGACAGCACGGCGGCCTCCGGAATATGCTCCAGGATCCAGGCCATTTTTGAGGCGGGAAAATAGGGGGAGAGCAAAAGTCCTGTCTGTTCCCGAATGAGAGATCCATAGCCCTTGGCTTCCAGTCTGTCACAAATTTCCTGGGAGCGGGCACATTGCCAGACAATGGCATCACAAATAGGCTTTCCGGTGCTGCGATTCCAGGCAGCAGTGGTTTCCCGCTGGTTGCTGATGCCCAGGCAGGCAATACGCTCCGGAGAAATCCCTGCATCCCGGCAAACCAAACGGACAGCTTCCAGTAGATTTTTATAGATTTCCTCCAGATTATGGGAAACCCAGCCTTTCTGGTTGATGATTTGCCTATGGGGCAGGCTACGGCAGGACAAAAGGCGGCCATTGACATCAAAGAGCAGAGCCTTTGTGCCCTGGGTGCTCTGATCTATGGACAGCACAAAATTGTTGGACATAGGGACCTCCTTTATTTCAGATTTTTTCGGACCGTTTGGGCAATTCCGGCCGCATGGAGGCCGTAGTATGCAAACACCTCCCGGGAACAGCCGGTGATGACTGGTGCGTCGGGCAGGGACAGGGTAATCACAGGTCTGGGACAGGAAGAGGCAATGGTCTGGCAAACCATGGAGCCCAGGCCTCCGAAGGGGGCATGCTCTTCAATAGTCACCACCAGCCCTGCTTTTTTGGCTTCCTTTTGGATGGAGGAAACATCCAGAGGCTTGATACAGTACATATCCAGCAGGGTGGAAGAGATGCCTTCCGCTTCCAAAAGCCTGCAGGCGTCCAGGGCAGGGCGGACCATTTCTCCACAGGCAATGAGCAGAACATCTGTTCTGTCGCCGATTTTAGTAGCCTGATCCATGAGAAAGGGAATGGAATCCGCCTCATAGTTGTCCGCCACCGGATTGCGCCCCACACGGATATAGGCGCCCTTCTTATCGGAAAGAAGTGATTCCATGAGAAGCTTTGTCTGATGCCGGTCGCTGGGAAGGTAGACCCGCATGTTGGGAATTGCGCTGAGAGCGGCCACATCCTGGAGCGAGTGATGGCTCATGCCCAGGGCTCCATAGCTAATTCCACCCGAGATGCCTATAAGCTTCACATTGGTATCGGAATAGGCTACATCTACCTTGATCTGTTCATAGCTTCGGGTGGAGAGGAATGCTGCGGGAGAAACGGCATAGGCCTTCTTTCCACAGCTGGCCAGTCCGGCGGCGATTCCCACCAAATCCTGTTCGGCGATGCCGGTCTCCAGAAACTGCCCGGGATACTGGCTGGCAAAGTGCGACAGGGATGCAGAGCCCCGGGAATCGCTGCACAGCACGACAATATCCGGATCTTTTGCAGCGTGATGGCAGAGAACCTCACAGATAATTTGACGATTTGCTATGGTATTCATAAAAGAGCCTCCTTCCTTTCCATGAAATCCTGGAGTATTTGTTTGTATTCTTTCGGACTTGGGACCTTATTTTCCATGACAGAAGAACCACAGCCCTTTATGGTATTGGCAATCAAAACGGTAGGCTTTCCGAAGAAATGCTCCGCACACGCAAAGGCAGCGTCCAGCTGTTCTATGGAATTTCCGTCAGTCACATCCGTTACATTCCAGCCGAAGCTGGCAAAACGCTGATGGAGATCATCCAGAGTCATCACCTCCTCTGTGGGGCCGGAGATTTGCAGATGATTGCGGTCCACCACGGCGCACAGATTGTCTAGGTGAAAATGGCCTGCGGACATGGCTCCTTCCCATACAGAGCCTTCGGCCAGCTCTCCGTCACCCATTACCACATAGGTACGATAGCTTTGGCCATTCATTCTGGCGGCCAGAGCCATTCCCACAGCAACGGGAAGGCCGTGTCCCAGAGAACCGGAATTCATTTCTATCCCCGGAAGCTTATTATTGGGATGGCCTATGTATTTGGAGCCGAATTTGGAAAAATTTTGGATGATGTCCTCCAGTTCCAGGAAACCGGCCTACGCCAGCACAGCCAGATATGCCTCTACAGCATGCCCTTTACTCAGAATAAACCGATCTCTGTTGGGATCTTCCGGATAAGCCGGATCCACATGCATCCTTTTTAGATAGAGTGTCATCAATATCTCCAGAACACTCATATCACCACCAATATGTCCGCCGTTGCCTGCCATAATGATATCTAAAATGTTCTTACGGAGATCGTATGACCTGGCCTGTAAAGAAGGAAGTGTTTTCATATACGATAAATCCTTTCTTAAAATGTTGACTGCATTCTCAGTCTGATAAAATAGATATAGGTACGCCTTTACAGGCAGGGAATATTTCTGTGAAAAACCGGCTGCTGGCCCAACCCATTGAGGGCGGCGATGCCGGGGAGGACGGCGCTCCCAGCGAGAGAACATTTCAAAGATATGAGAGGCTGGCCCAGGGCGGGAGTGGTATGATCTGGATGGAATCCATCTCCGTAAACGAGGAGGGAAAATCCACTCCCCGTCAGCTCTGGATAAAGGAAGATACCATGAAGGGCTTTGGAAGGCTGGTGAAGAATCTTCACAGCCATCACGTTTCCGTGATTGCCCAGCTGACCCATTCCGGTCGTAACAGCAATCCGGATGGGAAACACGTGGCCGTGTGTGCCTATGAAAATCCTTTGCTGGCGCGGGAGAGGTTTCGCATGATCACCGACGGAGAGCTGGAGGCGTGGCACAGGGGTGGTTTGATCTGGCCGGCTACGGACGGCAATGGATAGCCAACCCTCAGTATGCCCGGGAAATCCTGGAGGGCCGTGCTTTTTATAAAAATTGCACCACCTGCGGCGCCTGTATGGCACTGCTGAAAAATGGAAAACAGATGCGCTGTGTGCAGAAGGAGCATACATAGAGAGCCTTTTTAGGGGAGAACTTTGGGTTCAAGGAAGTGGTTAAACAAAGAAAAGAGGGGTGTTTTATGACATATAAGCTGGCCTTGTTGGCCAAGGATATTCACAATTCTGTTCTGCCCAGGACCTATGGCTTTTTTGGAGAGCGGCTGGGTGTGGAGGTAGATTTTAAAGTGGTAAATATTCCCTTGGAGGAGCTGGACGCCACGGTGGAACACATGCGCAGGGAGCTTCACGGCTTTACCGTTACCATGCCCTATAAGGTAAAAATAATGGAATTTTGTGATGAGCTGGATATTTCTGCAGAAAAGTGTGGCTCTGCGAACACGATTTTGGTGCGGGACGGAAAGCTTGTGGGCTACAATACGGATGGATGGGGCATGATCAAGTGCCTGGAACTTCAGGGACATACCTTTGCGGGAAAGCGGGTGGTTCTGGTAGGAGCCGGAGGCGTGGCCCGTTCCATTGCCTATCAGCTTTCCATCCATGGTGTTACCCATGTAGATGTACTGAACGTGTTTGAGGAGGAAACCAAAGCCCTGGTGGATAAAATGGGAGCACTTTTCGCAGGTCATTCCCTGACGGATGAAAACTTATATCGCTATGGGAAAGGCGCGGATGTGTTTATCAATGCCAGCATTTTGGGACAGGTGGGCTATGAGGATTACAAGGATTTAAGCTTTTTGGATTTGCTGGCCCAAAATGCCCTGGTGTTTGACGTAAATTATTCCAATCCCCAGGCAAAGCTGCCCCAGGCTGCGGCACAGAGAAATCTGCGCTGCTATGTGGGAAAGGCCATGAGCTCCTGCCAGGGAATTCGCGCTATGGAAATCTGGACGGGAAGGAAACCCAGCGACCAGGATGCCCGGGATCTGATTGCTACGCTTTCTTGACAAGACACGGGCACACCGGGTAGAGAGGGGAAGAAGGAAAATAAGCCGTTGCAATAACAGGCAGGAAACAGCCAGTGCAGCGGCTTGTTTTGCGTATGGATGGTAGCTACATCAAATCCTTCTCCTCCACCCTGTAAACAGAAAGACCGGCAAAAACCAGGGACAGCAACGTTAAAAGCAGAGGAAACATTACCTGATTCCGTAAGGTGAAATCCCCGATATTTCCCTGGGTGAGAAGGATCAACAGGAAAGAGGTGACAAGCACGGCCTTTGAGGAGTGGAGAATCAGGCCCACAAACAGAGCCATAAAGCTCATGGTGACAATCACCCCAGATTTTAGAAGGAGCTGGATGTAGAAGCCGGGCTCTGTCATAGTAAAATCAATGAGAAAGGCAGAGTCTCTGAAATGGGACCCGGCCAGGATACAGCCATAGAGCAATAACTTTGTAAGGGTTAGGGCAACAAAGCTGAAAATCCACACGGCAAGCATCTGAGAAACCAGGATTTTCTGTCGCTTGATGGGGTAAGAAAACATGAGCTGCATGGTTCGGTTGGAATAGGCGCTGACAATAAAGGAGGCGAGCATGACGCTGGTGAAAACCAGAAAGGACATGCTGGTAAAAAGCTCAATGGGAGCAGAGATACCGCTTAGCCCGGGGACTGTATCCGGTATACCGGTTTCCGGGTCATTGGCAATGCCCAGAAAAGCAAGGGCAAAGAGAAAGAGGCCAAGAAGGGACGCCAGGAGGAGGGCATTTCTACTATACCTCTTCATATGATTCTTTTTCCACTCTAATTTAATCAGCTTTAACATGGGTATTTTCCTCCTCTGTCATTTTCAAAAAGTAATCCTCCAGGGTTTCTCCCTTTTGAGCCAGGGACGTGATCTCCACCTGGTTTTGAGCCAGGGCCCAAGACAGCTCCTGGGGGGAGATTCCCTTGTCATAAATGCGTATTTTTCCGTCCTCCACAAGCTTAAAGCTTGAAAGGCCCAGCTTTTCACTTAACACAAAGGCGGCGGCTGTGGGGTTTAGCACGGATACCTCCACGTAGGACAGGCGCCTCTGCCGGATGTCCTTCATGGCAATTTCCTGGAGCATTCTCCCACCCTTAATAAGGCCTACCCGATGGGCGATACTCTCTATCTCCGAGAGAATATGACTGGAAATGAGAATGGTGGTGCCGGATTCCTCGGAAAGGCTTTGGAGCAGATCTCGGATATGCTTTAGTCCACCTGGGTCCAGTCCGTTGGTGGGCTCGTCCAGTATAAGCAGCTCCGGCTTACAGAGGAGGGCCCGGGCGATTCCTAAGCGCTCCTTCATTCCCAGAGAATAGTTTCGGACCGGCTTGCCTGCGTCAGCGGTTAAATCCAGCATTTCCAGGGCATTCTCTATGCTGCCATGGTGATAGTATCCCATGTATTCACTGTGGAGCTTTAGATTTTCATAGCCGGTCATGTGCTCATAAAAAGTGGGGAATTCAACAATGCTTCCCATGCGTCCTAAGACTTTGTAGGACTTCGGCGTGAGGGGTTCCCCAAAGAGCTCAATAGTTCCGGCCGTGGGCTTCCATATGTTGAGAATCATTTTCATTACAGTGGTTTTTCCGGCCCCGTTGGGACCGATAAAACCGTAGATTTCTCCCTTTTCCACATGAAGGTTAATGTCCTTCACAAGATCCTTGTGACCAATGGTTTTTGTCAGGTGATTTGTCTGCAAAATATAAGGCATGGTGTCAGTCTCCTTTCTTCCTCCTGTCAAGAGAGGGTAAACCCATTTTAGCAGCCTTACTTTTCAAAACTCTTGCCCAAATCTTACAAATTTCTTTCGGGAAGGGGAGGAGAGCCGGTTTTTAGCTTTACGGTAAAGGCGGTTTTCACATGGGGCGTGCTGGAAAGGGTGATGGTCCCGCCCATCTGCTGGGCCAGATTTTTGGCAATGCACAGCCCCAGACCGCTGCCCTGTGAGCTTCGGGAAGCTTCCATGGTAAAAAGGCGATCAAACACATGTTCCTGAAAGGCAGAGGGAATTCCCGGACCCTTGTCCACCACATCTACATACACATCCCCTTTGTCTGTCCAAAGAGCCAGGCCCAGATAGTTTCCCTGGGCGCCATAGCGGATGACATTTGAGATAAGATTGGAGAGAATCCGTTCCAGGGATTCTCCATGGGCACGGACATAAACGGCCTTGGAGGGTAAGGAGATCTCCACCTGAAAACCAGCCTGGGTTAATATCTCATAATAATCAAGAAGGCTTTTCCGGCAGAGCTCGCAAATGTTCACACTGGAAAGTTCCAGATTCCTATCCCCGGCCTCTATTTTTGCCAGAGTAAAAAATTTTTCCATGAGCTGGAGGAGGTCCTGTGCCTTCTGCTGCACCTTTTGCAGCATATCCTCCGTGGCCTGGCCCTTAAGCTCCATGATTTCCAGATAGCCTAAAATAACCGTCATAGGAGTTTTCATATCATGGGAAATATTTGCCAGCATTTTCCTGGAGGCTATCTGGGAGCGGCGAAAATCTGCCTTAATTTTCAGATCCCGATCCAATAGCCGGTTGATCTGTGCAGCCAGCTCCATAAGCTCCCGGTTCTCCGTGAAAACCAGAATCCGTTCTTCACTGTCTGTGTCTGTGATTTCCTTAAGCTTCCTGTGGATGGCCCCCAGGGAGGACTGGGTGCCGGTACGAAAGGCATATTGCTGGTACAAAACAATGCCCAGCAAGAGAAAGATACAGAGCGTGAGAAGGAAAAGAAGAAATTCCTGATTCATGACAGATCCCCCAGCTTATAACCGATTCCCCACACCGTAAGCACATAGCGGGGATTGCGGGAATCCTCCTCGATTTTATTGCGCAGCCTGCTGATATGGACATTGACTGCGTTTTCATCGCCAAAATAAGCGTCCTTCCACACAAGGGAATAGAGCTGCTCCTTGGTATACACCTTTTTGGGATTTTGCAGAAGAAGCTTTAGGATCTCAAATTCCTTTGCCGTGAGTTCAACGGGCCTGCCATTTTTGGTAAGGGTATAGTCAGACAGATTCATAGTCAGCTCCCCGGCCGAAAGAAGAGAGGGGGAGGATTGAGCAGAGCTGTCATACTGCAGGGCCCTGCGAAGGTTTGCCTTGATCCGGGCCAGGACCTCGGCCACGGAAAAGGGCTTTGTAATATAGTCATCCGCCCCCAGGCCAAGCCCCAGGGTTTTGTCGCTTTCTCTGTCCCTGGCGGAGAGAATGAGAATGGGTACAACGCTTTGCCCTCGCATATGGGCCAAGACATCCATGCCGCTGACTCTGGGAATCATCAGGTCTAAGAGCACAAGGTGAAAGGGGGTGGTGTCAAAGAGGCGGCAGGCCTCCTCTCCGTCAAAGGCGCAGGTCACCTCATAGTTTTCCAATGTCAGATAATTCATCAGCATTTCGCTGATTTCCGGGTCATCCTCCACAAGGAGAATTTTATAATTGTTCATGGTAATGTTTTACTCCTTTTTACTTGCATCCTTAGTATATCCTCTGGGGATGACAACAGCAAGCAGGTTTTGAAAACAGTCTAGAAACTTCCCCGGATTTAAGGTATAATGCACCTAGATCCTCTTTTGACAAGAGAGGGTAATCAGGGAAGAGGAAATCGGGAAAAAGGAAAACGAGGCGAAGGATATGTCACAGAAACAGTCTCTCCAAATACCACTTCTGTCAAAGGACAGTATTTCTATTCGGGAGGTGGGATTTCAGACCGTATATCACACCTCCAACAGGAATGTGGCTTACTTTAAGCATTACCACGACTACTATGAGATTGTATTTTATCTGGGGACAGAGCCCCTGCGGTATTGCTGGGAGGACCAGGAGTATCAGGTGATCCGGGGAGACATTATTTTATGCAATATGTTTGAGCAGCATATGTTTTCCTGCCAGGAAAATGCCCAGTATCAGCGGTTCAGCGTGGGAATTGAACCCCAGCTTTTGCTGCAATATTCCTGGGAGAATGCCAATCTGGCCCACATTTTTAATAGAAAAAGCAGACATTACCCCATCTATCGCCCGGCTTCCGGGGACTTTGAAAAATATATGGGCTTGATTGAGGAATATTGTAAACTTCCCATGGGCTATGGAATGCCGGGAGTGCAGCGGGCCTTGATTCATCAGATGCTGGCCTATCTCTATAGCGACTGTTGCCGGGATCTGCCGGGGGCGGAGGCCGGGCACAGAGCCATTGAGCTGGTGGCCCAGCTGGTGCGTTATATTGATCAGCATCTTGCCAAACGGATTCTCCTGGAGGAGCTTTCCCGGGAGGTTCATTACAGCGTGGCCTATATCTGCCGGGTATTTAAGGAGATTACCGGGGAGACCCTGGTGCAATACATTATAAAAAAGCGGATTGTATGGGCAAAGCAGCTTTTGGGAAACGGAGCTTCCATTATGGAGGCGGCCCAGCAGGTGGGATTCGACAATTACAGCTATTTTTATAAGGCCTTCCGAAAGCTGGAGGGCATGGGGCCAAAGGAATATCTGGAGCAGGGATTTTTTGGGGAGAACAGCCCCTCTGGTAATGGCCAAAAAACAGTGGAAGTATAAGATTGGAAATGTTTAGGAGAGAATTATAGATGGACGAAGGTGGGAAAAGGGCTTAAAATAAAAACAGTTACAACGCGAGGCGGAACTTAAAACAGCGGAGGTCTGGACGGAGCCCGGAAGGATTTGCCGCCGGGAAAGCGGTAGAAAATTCTTCCAGAACAGGGGCGGAAGGAAGAGCGAAGCGGAACTAAAAATAGGAGGAATAGAAAATGAAGGAAAACAAACTGAGAAGCATTTTGAGCAGCAAGGGGACCTCTGTGGCCACCCGGATCTGGAGCACCTGGCCTACGCTTACAGAGGCGGCGGCCTCCACGGGCAGCTTTGACTACATTGAGTTTGTGGCAGAGTATGCGCCCTACGATCTGCTGCAGCTGGAGAACCTGGCACGGGCCTGTGAGCTCCATGGAATTTCCTCTATGATTAAGGTGGATTTCCAGAACCGCGCCTATGTGGCCCAGAGAGCTCTGGCCGCAGGATTTCAGGCCATTCTGTTTACGGATCACAAGGATGCCAAAGAGGTGGAGGAGAGCATCTATGTGGTAAGCCCGGACTGCCCGGAGTGGGGCGGACGCTTTGGCTTCCCCAACAACCGCTGGGTGGGGTATCAGCCCTATAAGACCCAGATGGACTATGCGGCCATGGTCAAGGACAGTGTGCGGGCCTTTATGGTGGAGAAAAAGGAGACCATGGACAATCTGGAGGAAATCTGCTCGGTTCCCGGGGTGGACATGGTGCAGTTTGGCCCCTCTGACTACAGCATGAGCATGGGATGGGACACCAAGGATCACAAGGATGAGCTGCGCAAAATCGAGGAGCGGATGATTCGGATTGCCCTGGATCACGGCGTGGAGCCCCGGTGTGAGATTGACACCCCGGAGCAGGCGGAGTACTATAAGAGCCTGGGCGTGAAGCATTTCTGTGTGGGAGATGAATTCCGCAATCTCATGGCATATTGGAGAGGAACCTGCCAGGAGGTTCGTAAGCTGGCAGAAGGCAAATAGAATAATTTCAGGAGATGGGGAAAGAAAGCTCCCCCATCTGTCAGGATGACGCGGCAGGCGCGTCAGAAAGAGGAAAAGATGAAACAGATATTAATTGCGTTTGAGGTGCCGGAAGAATGCTATGCAGCCTATGAAGAGGAATTTGATTTTACCGTAAGCCTGGGAGCCCCTATGACTACGGAGGAGCTTCTGGAGGTAGTGGACCAGTATGACGGTATTTTTGTGGCAGGTACCCGGGTGAACAAAGAGGTTTTGGATAAAGGCAGCAGGCTGCTGGTCATTGGAAATAATGGTGTGGGATATGACAATATTGACTGGAAGTATGCCACAGAGAAGGGAGTTCCTGTGGTCAATACGCCTACTCAGGTGACGGAAACCACGGCGGAGCATGCGGTGGCCCTGATGATGACCACCATGCGGGGCATTGCCCGCTACGATGACCGGGTGCGCCGGGGAGAATGGGGAACCCCTATTTTCACCGATGAAAACATGGAGCTTCACGGGCGAACCTTAGGAATTCTGGGCTTTGGCCGCATTGGAAAAATGGTGTGCAAGAAGGCCCAGGGACTTGGCATGCAGGTGATTTACTATGATAAATTCCGGGCCAGCGAGGCTGTGGAAAAGGAGTACAATGTCACCTACATGGAATTCGATGAGGTGCTGGCCAACAGCGATTGTGTCACCTTACATATGCCCTACGTTCCGGAAAATCACCATCTGTTTTCCATGGAAACCTTCCGGAAGATGAAAAAGGACGCCTACCTTATTAACGCGGCCCGGGGACCCATTGTGGATGAGAAGGCTCTGGCAGAGGCTCTTGAGACTGGTGTGATTCGGGGAGCCGGACTGGACGTATTTGAGGAGGAGCCCAAGGTATACGAAGCTTTGAAGCATCTGGATAATGTGGTGATGACGCCTCACGTGGCGAGCGCGGCGAGAAGAACACGCGTTCTTATGGCTCAGGAGGCCATAGACGGCATGGTAGGGGTGCTGCGTGGAGAGATTCCCTCTAATGTCATCAATCGGGAAGTGCTGGAAAAATAAGAGACAGAGCTTGGAAAGGAGAGACAAAGCAGGATGAAAATCGTAGTATTGGACGGATATACCCTGAATCCGGGAGATCTGGATTGGAAGGGAATGGAGGCCTTGGGAGAGTGCGTGGTCTATGAGCGCACCTCTCTGACAGATGTGCAGGAGACCATTCAACGGATTGGAGACGCAGAGGTAGTTATCACCAACAAGACCCCGCTGCCCCGGCAGGTGTTTGAGGCCTGTCCCCAGATAAAGTATGTAGGCGTACTGGCTACCGGCTACAATGTGGTGGACGGAAAGGCAGCCAGAGATCGGGGAATCCCGGTAACCAATATTCCCACCTATGGGACCGCGGCTGTGGGCCAGTTTGCCATCGCCCTTTTGCTGGAGATCTGCCATCACATTGGCTATCATAATCAGACCGTGCATGAGGGAAAATGGGAGAACCATGCGGACTGGTGCTACTGGGATTATCCTCTGATAGAGCTGGCCGGAAAGACCATGGGCATCATTGGCTTTGGCCGTATCGGACAGACCACAGGCCGTATTGCCCAGGCTCTGGGAATGCAGGTGTTGGCCTATGACTCCTTCCATAATCCGGATTTGGAAAGTGAGACCTGCAGGTATACGGATCTGGAGGAGCTGCTTCGGACATCGGATGTGATTGCCCTTCATTGTCCCCTGTTTCCGGAGACCGAGGGCATGATCAACAAGGAGACCATTGCCAAGATGAAGGATGGGGTGATTATTCTCAATAATTCCCGGGGACCCCTGATTGTGGAGGAGGATCTGCGGGATGCCCTGAACAGTGGCAAGGTAGCTGCGGCCGGGCTGGATGTGGTGTCCACAGAGCCCATCCGGGGAGATAATCCCTTGCTGCAGGCCAAGAACTGCATCATCACCCCCCATATCTCCTGGGCGCCCAAGGAGTCCAGAAAGCGTCTGATGGACATTGCGGTGGGAAATCTCCAGGCCTTTGTAGATGGAAAGCCTGTGAATGTGGTAAATTAAGTGAATCAGAAGGCCCTTTTCTGACAGGGAAGCAGTTCTCTGTCAGAAAAGGGCTTTTATAAGTGCATATGGATTTCTGGCCAAATATGTGATAAGATAAAAAAGAAAGTAGCGTGTGCCAGAGGAAAGCAGACAGCAGACAGGCACGTTTTTATGAGCAAAGAATACCATCTCGCCACGGTGTGTGTCCATGTCAAGAGATGGTAAGGAGATGGAATTGAGGAGACGTTGGATAAAAATAAGCGCTTTGGCAGGTATTTGTCTTGTAATTGTTCTGTGGAAGCTTCCCATGAAAGGGGAGCATGCCGGTTCATCACAGACTCCAAATGCAGAGCGCCCCATGCTGGCTATGGACGGCCAAATGTATGTGGACCCCTATATGCCGGTGTCAAGGCTGCCCTATGGGTATGCTCTGGCTGGGACGCTGGGTGAGGACCAGGCCTACAATACAGGACTGGAGGGGCTGGAATACTACACAAATCCGGACAGAGAGGATGACTTTTATGTATACCAGGAATGTGGAACGCCCATAGACATTAACACGGTGGACAGCACTAAGCGGCAGTGGGCCTACGTGCGCTGGATAAAGGCAGTGAATGACGGAGTAGAGAATCGATGTCTGACATTGGATGATGTGATGTTTCTGGCCCGGAAGGGAGATTCCCTGGCCTGGACAGACTTTGATTTGTATTCCTATGTGGAGACAGGGTCCGGGCTGGAAATCCGGATCTATGAAATAGACGAGCGATTTTCTGTCTGGGTAGGCGGGACTGCGTATCCGGAGGAGCCCATGTATTTTTATTTGCAGGCAAAGGATGGGACGGATGCGCACATAGATATTCGGGACGAAGATGTGGCGGCCTTTGTGGAGGAGCATGAATAATTCCAGAAACACCCTGGAAATTTTTTCTTATGTGGTCTATAATATAGCGAAAGCGGCCGTCTTTGACAAGGGCCGAAAAGGGAAAAGGAGCGTATAAAGATGAAATATTTAATTATCGGCGCCGGGGGAACCGGTGGATGTATAGGAGCCTATATGACGGAGGCCAAAAAGGATGTGACCCTGATAGCCCGGGGCGCCCACCTGGCGGCTATGCAGAGAGAGGGCCTTCGGATGGAGACCACCAAAAAGGGAAATTACACGATTTATCCCATAAAGGCTGTGGATATGGATCATTACACAGAGAAGCCGGATGTGATCTTTGTCTGTGTAAAGGGGTATTCTCTGGAGGAGACCGTCCCCTTTATCCGGAGAGTGGCCAAGCCGGAGACCGTGGTCATTCCCATCCTGAATATTTATGGAACCGGAGGGAGACTGCAGGAGAAGCTTCCCCAGCTTTTGGTAACCGACGGCTGTATCTATATAGCGTCGGAGATCAGAAAGCCCGGCTGTCTCTGGCAGAACGGAGATATTTTCCGGGTGGTATTTGGGGTGAGAACTCCCCAAGAATACCGGCCGGTGCTGGAGCAGGTAAAAAGGGATTTGGATGACAGCGGCATTGACGGGGTGCTGTCGGAGAACATTCAGCGGGACGCTTTACAGAAATTTTCCTACGTATCCCCCATGGCGGCCTGCGGGCAGTATTATGGGGTGAAATGCGGGGCCATGCAGCAGCCGGGAGAGGTGCGGAATACCTTTGCGGCCCTGATGGGAGAGATAGACCGCCTGGCACAGGCTATGGGCATCCGTTTTACGGAAAACATTGTGGAGACAAACCTGAAGATTCTGGATGCTCTGACCCCGGAGGCTTCCACCTCTATGCAGCGGGATATTGAGGCGGGAAAGGCCTCGGAGATCGATGGCCTGATCTATGAGGTGGTGCGTCTGGGACAGCGGTACGGGGTGGAGCTGCCAGGCTATGAGAAAATTGCCCGGGAGCTGAAACAGCGTGGGTTGTAGGGGATAGAAGAATTGTTAAAATATGAATGATTTTTCTATGATTTTAGAAAGGAATTTAGAGATGAGACTGAGCGGCACTGTTTTTTCCAATGTCTTGGGGATGGATACGGATATTTCCCTGATCCTTCCCAACAAGCTTAAGGAGGAGGGCAGCTACCGGGTGGCCTATGTGCTGCATGGATTGTGCGGCAATAACAAAACCTGGCTGGATTATTCCCTGCTTCCGGTCTATGCCAGCCCAGGGGATGTGGTCTATATCCTGCCGGAGGTACAGCGAAGCTTTTACACAGATATGAAGCATGGGCTTTGTTATTATACCTATATTACGGAGGAGCTGCCTCTTATCTGTCAAAATCTTTTTCGCATATCGGCAAAGAGGGAGGATACCATGATTCTGGGGGGCTCCATGGGAGGCTATGGGGCTCTTCGTTGCGCCCTGTCCAAGCCGGAGCAGTATGGATTCTGCGGAGCCTTCTCCTCGGGCTGTCTGTTTTTAAAGGAGGGCATGGAGGAGACCCGGAAGCACGGTATGCGCCCGGAATACCAGAAAAGCTTTGGGGAGCAGCTTATCCAGGATTTCCGCGCAGCCTTTGGGGAGGAGCTTTGCTGGACTCCGGAGATTGATATTTTGGAGCTGGCCGGAAGCATAAGGGAGCGGGGAAAGCAGCCCCAGCTGTATCTGACCTGCGGCACAAAGGATCCCTTCTATCAGGACCATAAGCGGTTCTGCAAAGAATTGGATGGGCTTGGGCTTTCCTATACCTTTGAAGAATGGGAGGCTTCCCACGATTTTCTCTATTTCAATGAGGCCCTGCGGCGGGCCATAGAGAAATGTTCTCAGGGGAGCGATGGATATGAAGAAAGATAGGGCGGATGTACCTAAGAGAGGGTACTATAAAATCTTAAACAGTGTGACAGCGGCGGCCTTAGCAGGGACCTTTCTCTATTTGATTTACATGTGGAATGGGCTGCCGGAGCAGATTCCCAGTCATTATAACGGGGCAGGGCAGGCGGACGGCTGGAGTGGGAAGGGAAGCCTGTGGTTTAGCCCTGTTATGGCTGTACTCCTTTACGGGTTTATCAGCCTTATGGAGCAATTTCCCGATCTGTGGAATACAGGCATAGAGGTCACTCCCGAGAATAAGGAGCGGGTGCTTGGGGCAGTAAAGACCATGGTGGTATGGACGAAAACCAGTGCGGTGCTTTGCCTTTGCTGGATGACCCTGTGCTCTGCCAGGCAGAAAAATCTGGGGGTCTGGTTTCTGCCGGTATTTTTGGGAATGACATTTTTTCCCATTGTTTGGTGCTGCATTCGGATTTTTCGCCCGGGAAAGAATCAGTGAGGTTGTAGGTTATGGGACATATTACAAGCAGAGATGCATATAAGAATCTGGAGGATCGGATCAACTGGTTTACCCAGGGAGCTCCGGTTTCTGACAGTCTGTATCAGATTTTACAGGTGTTGTACACGGAAAAGGAGGCCAAATGGGTAGCGAAGCTTCCGGTGCGGCCCTTTACGGCTAAGCGGGCGGCCCGGATCTGGAATACCACGGAGGCCCGGGCAGAGAAATTTCTGGAGCATTTGTGTGAGAAGGCGCTCCTGGTGGACTCCTTTCACCAGGGAGTGCGCAAGTTTGTTATGCCGCCGCCCATGGCCGGGTTTATTGAGTTTGCCCTGATGCGGACCAGGGGGGACATTGACCAGAAGCTTTTAAGCCAGCTCTACTATCAGTATATGAATGTGGAGGAGGATTTTGTCAAGGATCTGTTTTACGCCACAGAGACCAAGCTTGGCCGGGTGTTTGTCCAGGAGCCGGTGCTGACCACGGAGAATACCCTTCATATTTTAGATTATGAGCGGGCCAGCCACATTGTGGAGGAGGCGGAATATATTGGCCTTGGTACCTGCTACTGCCGGCATAAGATGCTCCATGTGGGGCATCCCTGCGAGATCCATGCGCCCCTGGACGTGTGCCTGACCTTTGGCAATGTGGCCCGGTCTCTGGCGCAGAACGGCGGCTATGCCCGGCTCATTGACAAGGCGGAGGCCATGGATGCCCTGGAGCGCTCCTATGCCCACAATCTGGTGCAGATCGGGGAAAATGTCCGGGAGGATCCGGCCTTTATCTGTAATTGCTGTGGCTGCTGCTGTGAGGCTCTCCAGGCGGCCCGGCGGTTTAGCCCCATGCAGCCCGTAGCCACAACGAACTATATTCCCAGGGTGGAGGAGAGCTCCTGCGTGGGCTGCGGAAAATGCGCCAAGGCCTGTCCCATTCAGGCCATTTCCATGAAGGAGGGAGCTGACGGACGGAAGCGGGCCGTGGTGGATACAGAGATCTGCCTGGGCTGCGGGGTGTGCGCCCACAACTGTCCCACCAAAGCCCTGGAGCTAAAGCGCCGGCCTATGCAGGTGATCACGCCGGTAAACAGCACCCACCGCTTTGTGCTGCAGGCCATTGAAAAGGGGACCCTGCAAAATCTGGTCTTTGACAACCAGGCCTTTGCAAATCACCGGGCCATGGCAGCAGTGTTTGGGACGATTCTGAAGCTGCCGCCGTTGAAGCAGGCCTTGGCCAGTAAGCAGTTTAAGTCCATTTATCTGGATAAGCTTCTTTCCAGTCAGTTAAATCGGGAGAAAAGACATTCATAACAAGCCTCCCCTCCCTTTACAGGATACGCGCACCTGTCAAGGGAGGGGAGTTTTTCCTGATTTTCCAGGATTTCCCTATTGCTTTTTGGCGTAAATTCGAATGCTTTCTAATTGCGGAAAGCGACTCAGCATTCCATCTCCTTCTAATTCCTGAATATGCAAAACCAGTCGTTGTCCGGAAGCATCCACGTATTCCATCTCGTATTCGCCGGAGCTTCCTTCCTCCCAGCCGGACTGCCTTAAGAGAAAGCCGGCGCCCACTTCCCCTCTCATTAAATCCGGTATCAGGCGAAGCCCTTCCACCGTATGTCCGCTTCCTATGTGCATTTCGATCATATGAATTATTTCAGTGTCCGGCGCAATCAATACGGCAAGAGTATCATTTTCAAGCCGTTTCCATTCTCCCTCACTTCCTGTCTCCTGGAGCTCTTCCCCTGTCTCTTCCAGCAAGACGGTAAGCTTCTGCCCCAGATAATGGGAAAGTTCCCGGGATGGGGGAACCGGAATATCCGAAAAGGGAATATCCTGCACATCTGTCAGATAGCTTTCGTATTGTTCTTCTGAAATTTCACGCTTCTCTGTGCCTTCCGAATAATACAGCGTGGCAGTAGCCGTGTCCGGAGATCCCACAGTAAATTTTCGATAGCGGTTGTCGTCAAGCTTTTCCATTGTAGAGAATGCATAGAGAGTCCTTACCCCTCCCCCAGTCCGCCCATCTGCTGCAGCTCATATAAAGACTCCACACCCTCCGGTAAATCAAAGAGCATCATTCCTTTATAGACAAGGGCCTGATAATTTGGAGAATATTGAAAGGGACCCTGATAGTTGATGTTCGTAAAGAGGAGAGATATTTCTTTTGTATCCATATCATAACTGTATACAAAATAATTACGCAAAGGGTCCTTATCCGGATATTCTATCTCTGCAGAGGTAAGAGCCAGCTCCTGGATTCCATCCTGATTTATATCCAAAAGGGCATACTGGGTGATGGGCAGCCAGTATTCCAGCAGCATTTCGCTAAAGCCTTCCTCAAACTTTAATTCATCCACAAACTTTGCATAGGCCTGCAGCTCTTCCGTTTTGTCGCTCCATAAATCCTCCAGACAATTTACAGGCTGCGCCGGGGATTCCTGCGGCAAATCCTCTTCCTCCTGGGCGGGAGCCTCCTCCAGGTTTGTCTCCGCCTCCTCCTTGGCCTGGACAGGCGCCTCTGGAGCTGTTTCCTCCTGCTTTTGGCAGGATACCAGGAAAACCATGCAAAACAGTAAGAATAAATAAAAGCATTTCTTCACAATACATTTCCTCCCGGTGCCATTTGTTATAGTTTGTTCAATGTGGATTGCTTGTTTAGTATAACACAGGAGCAGGGAATTTGTAACCCGTATTTTATTCGGTTTATGAGAGATCAGTAGGTTGTATTTGGCAGTCTATATTGCTATATTGCTTTTAGGATTTTTCATTGCAGAATCTAAAAAATTGCGCTATAATGAAAAGCAAGCTTTGGCCGGACTTTTTATGCCAGAGTCCGCACCCGAGAATGAGGAGAAATGCGGCCGCCCTCAGGACGGCGGATAGGAGGAGAATATGGAGAAGAAAAATATCGACTGGGCAAATCTTGGCTTTGGGTATATAGCCACGGAGAAAAGATTTGTCTCCAATTTCAAAAACGGAGCCTGGGAGGAAGGTGGGCTTACGGAGGACAGCACGGTTACCATAAGTGAGTGTGCAGGGGTGCTCCAGTATGCCCAGACGATTTTTGAGGGGCTGAAGGCCTATACCACGGAGGACGGACGGATTGTGACCTTTCGCCCGGATTTAAACGGGGAGCGTATGGAGCAGTCGGCCAAGCGCCTGGAAATGCCGGTATTTCCCAAGGAGCGCTTTGTGGAGGCTGTGCTTCAGGTGGTAAAGGCCAATGCCGCCTATGTGCCCCCCTACGGAACGGGAGCCACCCTCTATGTGCGTCCCTATATGTTTGGAAGCAATCCGGTGATTGGGGTGAAGCCTGCGGATGAATACCAGTTCCGCATTTTTGCCACCCCGGTTGGGCCCTACTTCAAGGGAGGGGTAAAGCCTCTGACTATTCGGGTCAGCGATTTTGACCGGGCGGCGCCTCAGGGAACGGGACATATCAAGGCAGGCTTAAACTATGCCATGAGCCTTCATGCAATCGTTACGGCCCATGAGGAGGGCTATGACGAGAATATGTACCTGGATGCTGCCACAAGAACCAATGTGGAGGAGACCGGAGGAGCCAATTTCCTGTTTGTGACAAAGGACAACAAGGTAGTGACTCCTAAGTCCTCCAGCATTCTGCCGTCCATCACCCGGCGCTCTCTGGTGTATGTGGCCAAGGAGTATCTGGGCCTGGAGGTGGAGGAGCGTGAGATTCCTCTGGAGGAGGTTAAGGAATTTGCCGAGTGTGGCCTTTGCGGTACGGCGGCTGTGATTTCTCCCGTGGGAAAGATTGTGGACCACGGTAAGGAGATCTGCCTGCCCAGCGGCATGGAGAAGATGGGACCTGTTACGCAAAAGCTTTACGATACCCTGACCGGAATCCAGATGGGACGTCTGGAGGCTCCCAAGGGATGGATTTATACGGTAGAGTAAAACCGGAAATCCAGAGAGGAAGTTTGCGGGGAAAATAGAACTAAGAAAAACAGAGCAGAAGAGGGCAGGCACCCATGATATGGGGCCTGCCCTCTTTCGCTCTTTGCCAGATGCTTTTCCATGAATACTAGAAATGAATCAGCACTGCAAGGATCATAATAATAGAAGCGCTTACAAACAATACGCCCTGCATTTTAATCTGGAATTTCGCCCATTTTCCCCACTCAAGTTTGGCAACGCCCAGAGTTCCCAGAAGGCAGCCGGAGGTGGGGACAATCAGGTTGGAGAAAGCGTCTCCCAGCTGGAAGGCCAACACAGAGGTCTGACGGGTTACGCCCACCAGATCCGACAGGGGAGCCATAATGGGCATGGTGAGAGCCGCCTGTCCGGAGCCGGATACCACAAAGAAGTTGAACACGGTCTGGAACACGTACATCAGCCATGCGGAGATCACCGCCGGGAGGCCCTGCATAGCGCTGCTGATGGCGTGAAGAATGGTATTCAGCACGGTGGGGGAGGAGGCGCTGGTGCCGCCCAGGATAATGATAATGCCCTGTGCCATACCAACCACCAAAGCCGGTCCTACCAGGTCAGCCGCGCCGCTCTGGAAGGCGGAGGCAATGTCATTGACCCGCATATCGTTAAGCTTGAATATCACGGCGATAATACCGGATACCAGACCCATAATAAAGAACTGAGAGGCGATTTCCGGAATGTAAAAGCCTTTTTCCACCACACCCCACACCGTCCAGATCATGGTGGCCAGAATCACCAGCAGGATGAGCTTGTGGCCCAGACGGAAATCCACAACCGTATCCTCCACCTTAAATTCCTCCCGGTACTTGGAATCGCTGTCATAGGCCACGGACAGCTGAGGATTCTTTTTGATTTTGGAGGCATAGACCATGGTAAAGGCCATACCGATACCGGTGAACAAAAACCAGAGAACAATCCGGAAGCCGGCGCCGGAGAGCACAGGAATCTCGGCAATTCCCTGAGCAATGGCCAGGCTGAAGGGGTTCATCCAGGAAGCGCCAAAGCCGATCTGGGTGGCGCAATAGGTAACACAGACACCCACCACGGCGTCATATCCCATGGCAATAAACATGGGAACCAGAATCATGGCAAAGGGAATGGCCTCCTCGCCCATGCCGAATACGGCGCCGCCCAGAGAGAACAGGGCAAACAGCACGGGAATCAGGAACTTTTCTGCTCCCTTGGTCTTATTGATCATAGCCAGGATGCCCTGGTCTACGGCCCCGGTTTTTAAGACAATGCCAAAGGCGCCTCCGATAACCAGAAGAAAGGCCACAATGCCTACGGCAGAGCCCCATTTATCGCCCACAGTCAGACCCTCAAACACATAGTTGAGAATTCCCTGACGTCCGAAATCCTCTGTTCCGAACAGAGGCGCCACCTGGGTGATGTGATTGCCGTTTTCATCGGTCACATACTGGAAGCTGTCCGGATCCAGCACGGTCCGGGTTTTCTCCTCCCCGTTTTGCAGGTAGGTGATTTCCTTGGTCTCATACTGCCCCAGAGGCACGAACATGGTCAGCACTGCGGCAAAGAGAATCACAAAGAAAATAATCACATAGGTATGGGGCATTTGCAGCTTTCGTTTTTTTTCATTCATTTGTTTTCTCCAATCCCTCTTCTGCACCTGAGATGTGCAGAGATATTTGTATTACTGATGTGAAAGATGCAGCCATGGCCGGATACGACCAGGCGCTCTTTTGCGTCCAGGAAAGGTCCTAGGCGACAGGCATTACTGGAAGGTGCCCTTTTTCACGGCCCTTCCCTCCTGTACCATAAGCTCCCCCTTAGCTATCACCGTGTGAATATGCAGGGTATCCTTATCCACCAGCACCAGATCCCCGTCCATTTGGGGGGCAATCCGTCCCTTGCGGGGAAGCTTAAGGAGAGCAGCCGGATTTGTGGTCACCGGACGAAGCGCCGTGGAAATATCCACCTGCTCCTCCAGAATGGCGTCCCGCACCTCCCGGTAAAGAGAGGTGACCTTTCCCACCCCCAGACGAAGAAAAGTGCCGTCCCTGTCAAAGATAGGCATGCTTCCCTGGCCGTCCGAGGAGAAGGTGATCTGCTGATCAGACACCCCCTGTTCCAGCATAAGCCTGAGTCCTGTGCTGGCCTTCACCTCATCCTCCTCCAGAAAATTGGGGTCTGAGCTGGTGGTGAGATCCACATAGCCGCCCAGGGTCCTGGCATAGTCGATGCCATCCTTGAGAAGGCGGATGCTCCGGTTAATGTGGGTGGGCAGCATGTTGGAGGGCGGAATCTCCGTCTCCTCCACCACGTACCGGAGATAGGAAAGCATACGGTTCCCGTCTCCCATGTGGATATTTACCAGGCCGGCCTTTCCGGACAGAATCCCGCCCACCCGGGTATCCGCCACAATCCGGGCAAATTCCTCCCGGGTTGGCTGGGAAGAGCGGTGATCGGAAATGGCGATCTCCCCGCAGCCCACCACCTTGTCTATGAGAATGAGATCATCCATCACAGTGCCGGTGAGGGTGCGCACGGGAACCTGGTAGGAGCCCGTATAAATATACGCAGTGATACCCTCCTCCTCCAGCCCCCGGGCCTTGGCTAACAGAGAAGCCATGTTGCGGGTGGTGCCGTCTGTTCCCAGGCACCCCACCACAGTAGTCACGCCACCCAAGGTCATATCCGTCAGCATGATTTCCGGCGTTCGGGTGTGATAGCTTCCCTCTCCGCCGCCTCCCAGGATATGCACATGACTGTCAAGAAAGCCGGGAAACAGAAGCTTCCCCCTTCCGTCCAGAACTCGGACATCATAGGCATCCACAGCAGGGATATCCTCTGCAATTTTCAGAATGCGGGAATCTCCCAGCAAAACATCTTGTATCCCCTGATATTCCGGGGCATATACGGCCGCCCCCCGGATGAGTGTCAGCATAGGCATTTCCTCCTTCTCTCCATGCTCCTATGGAGACATTGTACCATGATTTGGGGAAATCTGGTAGGATTAATTGATAAAAATACAGAAAAATGCGTAAGCTTGCAAAAAAGCCTGTTTAGCGCATATTTCCCATAAGCTGTCGCATCTCCTCTAACAGCTCCATATCCTGGGCGGTAAGCTTCAGATTGGAGCTGTAGGTTTCCCCGGCAGCCGTGGTGGCCTGTATATCCAGTATGGTGCCCTCGGCAATGGCATTTCTGGCTACGGCCTGCATAAAAAGGGGAAATTTGGGATGATTTTGAGTGAACTTGTCCCAAAGGCCTTTTACGCGAAAGATATCCATGGGGTTCATAAAAGTGTCCTCCTTTTTTGTAATGGGCAGCATGTAAGCTAGCCATAATGACTTATAGAGCATTATACAGGATCTTGGAGGAGAAATCCAGGGGAGGCGCAAGGAATTCCTGTGATTTTGCCAGATACAGCGGAAGGGCCGAACCTGGCGGAGTAAGCAGGGCAACGGTGCACTGAGCCAGATATGGAGAACGTGAAAATACAGTTGACAAGAAAATAAGACTGTGGTAGTATGAAAATGCAAAGGATACTACTGCAGTCTTATTTTAGCAAAATCATATGTTTCAGGGCAACCGGAAATTCTGATTTTACCAAATTACAGAATCCCGACCCCGAAACCCGAAAGCAGAAATCAATTAGAAATCAGAAGGCAGAAGGCAGAAAGCTGAAATCAGAAATCAGAAATCAGAAATCAGAAATCAGAAAGCTGAGGGCAGAAATCAGAAAGCAAAAGTCAAAAGAGCAGAAAGCTGAAATCAGAAAGCAAAAGTCAGAAAACAGAAAGCAGAAAGCTGAAATCAGAAAGCAAAAGTCAGAAAAGCAGAAAGCAGGAGGACAAGGGATGGAAATGGAGCTGTTTGATTCGGAATTAAAGGTAATGGACGTATTGTGGCGGGAGGGGGACTGCCGGGCCAAGCATATAGCCAGCCTGCTTCATGAGGAGGTGGGCTGGAATGTAAACACCACCTATACCCTGATAAAGCGTTGCATAAAAAAGGGAGCCATAGAGCGCACGGAGCCCAATTTTATGTGTCATGCGCTGATTCCAAAGGAGGCCGTGCAGGAGGCAAAGACCAATGAGCTTATTGATAAGATTTACGATGGCTCTGCGGATAAGCTGTTTGCGGCATTGCTGGGACGGAAGAATTTGTCAAACCGGCAGATTGAGAAGCTGAAGGAAATTGTGGGAGAGCTGGAATAGGGGGGAGAAGCATGACGTTTATACAGATGAGCGTGTCAGGAGGCGTGCTGATCGGAGTGATTGCCGGGATACGGGCGCTGTTTATAAACCGGCTGCCCAAAAAAACCTTTTTGGCGCTGTGGGCCGTGGCCCTTCTCAGGCTTCTGCTTCCCTTTTCCATTTCCTCTCCCCTTAGTGTTTACGGATTGCTGGGGGAACATGGATTCTGGCTGCAGGAGAGCAGGGATGCGTCGGAGAAAGAGGTCCTTTTTACAGAATGGGAATCCGGGCAGACGCAAGGGCTGTCTGATGACAGAGGGTTGCAGAATTTGCAGGAGGGCAAAGACCTGGTGGGGCCAGGCCAAGCGGAAAATCAGAGCCAGGTAGCCAGGCCGGGCCAAGCGGAAAGCCAGGGTCAGGTAGTCAGGCCAGGCGAAGTGGAAAGCCAGACGGCCGGAGCATCCGCCGGGATTGCGGGTCTGTCTCACCTTTTCCGCGTAGCTTCCCTCTGGACCCTTGTGTGGGCGGTAGGCGCAGGGGTTTTGGCCACATACTTTCTCATTTCCTATATTCGCTGCTGCCGGGAATTTGGCACCAGCCTTCCGGTTGAGGAGGAAGGGGCGGAAGAGTGGCTGAGGAATCATGGAAAATCCGGCTGTCTGGGCCGGACCATTGCCCTTCGTAAGCTTCAGGGGATCTTTGCGCCTCTTACCTATGGGATCCTTCACCCGGTGATTCTGGTGCCCAAGGAAATGGATTGGGGGGACAAACAGAGCGTGGCCTATGTGCTGGAGCATGAGCGGATTCACATTCAGAGGCTGGATGCCCTGACCAAGCTTTTGCTCACCCTTGTTCTTTGTCTCCACTGGTTCAATCCACTGGTATGGCTGCTGTATCTTTTGGCAAACCGGGATCTGGAGCTGTCCTGTGACGAGGAGGTGATCCGGCGGTTTGGACCGGAGGCCCGGGCTTCCTATGCCAGGACCCTCATTGGCATGGAGGAGGCCAGGAGCCGGCTGCTGCCCTTTTACAGTGGATTTAGCAAAAACGCCATTCAGGAGCGGATTACGGCCATTATGAAACATCACAGGTATTCTCTGGCAGCTCTGGGGGCGGCTTTGGCCCTGGTGCTGGGCATTTCCGCCGCCTTTGCCACCTCGGCCCGGCCGGATTCCTTAAGGGAGGCATTGACCAGCCTGCCCGGGAAGGATTTTACCCGGGAGGAGAGCCAGATGCTCTTTGATCTGTGGGTGGAGGGGTACGAGGACATGACGGTCTCTGCCTATCAGGAGCAAATGTGGCAGATGACAGACACGCTGGAATATAGAGAGCTTTTGGAGCGATTCTCCCAGTGGGATTGTGTGTATGAGCTGCCGGATGGCCGGGAGGCGGAGGCCTTAAGCGCCTTTATCCAATATTATTTTTCCGTTTTTGCGCCTCTGACCGGAGACAGGTGGAGGGAGCGGGAGGTTTCCGACGGGGTGCAGTATTACGCGCCGGGGACCGGGGAGCCAGCCTTTTTGGAATATGTATTGCATCTTGCGGTGCTGGACGAGGAGAAGCTTCTGGTGGGAACCTATGAGGCGGCAGCGCCTGCCGTTCATGAGGGACTTAGGGACTTTCTCATGGAACGCTCCCTTGAGGAGCTTAGGGACTGGGAGGGCATGCTGAGTGCCTTAGAGGAGGAAAGCCGGCGGCTGGAGCAAAAGTCTGGCACAGAGAATCTGTCTCTCTCCCTGGAATACAGCTATATCCCGGTAGGAGAGCCGGGGGAGGTGGAGGATTTTCTGTCCGGGCAGATCTCCGCCCGGGTACGGGAGAATTGGGCCTTGATCTTGAAGCCCTATGAGGCTTTTGGTCTTACCTGGGAATATGCGGAGGATAGTAATGGCGGCAGTGTCCGCATGTATTATGAGGATCGGGAGGTCCGGGGTATCTGGGATGAGGCGGAGCAAACCTGGATTTCAGAGCATAGCGGGTACCGGGATTATGCCACAGATGCGGTGGAGCTCATAGCAGTTTATGAGGAGGGCAGGTTAAATGGCCTGCGCCCTGCTACCCGGGAGGAGCAAAAAGAGTGGGATACGCTGCGGGGGAAAGGAATTGGGATACCAGAAGCAGAGGGCAAAAGGGAGGAGGAGCCAGAGGAGCGCCAGTTCTCTCCGGGGACTTCTTCGGATTATGAGTCCCTGCTGGCCCTGAAAACGGCGGATTATCAGGAGCGCACCCTGGCAGAGTTTAATCAGGAGCTTCTGGACTGGTGCAACCAAAATCCGGAGAGCATGGAGCGCATTGGGGAGGACGTGTTTCGAGGGGATGCCTTTGGAGAGGCATCCCCGGTATCCCTGACCCCGTCGGAGAAGGATTTTGTGGCCTTTACCTTCCCGTTTTCCCGCGAGGAAAACTACCGGCGGATCACCAGCCTGCAGACGGGAGAGCCTGTGGAGGCGGCCCGGGTGGGAGGCAGAAAATTTTTCCAACAGGAGGAGCGCACCGGGAGCTGGTGCAGCTTATATTATGTGATTTCCTATAGAATAGAGGATCCGGAAACCATTACAGTGGGGGAGCGGAATGCCTGTATGAAAGGAATACTGAAAGAAATTGGAAATTTTTGGGAGAATACAAGTCTCAAGGAGCTGCTCTCCATGGGTGAGGAGCAGGTAACAGAGTATTTTCAATCTCTGGCCAGGCAGTACAGTTCAGAGCAGCTGACCATTTCCGTCAATGAGGATCAGATTCAATTTGAGCATCGCGGGGGAGCAAGCCTGGTTTCCTGGGACGGAACGGAGATTTTGCAGTATGGAGAGGACGGCGGCTTCTATATCCATAAGGTGTTTGCCAATTTCAGCGGAAAAACCATTGTGGGGATGGAATATGGCATGCTGGCCTTTGACGGGGAGGGAAAGCCTTTGAAGCTCCAGTGGGATTTCCTGGATTCCTCCGGGGAAAGAGCCTATGAGCATGTGGTACAAAGAGATGATTTGAAAATAGAATCGGGAACCGTGTGGGAGGAGCCGGGGGGATGGTCTTTGGCCGAGCCGGTGAATGACGTTCTCCTGGAGGTGCGGCAGCTTACCTTTTCCGACGGAACAGTCTGGGAAAATCCCGGATATGAGGACTGGCTGGCTCAATATGGGGGAGAGGATAGCACTGTGACAGAGTTTAGGGACTACTATCCCCGGGAAACGGAAATTCTTTGGGAGAATCCGGGAAACGAGATTTTTTGACAAAGGATTTTTTGAGAAAGGAAAGAGGGGATATGAGAAAGAGATGAGAAAGCAGATATCCGCGCTGGTTCCCCCGGAGGGGGAGGGGCGTTCGGTGAAATGGGTTTTGCAGAGGATCCTGGAAATGAGCCCTCGGGAAATCAGCCAGGCGAAATTTCGCTCTTTTGGAATCTGTGTAAACGGGCAGCCAAGAAGGGTAACGGAGCCGGTGCATGGCGGTGATTTGGTGGAGGCCTGCCTGGAAGAGGAGGAGCTGGGATCCCACCAGCTCCTGGCCGTCCCGGGGGAGCTTTCCATTCTCTATGAGGATTCGGATGTGCTGGCAGTTCACAAGCCGGCCGGCCTGGTCTGCCACCCTGTGGGAGGCCATTATAGAGACACTTTGGCAAATATCATGCAATATTATTTCCGGGAAAAGGGGGAACAGGTGGTGATCCGCCTTATCGGGCGCCTGGATCGGGAGACCTCCGGCATTGTGCTGGCGGCCAAGAGCCAGGCAGCGGCCAGCCGCCTGAATTGGCAGAAGGAGACGGGACTTCTGAAAAAGGAGTATATGGCCCTGGTTCAGGGGCAGCCCAGTCCGGCAGCGGGATGGGTGGAGGAGCCCATAGGACCGGCAGGAGGCCCGGAGGAAAGGGGACTGAGAGAGAGCTCGGAGAAGAAGCCCGAAGAAGAAAATACAAAACAGGCAGGGGAGCCTTCCCGGGAGATATGTATGCAGGTTCGCCCGGACGGGAAGCCTGCCAGGACCTATTATGAGACGCTGGCCACCAGGGAGGGCGCCTCTTTGGTGCGTCTGCGGCTGGATACGGGAAGGACCCATCAGATCCGGGTGCATATGGAATGGCTGGGGTGTCCGCTGCTGGGAGACACCCTGTATCATCCCTTGTGGAACAAGGAGGCGGCGGGAGATGGGGAGAATACAGAACAGGCAACCCTGTGGGGGAGACGGCTGTATGGAGAGGGAGAGCCCCACGCTGCCCTCCATGCAGGAAGGCTGGAATTTTTACAGCCCTTTACAAAGGAGCGTATCTGCCTGACGGATCCGGCTGCCTGGGGAGAGGCTGTGGAGATGTTTGGTATTTGACGAAATTTCTCCAATGTGCTGAAACGGGCTGTAAAGACGCCCAAGCTTTATTTCCGGGACACAGGGCTTGCCTGTTATCTGACCCGGTGGCTGACAGAGGATGCTTTGGCCTACGGAGCTTTTAGCGGTCATATATTTGAAACCTTTGTCATATCAGAGATTTTAAAGTCCTTTTCCAATTCCGGACTGGATTACTGCTATTATGTGTCCTATTATCGGGGGCGGGACAGGAAGAGGACGAAAAAGAACGGGGAGGCTGTGGAGACGGAGCGTGAGATCCACCTGATTATAGAAGAAAACGGGGTGCTCTATCCCATTGAGATCAAGCAGAATCCTAAGGTGTCTGGGGATGAAACCAGTGCATTTCCGGTTTTAGATAAGCTGGAGGATAAAAAACGGGGAATGGGCGCTATTGTCTGTATGTGTCCCCAGCCGGGGGCTTTGCGGGAAAATATTTTGCAGATTCCGGTGTGGTATATTTGAGCAGCCATAGGTCCGTGTGCGGCACCTTTTTCCCACCCCTGCATAAGCTAAATATAGAAAAGCTTTTCTTGTGTATTTGGAGAAAATCATATATAATCGGTGTTAGGTAATTCTGGTGTTAGACATGGAAAGAAGGGGGAAACAGTTATGCAGAAAATTTGGAAGAGCCTGCCGGCGCGTCTGTTGGTGGGGGTGATACTGGGAATTTTGGTGGGCCTTGTGGCCAACGAATCTGTGATGAATGTGGTGGTGACCTTAAAACAGGTCATGGGGCAGCTCATTACCTTTTGCGTGCCCTTGATTGTGATTGGGTTTATTGCGCCCTCCATTACCAAGCTTGGGAAGAATGCCTCCCGGATGTTGGGGGTGGCGCTGGTGCTGGCCTATGTGTCCTCCATCGGAGCTGCGTTTTTCTCCATGGCAGCAGGCTACGGTCTGATTCCTCATCTGTCCATTGCGTCGGATGTGGAGGGGCTTAAAAAGCTGCCGGATGTGATTTTCCAGCTGGAAATTCCCCAGATAATGCCGGTGATGAGCGCACTGGTGTTCTCTGTTCTCTTGGGGCTTGGGGTGACCTGGACCAAATCGGAGACCACGGAAAAGGTATTGGATGAGTTTCAGCAGATCGTGCTGAGCATGGTTACCCGGGTGGTGATTCCCGTGCTGCCCTTCTATATTGCAACCACCTTCTGCGGCCTGGCCTATGAGGGGACCATTACCAAGCAGTTGCCAGTGTTCTTAAAGGTAATTCTCATTGTAATGGTGGGGCACTATATCTGGATGGCCCTTCTGTATATTCTGGCAGGCATTTATTCCGGGGAGAAGCCCCTGGAGGTGCTGAAGCATTACGGACCGGCCTATATTACGGCTGTGGGAACCATGTCCTCGGCGGCGACCCTGGCAGTGGCTCTGCGCTGTGCCAAGAAATCCTCAGTGCTTCGGGAGGATATGGTGGACTTTGGCATTCCTCTGTTTGCCAATATTCATCTGTGCGGGTCCGTGCTGACAGAGGTATTCTTTGTGATGACCGTGTCTCAGATTCTCTATGGACAGATGCCCTCTGTGGGAACCATGATTCTGTTCTGCCTGCTTTTGGGCGTATTTGCCATCGGCGCTCCGGGAGTGCCGGGAGGAACGGTTATGGCGTCCCTGGGACTGATTACGGGGATTCTGCTCTTTGACGATACAGGCACCGGCTTGATGCTGACCATCTTTGCCCTTCAGGACAGCTTCGGGACAGCCTGCAATGTGACTGGTGACGGAGCTCTGACTCTGATTCTTACCGGATATGCCCGGCGGCATAAGATCCAGGCGGAGAAGAACTGAGGCTGGCCGTGGAATGAGGGAGGTATGGCAGGGAGATTCCCTGGAGCTGATAAAGAAGGTGGAGACCGAGTCCATTCATCTGATTTTGTCGGATATTCCCTATGGGATTAATTATGATGCCTGGGATGTGCTCCACCACAATACCAATCGGGGACTTTTGGGGGCAAGTCCCTCCCAGAAAAAGAGCGGCAGCGTGTTTAAGACCCGGGGAAAGCCCTTAAACGGCTGGTCCCAGGCGGATAAGCAGATTCCCCTGGAATATTACCAGTGGTGTATGAAATGGGCGCCGGACTGGTACCGGGTGCTGAAGCCGGGTGCCAGCTGCTTTATATTTGCCGGGCGGCGCATGGCCCACCGATGCATCTGTGCCATGGAGGACAGCGGCTTTATTTTCAAGGATATGCTGGTGTGGGAAAAGAATTCCGCCGCCTACCGGGCCCAGCGGGTCAGCTGTGTGCTGGAACGGCGGGGAGACCTGGAAAACAGCCGCCGCTGGGAGGGCTGGAAGGTGGGCAATCTTCGTCCCCTGTTTGAGCCCATTCTGTGGTTTATGAAGCCCTACCCTCAGGGAAAGACCCTGACGGATAATATTCTCCGGTATGGTCTGGGGGCCTTTTGCGAGGAGGAATTAAGACGGCGCACCGGGCAGGAGGCAGGAGGAGAGCTCTGCTCCAACCTTCTGCGAATTCGGGGAGAGAAATCGGACCATGGCTTACATCCGGCCCAGAAGGCCGTGGGGCTTATGGAGCTTTTGATTGCCCTGGTTACCCTGGAGGATCAGGTGGTGCTGGATCCCTTCTGCGGCTGCGGAACCACCCTGGTGGCGGCCAAAAGGCAGAACCGCCAGTATCTTGGCATGGAACAAAATGAGAATTATTATCAAAATACTCTGAGGCGTCTGGAGGAGACGAAAAGGGTGTAAAAGCTTGGGAAAGATTGAGAAAGGCTGTGTGGCTTTTCAGGTGTGTGCCTGGAAAGCGCCGGCCTTTTTGCTATGAAGAAGGATTACCCTCTCTTGACAAGGGTATCCGTTTATCTTAAAAAAATAATATTCCTATAAAAACTTTTTTTGGCAGTCCGTGCGTCTAACAGACAGAAACGGAAGGAAAGGAGAGGCATTCGTTTGAAGCAGGAGGCAATACAAAAGAGAGTGGAGGAACAGATCCTGGATTCCTATGAGGCTTTGTACCGTCTGGCTTTCACCTATGTGCATCAGGAGGAGGATGCTCTGGATATTGTCCAGGAAAGCGTCTACAGAGCCATGAAAAGTGCAGGACAGGTGAAGGAGGAGCGATATATCCGGACCTGGCTCTGGCGGATCACTATGAATACAGCCATAGATTTTATCCGGAAAAACCGCCGGGAGACTGTGGTGGAGGAGATTCGGGAGACAGGAACCCAGGACCAGTATCAGGATTTTGACACAGTGGAAGCCCTGGAGGTGCTCAGTGAAAAGGAAAAGGCCGTGGTGGTGCTGCGATTCTTTGAGGACAGGCAGATTCAAGAGGTGGCGGAGATTCTGAATGAAAATATCAATACCGTTAAGACGATTCTGTACCGCAGCTTGCGGAAGCTTAAGGTAGAACTGACAAAGGGGGACTTGTCCTATGAAGGATAAAAGGCTGGAGAATATGAGAAGAGATTATAAAGAGATAAGGATTCCGGCAGAGCTTCGGGGCCGGGTGGAGGCAGCTATGGAGCGAGCTAAAACAGAGCTGGCTAAGGAGCAGATTCCGGAGAAGCTTTCGCAAAAGAGAGAGAGTCCGGCAACAGATTGGGAAAAGGAAACGGAAGCAGCGGGGGTATTTTCAAAGGGAACAGAGAGGAGAGAGGGTATGAAGGCAGGAAAGCGGGAAAGCAGAAAGCGGAGCGGATTTGTGGTGTGGGCGACCCGGATAGGAGGCGCGGCTGCGGCTGCCATGCTGGCGATTACGGTACTGGCCAATTCCAGCGCCACGGTGGCTTATGCCATGGAGGATATTCCTATTTTGGGAAATATTGTAAAAATCGTTACCTTCCGGCATTATGAGAGCCAGGACAATTCCATGCAGGCCAATATTAAGGTACCCGAGATTCAGGTGGAGAACCCGGAGGGCCAGGTGCTGGAGGAAACCACAGAGGAGCTGAACCGGCGGATTGCGGAGTACACGGATGCCATTATCGCCCAATATGAGGCGGACGTGGAGGCCGCGGACGGAGAGGGCCATCAGTCTGTAGACCTGGATTACCATGTGATTACGGACAATGATAAGCTATTCTCCATTCGGTTTGACCAGCTCTTGGTCATGGCCAGCGGTGCCCAGCTGGTGAAAATCTACCATGTGGATAAGACTACAGGGGAGATGATAGATCTGGACGGACTTTTCCAGGAGGGAGCAGACTATGTGACAGCTATTTCGGAGAACATTAAGATCCAGATGAAGGAGCGGATGGAAGAGGATGAAATGCTCGCCTACTGGTTGGACAGCGATATGCCGGAATGGGATTTTAAGGAAATCCGCAGAGATGCCACCTTCTATGTGAATGAAGCCAATCACCTGGTTATTGTGTTTGACGAGTATGAGGTGGGACCGGGCTATATGGGAAGCCAGGAGTTTGAGATTCCTACAGATGTAGTAAAGGATATGGTGAAGGAGGGGTATTTGGAGAGCTAAGAGTAGAGCGGGAGGCGTTGCTTTAGATTGGCGTTCCGGCCCCAGGTATGTTCCCTTGTTTTGGCCTTATAAGCCGAAACAAGGGAAAGCTTTGTACAGCTATCAGCGTATTCCAGAAGGCTCTTCACATGGTTCTTCTCTTTTTAATCCCCAAACATGATGCGCTAACAGCAAGCCGCTATACAACAGGATGGATATAAAGACGGTAAGGGAGAGATCACGAGGCAATGCGTAAGATGCCCAGCTGATACCGGAAACCATACAATGGCTGATAAGATAGGCAACCGGATATAGCCCCATGCGCTCTATAAGGACACGCAATTTTGCCTTTTTTCGGGCAAGGAGCCAAAGGATTCCCATAACGGACAATGCTGCGACGGCGAGTACAAAATAATAGGTGAGCGACAGGCGCGGCAATGTAATTCTGCTTTCATAGTCCACATTTTGTTCTATTTGATTTTCGGCATCCGGGTCATATTTAGCAATGCAGACATCCTCCGTTCCGTCATTTGGAATATATACGGCAACCATTGGTCTCCTATGCTCTGTCATAACCATGGCCGATAGGTTGCCTTTTTCCTGTGAGAACCATTGATCCCAGAGAGAGGTCCACGCTTCAATCTGGCAGGAATAGAGATTTCCATCGTCCGGATCTTCATAGACCGTGTAGGAAAAATCCGTTACTTTTTCATCAAAGGTGAGAAGCATTCCCTTATCGCTCAGCCCCTGGGGGGTGACAAGCCCCTCAAAATACGGAAAATAAATGGGAGCATCCAGTACAGCAAAGGCGGAGACAAGCAATGCGATCACAAATAGGGCCGTCAGGGCCATGGTCTGAATTTTCCTGATTTTTAGCTGCTGACTTAGCTTTCGTAGGGGGGCGGCGCTGGGTTCCTCCTGCCTTGGCTGGGGCTCTTTGGTTTGCGCATATTCCCTTCTGCAAGCCTCACAGCCCTTCAAATGTTCTTCAACAAAATCTGCGGTATCGGAAGTTACCATATTTTCCGCATACAGCGGTAGAAGGTCCCGGATAATATTACATTCATTTCTCATAGGTTTTGTCCTCCAGTCTGGATTTAAGCATTGTTTTGGCCCGGTGGTAGGTCACGCAGGCCCAGTTTTCCGATTTGCCGAATATTTGCCCGATTTGTTTGAAACTCAGTTCTGCAAACACCCGCCACATAAACACCTCTTTGTATGGCTCCGGTATATGATGCAAAATAGTTCTTATCCGTGCAGCTTCCTCGCGCCTCATACACTGTTCTTCCGCGGAGCTTTCTTTGGATGGCAATTCTGACAATTCCACAATATCCACAGGCTCCGTTTTCTTTGCCTTTTTCAGATATGTGTAATAACAGTTCTTTGCAATCTGACAGAGCCACACACGAATGTCACAATCGCCGCGAAAACGGCTGATGGAACCCATGGCCTTGAAAAATGCTTCACTGGTAATTTCTTCTGCGATATGCTCATCCGCTGATAATCTGCGAATATAGAGATACACATCATGGAAATAATCCTGATATATTTTCTCGAACTCCGTCACGCTACCACCTCCTTTCCACTATAAGACCTTGGAGAAAGCAAAACCTTACAAGTTTTTGAAAAAATTTCTGTTATAATATATCACAAAAATTTGGCTTCTTCCACCAATACCAGAAATGCTCCCAATCCGAGGAAAGCCATGGAAATTGCTTTGTCACAAAATTGTAACTTTTGTCTGCTATGATAGAAAAAAAGATAAGGCGGAAATTGGATATGGTTGATCTATATTATATTGAGGATGATCCCAATATTGCAGGTGTGGTAAAGGAATACTTGGAGGAAAGGGGATTCCGAGTAACCGTGTGTGCTACGCTTGGGAAGGCGAGGCAGGCATTAAGAAGCTATGTGCCCGCCCTTGTTTTGCTGGACTGGAATATGCCGGACGGCCGGGGAGACAGCCTGTGTCAGTGGATTCGAAGTAGCTGGAAGGAGCTGCCCATTATTTTTCTTACGGTCCGGGGAGATACCAGTGAGATTGTTACAGGCTTTGAAAATGGCGCGGATGACTATGTGGTAAAGCCCTTTGAGCTGGAGGTGCTGCATTCACGGATCTTAGCGCTGCTGCGAAGAACCGGACATGTGGCAAAGCGGTATCTTTCCTGCGGCGGGATTGTGATTGATAGAAATCGCCGGACGGTTTCTACCTCCATGCCATGTGGCAAAGAAGCGGAAATACCCTGCGGGTATCCCTCCATGCCATGTGGCAAAGAAGTGGAAATCCCTCTGACTGCGGCTGAATATGAGCTTCTGCTGTGTTTGATGCAAAACAAGGGAAGGACAGTGACCAGAGAAAAGATTTTAGAGCAGGTGTGGGATGCAAAGGGGAATTATGTAAATGATAACACCCTCACCGTTACCATGAAACGACTGCGGGACAAGCTTGGTCAGCCGGCCTGTCTGAAAACAGTCAGAAGCGTGGGCTACCGTATGGAGGATTCTCTATGAGCGGACAGAAAAACGGCCTTCACACCTTGGGATTTGTAGTATCCGTCAGTCTGGTGGCCGCCGCGGTTTCTGCTCTGCTTGCCTTTTCCCATGGCCGCCGGGCTTCCTTTGAACTGTTAAACGCTGTCTGCGGGGAAGTGGCAGAGCAGGAGCCGGAGGCAATGAGAAGCATTTCTGCGGCCCTGAAGGAATATACGAGGGAAAATCCGGAAGGCACGGCCCAAAAGGACATTTTGTCCTCCTGGGGATATGGAAGCTCTGATTTTACAGGGGGCGGCTACAGACAAAATATGTTATTTGCAGCAACAGGGCTTCTGGTGGGAATCTCTCTTTTTATGCTGACCTATTGGCACCGAAATAAAAGGGAGGCCCTGCGAATGCAGGCGCTTGCCGATTACCTGGAACAGGTGAATATTGGAAAAGCAGTCATTCTCTCCCCTTCCGGAGAGGATGATTTTTCTAAGCTGGAGGATGAGATATACAAGACCGTGACCTATCTCTATCAGACCAGGGATGCGGCTGTGCAGACCAGGAATGATTTTGCGGACAATCTGTCCAATATTGCCCATCAGATAAAAACCCCCATCACAGCCATCTCTCTTTCTGTACAGATGATGAAGCAGGAATTTATGGAGGGCGCCTCTGCTTGCTCTGTATGTAAAGCAAGGGCCCATGTGGAACAGGTGGAAAGACAGCTTTTGCGGCTTACACACCTGGAGGAGGCCCTGCTGGTTCTGGCCCGCATTGATGCGGGAACTCTTTTTTTGCAAAGGGATGAGATCGATGTTTTTACCCTGCTTATCCTTGCGGCAGAAAATTTGCAGGAGCTGCTTGCCGATTTCGGGACGACCTTGGAGATACCGGAGCTGGGAGAGATGCGGATCCTCGGGGATCTGGACTGGACCATGGAGGCGGTAATGAACCTGATGAAAAACTGTATGGAGCACAGCCGTGGAGGCGCTGTCCACTGCTCTTATACCCAAAATTCCCTGTATACGGAGATCCTTATCTGGGATGAGGGGGAAGGCTTTGCAAAGGAAGATCTTCCCCATCTATTTGAACGGTTTTACCGGGGGCAGAATGTGAGAGAGGGTGGTATAGGAATCGGACTGGCTCTGTCTAAGGAGATAATAGAACGTCAAAACGGGACCATACAGGCAAAAAATAGGTTGGAGGGCGGGGCCTGCTTTGAAATTCGGTTTTATAGTCACTGAGTTGTAACTTTCGTTTGCTATACTTAGGAAGAAAGGAGGCAATTAGAGTGGAGATTTTGAGATGTGAAGGGGTCAGAAAGGTATATGGTTCCGGGGATAATCAGGTAGTGGCGCTTGATGGGATTGATTTGTCAGTGGAAAAGGGGGAGTTTGTGGCCATTATTGGAGCATCCGGATCAGGCAAATCCACGCTGCTGCATATTCTGGGCAGTGTGGATTCGCCTACAGAGGGGAGGGTTCTGATAGATGGCACGGATCTTTCTCAGTTAAATCAGACGCAGGCGGCGATTTTCCGCCGGAGAAAGGTGGGGCTGGTGTATCAGTTTTACAACCTGATTCCCACCCTTACGGTGAAGAAAAATATACTTTTGCCTCTTGCACTGGACAAGAAAAAGCCCAATGAAGAGTATTTTGACAGGATTGTGAGCGCTCTTGGCATTTCTGACAAGCTTGAGGCGCTGCCAAGCAAGCTTTCCGGGGGACAGCAGCAGCGGGTTGCCATGGCACGCTCTTTGATTTACCGTCCGACCCTGCTTTTGGCTGATGAGCCCACGGGAAATCTGGATCAGAAAAATTCCAGGGAAATTATTGATATGCTGAAGCTTTCCAACCGCAATCTGGATCAGACGATTTTGCTTATTACCCACGATGAAAAGGTGGCTTTGGAGGCGGAACGTGTGATCACCATTGAGGATGGGCGCATTATCAGTGACCAGAGAAGGAGGTGAGAAAGATGTGGAGAGAATATTCCGCAGGCTATTTGAAACATAACCCTTCCACGGCCTTGGCCCTTATGCTCTCGGCGTTTATTTCGGCCCTTCTTTTATCCCTGCTGTGCGGCCTGTTTTACAATGCCTGGAAATATGAGGTTGAGAGAATAGAGCTTAAGGAGGGCGGCTGGCATAGCCGGATTACGGGAGAGCTTACCGGGGAGGACCTAGAAGCCATAGAGAATTTTGCCACTGTAAAAAATGTGGAAATAAACGAAAGGGGGAGCGAAGGAGAGGAACCGGTAATCGATATTTATTTTGAGAATGTGAGAAACGTTCTCTCTGATACGCCCCGTATTGCAAATCGAATCGGGGTTTCGCCGGAAAGGATTACCTATCATTATGAGCTTCTGGCCATGTATCTGATCCGGGCTGTTGGGGACACGGCGCCAAGACTTCTGTTTCCTATGTTTCTTATAATAACGACACTGGCGTCGCTTTCTCTGGTTGTGATCATACACAATGCCTTTGGAGTGTCCATGCATGCAAGAATTCACCAGTTTGGTATATTTTCCAGCATTGGCGCCACTCCAAGACAGATTCGAAGGTGTTTGCTGCAGGAGGCGGCAGCTCTTTGCGCGTTGCCTGTCCTGGCCGGGAATTTGCTGGGAATTGGGGGCAGTGTGGGAATCGTACACTTAGGCAATATGCTGCTGGGAAGCCGTGTTCCGGGACGCCATCCGGCAGTTCCCGGGTATCATCCTCTGGTGCTTGCCTGCACGCTCCTTGTCACAATCATAACCGTATGGATTTCCGCGTGGCTGCCGGCCAGAAGGCTGAGCAGGCTCACGCCCCTGGAAGCCATTGGAAATACAGGGGAGCTGCAGCTAGAGCGCAGGAGGAAGTTCTTGATCCTCCCCCGCTTGTTTGGGGTGGAGGCAGAGCTGGCCGGCAATGCACTACGAGCACAGAAAAAAGCCTTGCGGACGGCATCCTTCTCTCTCATATGCTCCTTTATGGCCTTTACCGTGATGCAGTGCTTTTTTACTCTTTCCGGAATCAGTACAAGGGAAACCTATTTTGAAAAATATCAGAATGCATGGGACATTATGGTGACCCTTGGGGATACAAGGGCAGAGACCTTTGAAGAGACAGAAGCTTTGCAAAAACTTCCCGGAGTGGAGAGCGCTGTGGTGTATCAAAAGGCAGCAGCAAAAAGAATTATCACAGAGGAAGAAATGAGTGAGGAGATGAAGGCCTTTGGGGGATTTTCTCATGCCTCTGAAAAAGATGTGATTAGGGTTGAGGAGGGATGGCTGGTAAACGCCCCTCTGGTAATTCTGGACGACAACAGCTTTTTGGCCTATTGTGGGGAACTTGGCATTGGGCCAAGGCTTGACGGAGCTGTCATATTAAACCGGATTCGGGATGTGACAAATCCTGATTTCAGACACCCGGACTGGATGCCTTATACAAGGGAAGAAAACAGTTCCAGTGATTTAAGGCAGTCAGGCCGTGAGGAAATGGCAGCGGAAATTCCCGTCCTGTCTTATACGACGCAGGCTCCCCTCTTGCGGGAGGAATACGCGACCCTTGACTATTATGAGCTGGTGCATTTTCTTCCAATGTCTTTATGGAAGGAAATCAGGGGGCAGATAGGGGGCATAGAGAAGGACACCTATATTCGGGTTCTCGGGGGAGAGCATGTGACCGAGGAGGAGCTGAGCGCCATACAGGATGGGATTCACCGGCTCCTCGGACCAGCCCATATGCTGGAAAGCGAGAACCGCATACAGGAGTATGAGACCAACAACAGGCAGATCCAGGGAATCAAGGTGGTGTTTGGGGGATTTTGCGCCCTGCTTGCCGTGATTGGAATTGGCAATGTGTTTTCCAACACCCTGGGGTTTGTGCGGCAAAGGAAAAGAGAATTTGCAAGGTATCTGTCCGTTGGCATGACGCCAAGGGAAATCAGAAACATGTTTTGTCTGGAGGCGCTTTTTCTGGGGGTTCGACCGATTTTAGCTGCCCTTCCCCTGGCGATTCTGGCTGTTTGGTATATGCTGAAGCTGAGCTACGTTGCTGTGGAAGAATTTCTGGCAGAGGCGCCTCTGCTTCCCATTCTGATTTTTATGCTGGCTATCCTGGGCTTTGTGGCCCTGGCCTATTCTCTGGCCTGGCGGAGTGTGCGCAGGATTCGCCTGGCAGAGGTTCTCAGGGATGATACCATGATTTGAAGCCGGAAAATCCTGGGCGGTAGCTCAGCCCAGTCCTACCCCATAAAGCTCCCAGGCAATCCGCGCGCTTTCCTCCAGCTCCTCCAGACAATAGAAGGCGTCCAGAATGGTTTTTCCCGGCACCACAGGACCATGATTTTTCAGAAGAAAGCCGTCACTTGCTCCTGTCCTCTGCCGAAAGGCCGAAAAGAGGGCCTCTGATCCCGGCTTCTCATAGGGGATCAGTCCCACGGTCCCAAGCTTCATTTTCAGATAGGGCGTGTGATCCGGAATACAGTCAAGCTCCGGGATCTGGGGCACAAAGCTCCAGAGCACGCTGTAGGTGCTGTGGGTATGGATAACCGCTCCCACCTCCGGGGATTTTTCATAGAGGGCCAGGTGCAGCGGCCATTCCTTGCTGGGCTTCTTTTCGGACAAGGGCTCCCCGGATAAGGAGATCGCCGCAAAATCCTCCTCCTTCATAGTGCCAAAGCAGGAGCCGCTGGCACTGATGTAGATCTGGTTTTCATGGCGAAAGCTCATGTTTGCAGAGGAACCAGAAGTTTTCCCCCGCTCAAACAGACTGTGGGCCGTCCAGACGGCATCCTTTAATTTACTTTCTAAAGTAGTATTCATTTTTCCTCCTATAAAAGTTCCGCTGCAGTCCTCCCAAGCCCCCGGCATGTGGAAGCATTTCCGTCCGTAGCACGTCCGTAAATGCTTCCGGGTCTTGTACGGACAGCAGCTGATTAAAAATTTTCTGGTTACTCGTCCGGGTCCAGGGTCATGTCCAGGGCCCGGGCAAAGAAATCTTCCTGCCCAAAATTGCCGCTCTTTAATACGAGGCGAACGTCAGTTTGTCCTGCCGGCACCATAATGGGCACGCCGGGAGCCACACTCTCCCCGATCCAGCAGGAGGTAAAGCCAAGACCCTTGGATACGGCGCCGGAGGTTTCCCCGCCCGCGGAGATAATGCGGGTGTAGCCGGAGGCTACGGCCCGGATGCAAAGCTCTGCCAGGGCATTTTCCAGCATGGCGGCTACCTTGCCGGCTCCCAGCCTTTGAAATTCCTTCACCCGTTCCGGCGTGTCGGAGCTGTATACCAGAACCGTATGTTCCTTGCTGGTGTGGGCTTTGATAAAGCTCCAGGCATCCTCTACGCTTTGCCGGCCCTCCAGCATAGCCTCCGGGTCCAGCTTATAGCAGGGCTCCCCCTGGCTCTGATACCAAGCGATCTGCCCCAGAGTAGCCCTGGAACAGCTTCCGGCTACCAGGAGGGCCAGTCCCCGGGTGCCGCTCTTGGGAATGCTTCCCTTGGCGGAAAGCTTTTGGGTCCAGAGCCTGGCCAGGGGCTCCAGAAGGCCGCTTCCCCCGGTGAGAAGGGGAAGGTGGAAAAATGCGGAGGCAATTCTTTCCCCGTCCCGGGCATCTCGATAATCGGGAATCAGATAGCAGGGCTCCTGGGCGTTGGCGGAATTTAAAAAATCCTTCAGGTCTTTCGGGTTTACATAAAAGCAGGGATATTGGCTCTGGGGCTCCATAAGCTTGTGAAGCCGGCAATCCCACATAGGGGTGAGGGGATGATTTTTCATAGGGCTCTCCTCCAGAGGCACCCCATTTACCAGAAGCCGTCCCCCCTCCACGGTTCGGCCGTTTACGGGAAGGGCAGGACACAGAATGGTATAGGGAGCCCTGGTCAAATCCATAAGGGCATCCGCCACTGGCCCGATATTCCCCTTTGGTGTGGAGTCAAAGGTGGAGCAGTATTTAAAATAAATCTGCCGAACTCCTTGCTCCAGCAAAAAGGCCGCCGCCTTCACACTGTCTGCCACAGCCCCTTGGGTTTCCTGGGTCCTGGACTTCAGGGCAATCACAATGGCCTGCGCCTCCTCCTGTGCCCCCCGGACCTCCATCTCGGAAATCCCGTTAAAAAGCCGGACGCTCATCCCCCCCTTTACCAAAAAAGAAGCTGCATCACTGGCGCCGGTAAAGTCATCGGCAATACAACCGAAAACCGCCATACAAATTCCTCCTCATCTCTCTTTCTTGTTGCACATATCATCTAAATACAATATAGAGCAAATTTTGTGCCAATCAAGCCAAAAAGCCAGTTTCAAACCAGTCCCCATATATGATTTACATGAATAACCAAAATTCACATAATACAGAAGCTTACAGATAGCCTCTGTTTTTTGCTTCCTCCAGCAATTTAGGCTGAATCAACGGATATGTCCAATTATCAACCAAATGATCTGTAATCAAAATACTTTCTATTTCACTGTGTAATTCCTCAAAGGAGCATATATGAGCAATAAAAAGCATACCAAAGGTTTCCGCATTTAGGGATTCGCTGATTCTCGTTTTTCCTTTCACAGAATACACGCAGATTGGCTGTATAGTAAAATCCACAGCGCCTGTTTCTTCCCTTAATTCTCGCCTGGCAGTGGTAAAAATATCTTCCCCACATTCCCGATGTCCGCCAGGGATTTCGTAGGTATTCCGTTCTCTGTGCTTACAAAATACCCATTTCCCCTTGTATTTTGAAATAATAACTGCAAACCGCAATAAGGAATCATCAACCGCGTCATAAAAATTTACTTCAACCATCTCCCAAGCCCTCCATAAGTTACAACAGATTCCAAAACCGGAACAGTGATAGGACTCAAATCCTCCAACTTATGATGTCCATTATAAATCCTCCAAAAGCATTTTTCAATGTCTCCATCATTCTAAAAAGAGGGCGCTACTGTGAGCCAAGCACCAGCGTTCCCGCTGAAACGCGTCCCTTCCCCGCAAACCAGCGTCCCTTCCCCACAAACCAGCGTCCCTTCCCCACAAACCAGCGTCCCTTTCCCACAAACCAGCCTCTCCCCCACATTTAAAAATTGACGCCCCCGTTGCAGGGTTGTATAATTGAAACAGTACAACACCAACTGCAATACCTATGTGAAAAATACGGAGAATTCCCATGATACGCCTCTTATTCATCGTCCCCTACCCGGAGCTAAAAGAAAAAGTCGATTATGTCCTAACCCGCCACCCGGAGAGAAAGCGTCTGAATGCGGACGTCCAGGTCATGACCGTGGAGGATACCCCGGATGTTCCCACGGATGAATATGACGCCATCATTGCCAGAGGCTACACGGCCCAGAAAACCACCTTTAAATACACCCAGGTTCCTACCATAGACATTTCCATTACCGGCTATGACATTATGCGGGCAGTCTCGGAGTGCTGTGAGAGCTATCATCCCAGGAAAATTGCGGTGATTGGCTTTAGCGGACAGCTCTACGAGGTAAAAAATATCTGTCAGCTCTTTCGCACCACTGCGGAGGTCTATGGGCCGGTGTATCACGAGGATCTGCCGGACACAGTGGAAAAGGCCCTGGCGGCAGGCTGTGACGCCATGATTGGGGGATATTCCGCCAATATTTTGGCGAAAAAGCGGGGGCTTCCTTCCATAATAATCAAGACCGGGGAGGACGCCCTGGTTCGGGCCATTGACGAGGCTATTTTAACGGTAAAGCAGATTCGCCAGGAGCGGATCACCTCCCAGATGTACAAGACCATCATCTATTCCTCCAAGGAAGGGGTGCTCTATGTGGATGCAAAGGGGATTATCCGGGTGCGGAACCGGGTGGCCCGGCAGATGAGCGGGGATATCAGCCTTATGAACCAGCCCTTAAAACAGGCCTTACCCTATCTCCATAAAATTTTTCTGTCTGTGATGGCCAGAGGACAGGAGGAGGTAGGGCGGATCGTGACCATTCCGGGCATGAAAATGACGGTTTCCGTCAGCTGCACCCCGGTGATTGCCAACAAGGAGATTTCCGGGGTGGTGATGAATCTCTCCGACGTGACCATGATCCAGGAGCTGGAAGGGCAGATCCGACGAAAGCTTGGGGAGCGGGGACATCAGGCCCAGTATACCTTCAGGGACATTATTCACAAGAGCTCTATCATTGACAAAACCATTGAGACAGCCCGCCGGTATGCGGCCTCGGATTCCAATGTGATCATTGTGGGAGAGACGGGAACCGGAAAGGAGCTCTTTGCCCAGAGCATTCACAACAGCAGCAGCCGGAAAAACGGCCCCTTTGTGGCCATCAACTGTGCCGCGCTCACGGAGAGCCTTCTGGAGAGCGAGCTCTTTGGCTACGTGGAGGGCGCCTTTACGGGAACCAGCAAGGGGGGAAAGATGGGGCTCTTTGAGCAGGCTCACGGGGGAACCCTGTTTCTGGATGAGATCGGGGAGATTTCCTTGTCCACCCAGAGCAAGCTTCTGCGCGTTCTCCAGGAACGGCAGGTCCGCCGCATTGGGGATAATAAGGTGATCCATGTGAATGTGCGGATTATTTCTGCCACCAATAAAAGCATTACCCGGTTATCCCAGCAGGGGCTCTTTCGCCGGGATCTGGTATACCGGTTGGATGTGCTTCGGCTGTTTTTGCCGCCTCTTCGGGAGCGGGGGGAGGATGTGGAGCTGTTGTTTTTGCATCTCTTGGGGGAATACAGCCAGAAGACCCAAAATCCCCAGGCCTGTCTGGAGCCGGAGGCTCTGCCTCTCTTGCGCAAATATCCCTTTACGGGAAATGTGCGGGAGCTGGAAAATATTGTGGAGCGGGTGGTTGCCCTGAAGCAGGGGGAGAGGATTACCCCCCAGGATTTGAAGGAAGCCCTTTATCCCCCGGATTTGGAGGATGGGGGGGCTTTAGAGGAAATGGGGCAGGAGGAGCCTTTGGTCTTAAGTGAGCCAGAGAGGCTGCGCCGGGCGCTGGAGCAGTGCGGGGGAAATAAAACCAGGGCGGCAAAGCTTCTGGGCATGGATCGATCCACCCTGTGGCGAAAGCTTAAAAAATACCAGATATGATGTAAAATGTTGCGATTGTTTTAAAAATGTTGTAAAAATTGCAACGAAATGAAGGAGAAGGGAATGGATAAGGAGGGATAGGTGGAAACTTTTAAAAAATGATGTCTGATTTTGCCGGGTTTTGGGAAGGGACAAATTCTTTTTCATCATTTACAGATCATTGGCATGGGTTTTGCTTTTTATACAGAATATAAAAACTTATAGGAGGGTTAAACTTATGTCAACATCGTACGTGCTTATTGTTTTTGCTCTTGTCATTGTACTGATGATCTTCCTGATCTCCAAGTGCAAGGTCAATGCAGCCATGGGAATCCTGATTGCCGCCCTGATTCTGGCCATCGCATTGGGAACTCCCTGGGAGGAAATCGAAGGCACCATCAACAGCGGCTTTTCCGGAACCATTAAGAGCGTGGCCATTGTCATCTTTCTGGGATGTACCATGGGAACAGTTCTGGAAAAAACCGGCGCGGCTGTCCGCATTACCAAATGGGCCATTCATCTGGTAGGAGAAAAGAATATGATCTGGGCCATCGCCCTGTCCTCCGCCATCTTGGGGATTCCCATTTTTGCAGACACGGTAGTGATTCTGCTGATCCCCATTGTGTCCCTGCTGGCCGTGCAGACCAAGAAATCCATGATGAGCTACGGCAGCGCCCTGTATCTGGGAGCATTGGTTACCGCTTCCCTGGTACCGCCTACTCCCGGCCCCGTATCTGCGGCCGCACTTCTGGAGGTGCCTCTGGGGCAGGCCATTCTGTGGGGCGTGGTTGTTGCCATTCCCAGCGTCATCGCAGCTACGCTGTACTGTATGACCTTAAAGACACCGGTGGAGCCCAAGGAGGAGTTTATCCTGGCAGCCAAGGAAAGCGAAGGGGCAGAGCTTCCCTCCCTTTTCAAATCCATGATGCCTATTCTGTTCCCCCTGTTTCTCATTCTTTTGAACACGGTAGTGTCCGTGGTGGCTCCGGGAACTGGCATTGCAAATGTATGTGCCTTTATCGGAAGTCCTCTGGCCGCTCTGTTTACCGGCTGTATTCTGTCCCTGTTCCTCACCGGCAAGGAGTGGAAGAGCAAGAAGGTGCTGAATGACTGGGTAAACGAAGGCATCCTGGCTGCCGCTATGCCCATCGTGGTAACCGGTATGGGCGGAGCCCTGGCTACCTTTGTAAAGAATGCCGGCGTGGCAGAGAAGATTGCAGACATTATTGTACAGTCTCCCTTCCCGGCAATATTGATTCCCATTATCATTGCTGCTATCATCCATGTGGTCACCGGATCCAATGCCCTGGGCGTTATGACGGCAGCCGCTCTGGTGCAGCCCATGCTTTCCACTCTGGGAATTTCCCCGGTTGCAGCCTTCCTGGCCTGCGGTACCGGCGCCCTTATGTTTAAGCACGCCAATTCTTCCGGCTTCTGGGTAACTGTTTCCATGTCCAATATGGATGTCAATCAGGGTATCCGGGGCGTAGGCGGAGCCTCCACCGTAGCAGGCTTTACGGGAGCCGTGATCACCTGCATTTTAGTTGCCCTGCATGTAATTTAATGACTCGTTTTCAGATACAGAAAGGATTGAGAATGCCATGGAGAAATTTATCACACGGGCCGCTCGTTTAAACAAGGCCTATGACATTGAGCTTATAGAGCGTGAGCTGGAATGCGGAGAGGACGATATCATCGTCAAAAATCATATGATGGGCATCTGCGGCTCGGACAAAAGCTTTTACCGGGGCTTTATGCCTCCGCAGACTGCGGAATTTCGGCAGCCTCCCCAGTTTCCCTTCCTGCTGGGCCATGAGAGCGGAGGCACGGTGGTGGCTGTGGGCAGCCGTGTCAGCGATTACAAGGTGGGAGATCAGGTCATAGCCTTTGGCTGGAACAACAATTTCGCCGATTATTTTAAGGCCAAGAATTTCCAGCTTCAGCCGGTTCCGGAAGGACTGGATATGGACATTGCCGCTCTGGGAGAGCCCACGGCCTGTGCCATGTATTCCGGGCTGCACACAGGCGTACAGCTGGGAGACACCGTGGTGATCATGGGCGGCGGCTATGCAGGCCAGATCATTGCCCAGTGCTCTAAGCTAAAGGGCGCCTATCGGGTGATTGTGGTGGATGTGCTGGAGGGAAAGCTTGAGCTGGCAAAATCCCTGGGGGCTGACCTGGTAATCAACTCTAAGGAGGAGGATCCGGTGGCAAAAGTCAAGGCGCTTACCGGAGGCCGGGGCGCAGATGTGGTGGTGGAGGCAGCAGGATCGGCAGAATCCTTTAACGCGGCCAGTGCCATGATCCGGCATAACGGAAAGTTTGTATTCTACAGCTGGGTTACGACTCCTGTAACGTTAAATATCAGTCGGTGGCACGATGACGGGCTGGAATTTGTCAATACCTGTCTGGTGCATCATACCTGGCAGGAGCGCTTTGTCTGGGTGCCTGACACCCTGCGGCCCATTATTCAGGGTTCTGTAAAGATTAAGCCTCTTATCACCAATGAATTCCCGTTGGCAGATATCAAGGGAGGCTTTGATTTGGCGGACAAGGACGACGCGGCCATTAAGATTGTCTTTCGTCCCTGAGAGGATGGAGAGCTGACCGAGGATGGGTCAGGCAAAACAAAGAATAAAAGGAGTTGTACATCACATGGATTATACCAATCTTTTGAAGCATTCTACGAAACGGTCCAGGGTGGGCATTATCGGCGCCACCCGCGGTTATGGCTACACGCTGCTGGCCCAGATTCCCAAGGTAAAGCTTATGGATCTTCGGGTAATCTGCTCCCGGCATCCCCACGAGTGTCTGGAGGTGTTAAAGGAGATCGGATATGAGGAGAGCCGGATTGTGGTCTGCCGGGATGAGGAGGAGATCCGGGGAGCTTCCCAGGAGGCCATCCTGATTGTCAGCGATTATCGCCTGGTCATGGAGTGCGGCATCACAGCCCTGGTAGAGTGCACGGGAAATACGGCAGTGAGCTCGGATGCAGCCCTGTCTGCCCTGAAAAAGGGAATCAATGTGTATATGGTTTCCAAGGAGACGGACAGTGTGTGCGGGCCCCTCTTAAACCAGGTGGCAGCGGAAAACGGCGTGGTGTATGCCCTGGTAAACGGGGATCAGCCACGGAACCTTTTGGATCTCTATTCCTGGGCCATGCTGCTGGGCCTGGAGGTGGTTGCGGCCGGAAAGTCCAGCGAGTATGATTTTGTCTGGGATCGGGAGACCAAGGAGCTGACCTACACAGACGGAAGCGGCGCAAAGGAGCAGATGCCGGAAATGCTGGATTGCTGGCGCTATGAGGGAACAGAGACCCTGAAGGAGCGGCGCAGGCTGGTGGACAAATATGCGGAGGTGATCTCTGCGGATCTCTGCGAGATGAACCTGGTCTCCAATATTACGGGCCTTACACCGGCGAATCCCTTCCTCAGCTATCCTGTGGCCAAGGTGAGCGAGCTGGCGGATATCTTTATTCCGGAGGAGGACGGAGGAATCCTGAAAAAGTCCGGGGTGGTGGATGTGTTCTACAACCTGCGGGAGAAGGATGAGGCCAGCTTCTGCGGGGGGGAGTTTATCATTATTAAGTGTGAAAATGAAAAGATGTGGGAGATCCTCAAGGGGAAGGGCCATGTCATGAGCAAGAGCGGAAAGTACGCCTGTGTATACTATCCCTATCACTATATGGGGCTGGAGACACCGGTTTCCATTCTCCTGGGAGATCTTATGGGAATCGGCTCCCATCCGGAATGCAGACAGGTGTCGGTGCTGGCCGGCGTGGCTCAAGAGGATCTGCCCAAGGGAACTGTGCTCACAGTGGAGGGACATCACCATGCCATAAAGGGCCTGGTGCCGGAGCTTCTGGAGCGGGAGGCTGTGGGGGATTTGGCGCCCTTCTACCTGTTAAACGGCGCCACCCTGGAGCGGGAGGTAAAGGCCGGGGATCCCATTACGCGAAAGGATGTGGATCTGTCCGGGCTGGAAATCTATAAATTGTATGCAAAGGGACTGGAGCTCTAAAAGGAGCCAAAGGTTTCAGAGCATGGTATGCTTGTGCAAAGGAGAGGGCAGAGCATGGAGTTGGAATACGAAATACAGCTGGAGCAAAAACAGCTCCTGGCGCCTAGCCAGATACAATCCCTGGAGATTTTAGCCATGGATCAGGGAGAGCTGAGCCAGTTCCTGCAAAATGAATATTTGGAGAATCCTCTGCTGGAGTGGAGCGGAGAGAGCGGCATGGGAGCCGGCTCCGAGGAGCTTCGCAAGACCTATGAGCATACTGTAACCTATGGAAGAAGCTATGAAGAGATGGTGGAGGAAGAGTATAAGAGGAGAAGAGATATCCCTGTGCAGGACCAGGACCAGATAAAAAATTATCTCCTCTATCAGCTTCCCCAGCAGCGATTTTCCCCTTCCCAGTGGAGATTACTGGAGTATCTGGTGGATTGCCTGGACGACACCGGGTTTTTCACCGTTCCTCTGGAGGAAGTGGCACAAAAGACAAAAACATCCGTGGATGAGGCAGCCTATGCCTTAAGCATCCTCCAGGGTCTGGAGCCTTGGGGGATCTTTTCGCCGGATCTGAAAAGCTGCCTTTTAAAGCAGCTGGAGATGGAGGGTCTTAGAGGCACGCCTGTGTGGCGGGTGGTGGAGGAGCATCTGACCGATGTGGCAGAGGGACGGATCAGCAACATTTCCCGAAGCCTATGTCTGTCCACCCTGGAGGTGCGCAAGTGCATTGAGCAGATTGCCAGGCTGAATCCCCGGCCCATGCGGGAGTTTAGCGAGGGAAAGGCCAATTACCTGGTGCCGGATATTATTTTCCGGAGAGAGAAGGACAGGTGGGAGATAGAGCTGAATGACAGCTGGGTGGAGGATTATCACATCAACGATTACTATGTTCAGATGTTAAAAAGCTCCCAGGATGAGGAGCTCAGCCAGTATTTTCGCAGCAGGCTGGAGCGAGTGCGGTTTGTGATGAACAGCATTGCCCAGAGAAGGCAGACCCTTTTGGCCATTGCCCGGGAGGTTTTGGAGAAGCAGAAGGCCTATCTGGAGGGGAGGGACTTTCTAAAGCCCATGACCATGAAGGATGTGGCGGAGGCGGTGGGAATTCACACCTCCACAGTAAGCCGGGCCATCAAGGGAAAATATCTGCAGTATCCCGGGGGAACTCTGCTGATGAAAAGCCTGTTTTCTGCCCCGGTCTCCACAGCAAAGGGAGATGGGGCAGTGGGAACCATGGAGCTAAAGGAGCTGCTTCGGGAGCTGATCCTTGCGGAGGATAAGCGAAAGCCCTATAGCGATCAGGCTTTGGCAGAGGCCCTTAAGAAGAAAAACATCAAGCTCTCCCGAAGAGCAGTGACCAAATACCGGGAGGAGATGGGAATCCCGGGAAGCTATACCAGAAAAGAGCTGGATTAGCCATTTTTATAAAAGCTCTCCCTCATAAACCAGGGATTGTATCTCCAGCTCCTCATTGAGCAGCACCACATTGGCGGCCTTGCCCGGAACCAGACTGCCGTAACGATCATAGATGCCGATGGACTTGGCTGAATTCACGGCCGCACATTTGACGGCAGTGCCCAGAGGAATCCCCATGTCCTTCACCACATGGCGGAGGCAATCCATCAGATTGGTGGCAGAGCCGGCAATGGTGCCGTCCGCCAGGGTGGCCAGAGGGCCGCAGACCTTTACGGCCTGTCCCCCAAGGGAATAATCTCCGTCTGTAAGTCCGGTGGCCATCATACTGTCACTGATAAGAATCACCCGGTCGTCTCCAAACATCTGGAAGGCCGCCCGCACCACGGCAGGCGCCAGGTGAATGCCGTCGCAGATAAGCTCCACCTGGCAATGGGGATCGTCAAAGGCGGCGCCCACCACCCCGGGAGCCCGGTGGGAGAAGGGCATCATGGCATTAAAGAGATGGGTGGCATGGCTGGCTCCGGCCAGGAAAGCCTCCCGGGCAATGTCATAGCCCGCAGTGGTGTGGGCCAGGCTTAACACCACCTGGTCCTTTAGGGTCCGGATAAATTCCATGGCTCCCGGCTCCTCCGGTGCCAAGGATACCAGGCGGTAAAGCCCTCCTGCGGCCTCCTGGAGCCTTTGAAACATGGGGATATCCGGCTTTTTCAGATAGAGGGGATTCTGCGCCCCTTTTTTTTCGTAGGACAAAAAGGGGCCTTCCATGTGAATCCCTACCAGGCGTGCGCCGGCCTGTGAGGAATGGCTGCCTCCGGGCGTGCCGCCAGTCTGGGAGGAAGGGCAATTCTCCAGAATCCGTGCCTGTTTTTGCGCAAATTTTTGGGCTTCCCCCCCGATGCCGGCCAGAGTTTCCTCCGGCAGAGTCATGGTGGCCGGACAGATCTGGGTAACGCCGTTTTTCAGCTCATAATCCGCAATGGCCTCCATAGCCTCCTGGGTGCCGTCGCAGAAATCATAGCCCACACAGCCGTGAAAATGGATGTCTGTCAGGCCGGGAATGGCGTAGGCGCCCCTTCCGTCCAGCACCTTATCATCCTTGGAGGCGGTGCTTAGTGAGCTTCCCTCTGTGTAGAGCTCTCCGGGGGCAAAGTGGCCATCCTCCTGAAATACCCGAATATTTTTTATAATCATTAGAAATGCCTCCTATTTGAAATTGCTGCGCAATAGCACGAAGAGATTTTGCCGTCCAGCAGAAAATATTTCTTGCCGATATCCTCTTTTGACAAGACCATAAGAGCCTTTATCTAAAGAGGGGATGCGGATAGCTTGCCACAGGGAAGCGGATATTATACCACAAACTTACAGCTTCATCAGGGAAAGTGCTGCCTCGTCAGCCACCAGCATCACATCCGGGTGGAGCTGGAGAACGGAGGCCGGCACCTGGGGAGTAACTGGTCCTTCCACGGACTTTTTCAGAATCTCCGCCTTATCCTCTCCGCTGATGACAAAGAGAATCTTCCGGGCCAGCATAATATTCCGGATGCCCATGGTATAGGCCTGGCGGGGAACGTCCTCAGCCTTCTCAAAGAAGCGCTTATTGGCCTCAATGGTCAGGGGGGTGAGATCCACGCAGTGGGTCTCCAGCTCAAAGGAATCCCCCGGCTCATTAAATCCAATGTGTCCATCATGTCCGATTCCCAAAAGCTGCAGATCAATGCCGCCCATCCCTGCAATAATGGCATTGTACTGGCTGCAGGCCTTCTGGCTGTCGGTCTCGGCTCCGTTGGGCACATGGGTATTTTCCATGGAAATATTAATGCCGGAGAAGAGATTCTTGTTCATAAAATACCGGTAGCTCTGGTCATTGTCCGGGGTTAATCCCTTGTACTCGTCCAGATTTACGGTTTTTACCTGGGAGAAATCCAGAAGTCCGTCCTTGCACCACTGAATCAGGTGTCCGTAAGCGCCCACGGGAGTGGAACCGGTGGCCAGGCCCAGCACACAGTCCGGCTTCAGAGTTACCTGAGCGGCCATGATCTGAGCGGCCTTTTTGCTCATTTCTTCGTAATTTTTGGTTTTGTAGATTTTCATAGATTCACCTTGCTGCAGGCCGGATTTGGCAGCCTGCCCTTTCTTTTTTAGTATAGCAGATTTTTCCGGGGGAGCATAGAAAAATTAAAATTTTTTTCTATTGTGCCCAGGGAAGGAAAATTGTTGCAGGATTTGGGAGATTTGTTGCGGTTTTTTCAGAAGCCATTGTGAAATGCTGTGGTTTGTAGTATCATAACAGGCAGATGGAAGCCATGGGCGCGTGGAGAGAACCCATGCTGATAAAAAAGGAGGAATATTGGCTATGGCAATTTTAGTGACAGGCGGAGCAGGATACATTGGAAGCCATACCTGCGTGGAGCTCTTAAACGAGGGGTATGAGGTTGTGGTGATGGACAATCTCTATAATTCCAGCAAAAAGGCACTGGACCGGGTGGAGGAGATCACCGGAAAAAGGGTGACCTTTTATGAGACAGATATGCTGGATCGGGCCGGGGTAGAGCGAATCTTTGAGAAGGAGTCCATTGACGCAGTGATTCATTTTGCAGGGCTCAAGGCTGTGGGAGAGTCTGTCGCCAAGCCTATCGAATACTATTATAACAATATGGCAGGCACCCTGATTTTATGCGATACCATGCGCAAGGCCGGGGTGAAAAATATTGTATTCAGCTCCTCGGCTACGGTGTATGGAGATCCCGCCTTTGTTCCCATTACGGAGGACTGTCCCAAGGGAAAAATTACCAATCCATACGGGCAGACCAAGAGCATGCTGGAGCAGGTGCTCACGGATATTCAAGTGTCCGATCCGGAGTGGAACGTGATTCTGCTGCGGTATTTCAATCCCATTGGCGCCCATAAGAGCGGAAAAATCGGGGAGGATCCCAAGGGAATTCCCAATAACCTGCTGCCCTATGTGGCCCAGGTAGCCATTGGGAAGCTTGCGTGCATCGGGGTGTTTGGCAACGACTATGACACGCCGGACGGAACTGGTGTTCGGGATTATATCCATGTGGTGGATCTGGCCAAGGGCCATGTAAAGGCTATCCGGAAGCTGGAGGAAAAGAAGGGGGTACTGGTGTACAACCTGGGAACCGGAAAGGGCTATAGCGTGCTGGAGGTGGTAAAGGCCTTTGGAAAGGCCTGCGGCAAGGAGCTGCCCTATACCATCAAGCCCCGCCGCCCGGGAGATATTGCCCAGTGCTACGCGGATCCTTCCCTGGCGAAAAAGGAGCTTGGCTGGGAGGCGGCCTACGGCATTGAGGAGATGTGTGCGGATTCCTGGAGATGGCAGAGCCAGAATCCCGACGGGTACGGGGAATAACAGGACGGTGGGCCAATGAGAAAGGGAATCCGTTTGATCTGGAACCAGTGGAGGGGAGAGCTGTTGCTGACAGCTCTCTTTCTCCCGTTGTTCTGGTATTTCATGGACAGGGGATACTTAAATGATATGGCTCTTATTTCCAAAGGAATGGCAGGAGCCCTGGGCTTTTTGGCACTGTTGGCTCTTGTTTTTGTTGCACGGGGAAAAATGAGCTGGGAGCGGGCAGTGGTTTTGCTGCTTTTATGTGGCCTGGTGATGCGGGTGGGATATGCCCTGGGAACCCATTCCTATATCCGCCACCATGACTATGGGGATATCCAGTGGTTCGTGTACGGGCGTACCCAGCGGCTGGATATTCATGATTACGGCCACGCACCCTATGTGCTATACCTGTACCTAAACCGGCAGCTGCCGGATTTTAATGTGGGACAATTTTATCATCCGCCCCTGTTTCATATGCTGGCGGCTTTGGCCATGCGGGTCACCTATAAGGTTGTGAAAATCGAGGATTTGATCTATCTCTTTGAGGCGTCCAAGATCATTTCCTGCCTGGCCTCCTGCTATACCCTGCTGCTGATTCCGAAAATCTGCCGGGAGCTTCGCCTGAGAGGTCCGGGAAAAGGCCTGACCGTGGGGGTGGTGGCGTTTCTGCCCATGTTTTACCTTATGGCCGGCTGGGTGAACAACGACGGACTGGTGCTGTTTTTTATGACCTTTATCCTGCTCTATACCATCCGCTGGTATCACCGCCCCACCTGGGGGAATACCCTGCTTTTGGCACTGGGCTTTGGACTGGGGATGCTGACCAAGCTCTCCTGCGGCCTTCTGGCCTTTTTTACCGGCGCCCTTATGCTGGTTCGCCTCCTGCGGACCTGGAGAAGAAGGGAAAAGAGGGACATTAGGGGACTGCTGCTGCGGTTTGCAGGCTTTGGGGCCATAGCCTTTCCTCTGGGGCTTTCCTATCCCGTCCGCAACTATTTAAGGTTTGGACAGGCCTTTTCCTATGTGCTGCGGCTGGAGATTCCGGAGGTGCCGGTAAAGGGCTTTTTCCGGCGCTTCCTTCTCTTTCCCTTTGACCGGCTCTTTTGTCCGGTGTTTGCGGACAGTGCAGAATATAATCTCAATCTGTTTCTTCTGAAAACCGCTTCCTTCGGGGAATTCTCCTATGGAGAGGAGCTGGAGCCCTGGGGAGTGGCCATACTGGCGGGAAATCTGGTTTTGATTTTGTTGGCTTTTGTGGGATTGTTTGTGGTTTGGCGAACTGTCAAAAGCCTTCTCTGGCGCTTTGCCCTGCCGGGGCTTTGGCTTTTGCTCTATGGTTCGGCGGCAGTGTTTTCCTGGAAATATCCCTACCCCTGTAGCATGGACGCCCGGTATGTGGGCCTCTGTGTGGTTCTGGGAGGGCTGTACCTGGGAAAGGGGCTGGAGGTTTCCAGGGCCGGGAGAAAGGGGGCAGGAGACGCAGGAGCCATGAGAGCCAGAGGGATTTATCCGTGGTTCTGCCTGGGAGGGCTTTTGCTTCTGGGAGTGTCTGGCTGCTATTTCTTTTTGCACGTGTAGGGAGAGGGTGTTTAACGATAAAGTAAAGGAGCGAATTACGGTCTTTAGAGAAACCTGCATAATCAGGGAAATTCCTGAAAATACTAAGCCTGAATATTTATTATCAGGAGGAGTCAGGAATGATAGATTTTAAGAGCAGCGAAACCAAGGATAATCTGATGAAGGCCTTTGCAGGAGAAAGTCAGGCCAGAAACCGCTACACTTTTGCGGCTCATGAGGCCAAAAAGCAGAAGCTTCCCGTGCTGGAGTCTGTGTTTTTGTTCACGGCCGATCAGGAGATGGCCCATGCAAAGGTTTTTTACACCCATTTAAAAGAGCTGTCCGGGGAAAATTTGCGGGTGGACGGCACCTATCCCGTGGAGGTGTATCAGGATGTAAAGACTCTGCTGCGCTGCGCCCAGCACAATGAGTATGAGGAGTTTGATCCGGTGTACAAGGCCTTCGGAGATAAGGCCAAGGCGGAGGGCTTTGACAAGGTAGCCTATTCCTTTTATGCCATTGCCCAGATCGAGAAGGTTCACGGGGATCGGTTTGGCCAGTTTGCCCAGTGGATGGAGAAGGGGCAGCTCTTTCGGGCAGAGGTGGAGACAGGCTGGATGTGTCTGAAATGCGGATTCGTGTATTACGGAACTGAGGCCCCCAATCAATGTCCGGTCTGCCACGAGGAGCAGGGAAAATTTATCCGGCTGACCCTGGCGCCCTACACTTGGGAGGACATGGCCAAGAAGCAGGGATAGGGGAGAAAAAAGGCGGCATAGTCAAAGGGACTATGCCGTACTTTTATATCGTAAGATCTGTCAATTTTAAGACTCCAGATTATCCAGATAATCCTTTAGCTGATTCCGGGCCTCGGAGATAATGGCCCTGTCGTTGGTCTTTAAAGCCCTGTCAAATTTCTGCAAGGCCTGTTCCACCAGAATTCTCTGATTTCCAATGCTTTCCTCATAAATTCGCTCTCCACGAAGCAGAAGCAGCTTGTTTTCCTCCTGATCCCTGGGGGGAATTTTCAGATAGGAGAGATCCTGTAGCCGCTGCTCGATCTCTTCGTCCGTCATCTGGGTATACTGGCTCTTAATGACCTGCCGCACCGTTTTTCCCGTGGAAACCACCTTGACCACCACCTCCAAAATGGAGTTGATATCATAGGTGTAGGTCACGTCAATGCTTTCCTCCCCGGCCTTGGCCTTGGGAATATCGATGAGCAGCTCTCCTAAGGACAGGTTATTCTGGGCAAAACGGCTCTCTCCCTGGAGAATATGCACCCGAAGCTGGGTCTGGTTATCCCGGATGGTGTACAGACGCTCCGTGCGGCTGGCAGGAATAATGGTGTTGCGTTCAATAATAGGACAGTAATGGCCGCTCTCATAATAGCCCTCGTCGATTTCCCGGCTCACCTCTGTGCCCAGGGTAAAGGGGCATACATCCGTGAGGATAACCTCCTTAATAGCCTTGTTCCGCTCCTTCATAGCGCTCTGAATGGCAGCGCCCAGGGCCACGGCCTCGTCGGGATTCACGGTGCTGTTGGGCAGCCGGTGGAAGAGACGGGCTACAAACTTCCGCACAATGGGAAGCTTAGTGGCTCCGCCGATAAGCACCACCTGGTCAATATCCCGGAGACGAATGCCTGCGTCGCTTAGGGAGCGCTTGATAGGCTGCCGGATACGCTCCAGAAGCTCCTCACAGGCATCCTCGTAAGCGCCCAGGGAAATCTCCATGTCCTTTTGTTCTCCCTCATAACTGTAGGTAAAACGGCTGGTAACGCTCCCGGAAAAGCCAAACTTACACTGCTCCGCCTGCTTTTTCAGAGATTCCAGCTCCTTGCGTCCCAGCTCATTCATGGGAATTCCCTGCTTTTTGCAGAAGAGCTCCATCAAAACCTTGGTAAAATCCTCGCCCCCCAGGAAATTATCCCCGGCAACGGCCCGGACCTCCAGAATATTCTCAAACAATTCCAGAATAGACACGTCAAAGGTGCCCCCGCCCAAATCAAAGACCAGGAAGCGCATATTGCTGCTGGCCTGATACAGTCCGTAGGCAATGGCCGCAGCCGTGGGCTCACTGATAATACGCTCCACCTTAAGCCCCGCCAGCTCTCCGGCCCGCTTGGTGGCTCGCCTTCGCATATCATTAAAGTAGGCAGGAACACTGATAACAGCCTCCGTAACCTCCTCCTTTAAATATTCCTCCGCATCCTCCTTGAGAGAACGCAGCACAAAAGAGGACAGCTCCTCCGCCGTATAATCCTTGCCGTTTAACATATATTTTTTGTCACTGCCCATATTCCGCTTAAAAACAGAGGCAGCGCTGTCCGGATGAAGCAGCATGCGCTCCTTAGCGGTCTCTCCCACGTAGAGCTGCCCCTCCTCATCGATACTCACCACCGAGGGCGTCAAAAACTTCCCCAGCCGATTGGGAATAAGCTTGGGCCCCTCCTCCGTAAAATAAGCAGCCAGGCTATTGGTAGTTCCTAAGTCAATTCCTAAAATCATAGTAGCTTCCTTTTCCTAAATATAAAAAAGTGATGTCATGTAATACAAGTATACTATGTAAACCCTGATTCGTCAAATTAAGAAACTAAAAACAAACCCATCCCCCACAACCCCTCAACAAACCAGCCCATTCCCCTGTCGCCTTATCTTCTAGCACTTTCAGTGAAACCAGGCCAAATAATATTGCCACAACCAGTGAAACCAGGCCAAATAATATTGCCATAACCAGTGAAACCAGGCCAAATAATATTGCCACAACCAGCGATACCGGGGCTGGATATGTCTAAGCAAACCATGCAGGGGTGCTTTTAGCGAAGGTGAAATCCACTGCTTACGGAGACTAAAACGCGTAGGCTCTCCTGAGCGTTTTCTAGTCGAAGTTAGCAGTTAGTTCATCGGAGCGTTATCCCTGTTTGCGTGAGATATCCAGCCCCGGTATCGCGTCCTTACTGCACTAAATATCACCTGGAATCACCGAGGCTCCCCATTGCGCAGCGCATACAACCCGTCCCAGTTGGTTGCATCCAGCTCCAGACACCGGCGAAACTCTGCCAGGGCCTCCTCCTTACGTCCCTGGATCTCATACAAAAGCCCCATTCCCTGGTGAGCCTCAAAGCACCCCTTATACCGGCAGTGCTTGCACCGGCGGCACTCAAACATAGCCCGGAAAAAGGCCTCCGCCTGCTCCAGCCGGCCGGAAAACAGATGGGGCAGAGCCACGGAAAACAGTCGGGCCGGCCGGAGAGAGGGCCGCTCCAGATAATTGGCAAAGCCGCCGCATTCCCGGTTAAATAAGGCCACATACTCCTCAAAATACTGATTGGCCTCCTCCCGCTTGCCCAAATGGAAGCAGGCGTTGATATGACCGCTTAAAAGGGCGCGATGCTGGCGGAAGGTAAGCTTCCTTCCCGTATCCTTTAAAAGCTTCTTGGTAATCTTATAGGCGGCCTTAAAATCACGAACCACATCCAGATAAAAGTCCACGGCATCATTGAAAATATCAATGTCTGTATTTTTTTTCAGAAGCCGTTTGTAATAATTCATGCCAAATTTCTTGTCCCCGGCCTCCGCGTGGGCGTACACCAGCCCGCTGATGGTATCCGAATCCCCGGGCTTTTCCGCCAGCTCATTTTCATAGAGCGGATAGGATTTCTCTGGCTTTCCCATGCGCCGGTAGATCCGACACAGATCGCTGCGGGAATGGGTGGGATAATTATTTAAAACCTCCTGGGCCACGGCCACAGCCTCGTCAAAGCGTCCCAGCATCACATAGGTCCTGGCCAGGCTGGTGAGAGGGAAGGAGGTGCGCTCATTGCTGGAATGGAGGAGCTCCACAGACTTCTCCAGGATCTGGGCGGATTCCTCCAGCCGATCCATAAGCTGCAGGGTCAGCCCCCAGTTGGCATAGGCATACACATCGTCCGGCTTACACTCAGCGGCCTTCTGGAAATCGGCCAGGGCCTTTTCCAGCTCATAGCCGTCCTGATACAGAATGCCCCGCTCCACATAGTAATAGCAGCTGTCCGGGAAAAGCTCCAGCTGGCGGGTGGCATAGGGAATGGCCTTCTGATAATCCTCCATCTTGTCCGTGCGGTTAAAAAGATTCTGGTAATAATTCATCAGATGATGGTTGGCCTTCCGATCCTTGGGATCCAGCTCCAGAATCCGCTTGGAGTGAATCACAATCTTGGTGGACTGCGGCTCCAGATCCTCCAGGCAGTCTACAATATCGTTTAAGAGGGCCGTATTGTCAGGAAGCTCCCGCATAAGAGACAGGTAGATATCCAGGGCCTGGCGGTCCTTGTGAAGCCTGCGCAAAAAGTCTCCCTTCATCCAAATCAAATTGGTGGAGTCGGGGAACAGGCGGATTGCCCGGTTGGCCTCCTCCAGACCGTTATCATAGTCCCGCATATCCATGCGGCACAGAAGAATCTCCCGGTATACATCCACAGGGGATTCAATGTCGCAATCCTCGTCCTGCAATTTCTTGGTGAGATCCTGGCACATATGGAGAACCTTTTCCGTCTCCTCCCTGGTTTGCGCCGTGTACCGAAGGTTCCGGGCCTCAAAGAAATCCAGCTCATGGCTGCCAAGCCCCGCCTCCCGGGCCCGCTTAATCACATCCAGGGAATCCTGATACTGTCGGTAATAGTAAAAGACCTTTACAGCCAGCAGATAGGGCTTGAGATAATAGGGGTAAATTTCAATGGCCTGATGGTAATTGTCCACCACCTCCTGAGCCTTTCGCAGGTTGTAATAGGCCTCCTGCCGGTAGGTAAAGGCCGGAAAATATCCCTCGTCCTCCTGAATAATCTCATCGCAGACATCAATGCAGAGCTCGTTTTTTTCCTTTTTCAAATAGAAGGCGGCAAGTGCGGACTGGTAGGAAAGCCGGGTGCTCACGTCAGGCTCGGCCTTGACGGATTTCTGGAAAAATTCCACTGCGGCGTCAAAATTGGCAGAACCCTCCGCCTCCTGGAGACAAAGCGCCTGGGTAAAATAGGCGTAGGGAAGCCGTTCCAGCTTCCGCTTCACCTCCGGCGTGCCGTCATCCTCAAGCTTTAAGATACAGGAGGTCCAGATCCGAAGAAGGGGCAGAGCCTTCTCAAACTCCTTTTGGGCCAGGTAGGTGCGTCCCAGAAGATTATTGTAGTCCAGAATAAAATCCTCCGGAGGAGTTGCCGGGGCCAGAAGGGCCACATTTTCGTCAAAGAGCTCATTCTGGAAGTAGCACCAGCCCAGATCCAGGCGCAGCTTGAAATCATCCGGATTATCATGTACCTTTGCCAGAAGATCCACAATCAAATGAAGGTTGGCCTCCTTCATACAGTTGAGCATATCGTCTGTGGGGTTGGAGGAGTACCGGTCCATAAGATCCAGTACCCGCCGTTTTCCTTCGGCCCAACGCTCCATATGGAGATCGCAGTGAACCATGCCTAAGAGCAGGTTATTATTGTCCGGGTACACAGGCAGATATTCCTGATAGAGGGCGTCGGCCTGGTCCCATTTCCCCACAGCCTCCAGGGTAATGCCGCACTGGCTGATAATATATTGATTCTTGGTCTCTGCAAGGAGCAGAGACTGACACAGCTCATCGGCCATTTCCAGTTTCTCCTGCTGAATGGCAATACGCATGCGCTCCACATCCTCATAGGGATGATAGATATGGTAAGCCTTCAGGCCGTCCAGCTGCTCATTGGCAGAATCCAGCTCTCCCTCGTCCATGGCCCGCTTGGCGTTGACGCACTGCTGCATATAGCCGTCATAGTTGGCCCGGTCCTCCCCCTCAAAGAGAGTGAAATCAAAGAATTCTCCGTGCTCAATCTTAAAGGCGGCAAAGGACAGAAAGTTTTCATGGAAATGCTCCACCAGATTTTGCCGATCCTCCCGAATATGGAATTGCTGATCCAGGTAAACCCAGACCTCCTGGGGAAGATAGAAATGATAGGATAAGAAGGCAATGCAGGCCAGACGGGCGTCCTCTGCCGTGTCCAGATCCATGCACACCTCATCCTGCAAAAGGCTTTTCCAGGAATCCAGGCTGCAGCGGCTGGACAGAGAGGTATAAATGTCCTCCATGCGGGTTTTCCACAGGCCTAAGGGAGAGGTATCCACAGGACCTTCCGCCTCAAGGGCCGCCTGATCAGCCAGCTTTAAGGCCTCCTCATAGGCCGTGCGCAGGTTCTGGAAGCCCTGGGGATCGTCCTCCGGATTTGTTCCCACAAGCTTGGTGCGGTAGGCTTTTTTCAATAAATCCTTGTCCGTGGTCTCTGCAATCCCCAGAATATAAAAAATTTGTTCTTTTTCCATTGGATAATCTCCCCCTTTTACTTATTTTTCAGAGCGGCCTCCACAAAGCCGCGAAACAGCGGATGCGGCCGGTTGGGCCGGGATTTCAGCTCAGGATGGGCCTGGGTAGCCAGAAAGAAGGGATGATTCTTAAGCTCGATCATCTCCACAATGCGTCCGTCCGGGGACAGGCCGGAGAGGGTCATGCCTGCCTCCTTTAAGGCCTTCCGGTAATCGTTATTCACCTCATAGCGATGGCGGTGACGCTCTGCAATGGACGAGGTGCCGTACAGGGCACAGGCCTGGCTGTCCGACAACAGACAGCAGGGATAGGAGCCCAGGCGCAGGGTGCCGCCAATATCCTCCACGCCGTCCTGATCCGGCATAAGATGGATGACCGGATGGGTGGTGTTGGGATTAAACTCTACGCTGTGGGCATCCTCGTAGCCCACCACATGGCGGGCAAATTCCACGATGGCCATCTGCATGCCCAGACAGAGCCCCAGAAACGGAATGTTTGCCTCCCGGGCAAAGCGGATGGCGCTGATTTTTCCCTCAATGCCCCGATCCCCGAAGCCTCCGGGAACCAGGATTCCCTGCACATCTCCCAGATATTTTTGGGCATTGGTATCATCTATGAGCTCGGAATCCACCCATTTCAGATTGACCACCGCATGGCTGGCAATGCCCCCGTGCTTCAGGGCCTCCACCACGCTGATATAGGCGTCGTGAAGCTGAATGTATTTTCCCACCAGGGCAATGGTCACCTCCGTGGTGGGATGGCGCAGAGCCTCCACCATGGCTGTCCAGTCGGCCAGGTCCGGCTCCGGACAGGGAAGCTTAAGGCATTCACAGGCGGCCTGGGCCAATGCCTCCTTTTCCATGGCCAGGGGCGCCTCATACAAATATTCCACGTCCAGGTTTTGCAGCACCCGATTGCGGGGAACGTTGCAGAACAGGGCGATTTTGTCCTTGATGGCATGGCCCAGGGGATATTCACTGCGACATACAATGATGTCCGGCTGGATTCCCATGCCCTGTAGATCCTTGACGGAGGCCTGGGTGGGCTTGGTTTTCAGCTCTCCGGAGGCCTTGATGTAGGGGACCAGGGTGACATGGAGGAGAATGGCATTTTCATGTCCCACATCGTGTTGGAACTGCCGGATAGCCTCCAGAAAGGGCTGACTTTCAATATCGCCTACGGTGCCGCCCACTTCGATAATGGCGATATGGGTCTCCTCCGATGTATAATTCCGGTAAAACCGGCTCTTAATCTCGTTGGTAATATGGGGGATGACCTGTACGGTGCCGCCGCCGTAATCTCCCCGGCGCTCCTTGTGAAGCACGGACCAGTAGATTTTGCCCGTGGTCACATTGGAATTCTTGGTGAGAGATTCGTCGATAAAGCGTTCGTAATGGCCTAAATCCAGGTCGGTCTCGGCGCCGTCATCGGTCACAAACACTTCTCCATGCTGGACCGGGTTCATTGTGCCTGGGTCAATATTAATGTAAGGGTCAAATTTCTGCATGGTCACCTTGTAGCCTCTGGCCTTTAAGAGACGCCCTAAGGACGCCGCGGTAATGCCCTTACCAAGGCCGGAGACAACGCCGCCGGTGACAAAGACGTATTTAACTGGCATGCCGGTTTCCTCCTGTTTTGCTGGGACTGCGAAGGCAATCCTTAAGTAAAAACAACTAAAATATTATACCATTGATACTGAGGAAAAATCTACCCATTTCCCTGAAAAAAATTGCTGTTTTTTTGGAAAACAGGTCTTGACAAAAATAGACGCAATGCGTATAATTTTTCTATAAAAGTGATGTCAGAATTTCGCAACGGATTTCAGAAAACACGGTTCCGGGCATTCGCCCAAGGATTCCAAATGGAAAGGCAGACAAATTGAAGAATGGAAAAGAGAAGCAGGAGGCGTATAGGATTGCTGCGCATTCGGCGGCGGGCCGGAAAAGAAGGGGCAATCAGGATTCGGTGTTGGTAAAAACGGCCAGAACCAGGGAAGGACCGGTGGCCCTGGCCGCCGTGTGCGACGGGATGGGAGGACTGGCCAAGGGAGAGCTGGCCAGCGGCGCACTGGTCCGCATGCTTTCCCGATGGTTTGAGGAGGAGCTGCCGGGACTTCTTTTGGAGGGGAAGGGCCCGAAAGGAGGCTGGAGGAGGGTATTACAAGGGCCTGGGGGAAAGGAGGAGTTTACGGACAGGCTGTGGGAGAGCTGGACACAGCTTTTGCATCAGGCAAACGAAAGGCTCTGTGCTTATGGGAGGGAGAAAGGCGGTAAGCTTGGGAGCACGGCAGCCATTTTGCTCCTTAGGGGAGACCGGTATTATACGGCAAATGTGGGAGATTCCCGCATTTACAAGATAGAAAGGACACTTTTGCAGCTGACCCGGGACCAGACTCTGGTGCAACAGGAGGTGGAGGCCGGCCGTTTAACCCGGGAGAAGGCCCGCCGGGATCCAAGACGGAGCATTCTGCTCCAGTGTATGGGAGCTTCCGGGGGGATCTGTCCGGATTTTCAGGTGGGAAGGGCAAAGGGAACTCCTGTTTTTCTGTTGTGCAGTGACGGATTTCGCCATGTGGTCACAGAGCAGGAGTTATTTGCAGGACTTTCTCCGGAAAAGATTTGCGGAGAGCAGGCCATGAAACGGGCGCTGGAGAAGCTTGTACGTCTGAATCAGGAGCGGCAGGAGCCGGATGATATTTCGGCCATTCTGATTGGAAAAAATTGACAGGGAGGGAGCATGCTGGAGATCGGGGCGCTGGTGGACGGCAAATACCGCATATTGCGAAAATGCGGACAGGGCGGCATGAGTGTGGTTTATATGGCAGTAAATGAGCGGGCAAACAAAACCTGGGCCATTAAGGAGGTGCGCAAGGACGGGGTACAGGATTTTGAGGTGGTAAAGCAAGGGCTGATTATGGAAACCGATTTGCTGAAGCGCCTGCAGCATCCCCATTTGCCCTGTATTGTGGATGTGATTGATCAGGAGGGAACCTTTCTCATTGTGATGGACTATATTGAAGGCCAAACCCTGGGGGATGTGCTGGACCAGGAGGGTCCCCAGTCTCAGGAGCGGGTGCTGGACTGGGCCCGACAGCTCTGCGACGTGCTGTGCTATCTCCACTCCCGGAGGCCGGCCATTATTTACCGGGATATGAAGCCCTCCAATGTTATGCTAAAGCCTGACGGAAATGTGGTGCTTCTTGATTTTGGCACAGCACGGGAATATAAGGAGACCAAAGCAGGAGACACTAGGTGTCTGGGAACCCGGGGCTACGCGGCTCCTGAGCAGTACGGCGGACAGGGACAGACGGATGCCAGAACGGATCTCTTTTGCCTGGGAGCAGCCATGTATCATCTGCTTACCGGCCACAATCCCAGTGAGCCTCCTTATGAGATGTATCCCATCCGGCACTGGCGGCCGGAGCTCTCTTCCGGGCTGGAGGAGATTATACTTACCTGCACCCAAAGCAATCCGGACTACCGCTATCAGTCCGGAGAGGAGCTTTTGTATGCCCTGGACAATTACTGGAAAATTGACCAGACCTACCGGAGGAGACAAAAAGCACACCTTAAGCTGTTTCTCATGCCGTCAGTGTTGTCCCTCTCCCTGGCTCTTTGCGCTGTGGGAGCCTATGGGAAGCGGCAGCACATGATGAACAGTAGCTATGACGCCTATCTTATGGCGGCAAAAAATTCTACAGGCAAGGCCGATGAGGTGGACAATTACAAAAAGGCCATTCAACTGGATCCTGCTCGAAAAGATGCATATCTGGAGCTTTTACAGGAGGGCTTTCTGGATGATCAAATCTTTACTATGGAAGAGAGTGAGGAGCTGCGCAGAATTTTGATTACCTATGGATCCAACGGAAAGACCAATGAGGCGGAATTTTTTCAAAATAAGGAGGGCTATGAGGAGTTTGCCTATGAGGCCGGGATTGCCTACTACTATAAATTTGAGGAAAAAAACAGCAAAAAGAATGCCAGGGGATATCTGGGAATTGCTGCAGAGGCCCAAAGCCTTACCCCGGTGCAGAGAGAGCGGGCCCGGCGTTTGTGGGTCATTGCAGGGTATTATGCCAGGATTGGCATACCGGATGCGGCCGGAGATGCATCCGTAAGCTGCCGGGACTACTGGGAGGATCTGGTGGAGCTTTCAAAGGGAAATCTGGTGGAGGCTGACAATGCCCGCACAGCCCTGGTCATGTATGAGGAGCTGGCGAGCCAGATGGTTTCCCGGGCCGGTGATTTCCGGAGAGACGGGGTGAGCCGGGAGGAGCTGGAAGAGCAGGTATATCATATTCGACAGCATTTGGAGACGGATTTTTCTTCCCTGGGGGGAGAAGGGATGGGGGAGCTTGCCAGGGAGATTGGGGAGCTTAAGGAAGCCTTAGACCAGGCGGAGCGCATGATTTGCTCGGCCTATGAGGGAAGCAGGCAGGACGCTGTTCAGGAATAGGGGACAGGAGGTATGGGTTCTGGAGGGGATAACCAGACAGATGGAATACTGGGAAAGGTTGTTTTGGCTGTGTCTGGCACTCTCCCTGTTGAGCCTGGCCGTGGCCGTATGGCTGTTTTTTGCACTACATATCAGAACAGTCCTGGAAGAAATCACCAGGCTGCAGGCTGTAGGGCCCGGCTGCAGGAGGAAAAAAGGAAAGGCTCCCATAGCAGAGAAAAAGGTGGTAAAGGGATGCTTTATACTGGAGCGGGAGATAATGGTCATACACACACAGGAGGAGCTGTGAAGGGAATTATGACTGAAAACGGGCAGAGGAGAATGGAGAGATAAGAGCCGGGCATTATGGAGTTAGGCAGTATGGGGAAAGGAGCAGGTATGGAAAAGCGAATGGGGAAAAGAAAGACAAGGGCGCTGGGGCTTTGGCTGGCTTTGGCCGGCTGTGTTTTGGCAAGTGGCAGCAGGGAAGCCTGGGAAAGCCATGCGGCCCGGGAGGAGATGGACTGGGAGGAGCCTTCCGTTCAGGAGGAGGTGCTGAGCCTGGGAGATGTGTGGAACGATGCCGGGTATTGTGCCCGGGATGGAGAGGGGATCTACTATTTTCAGAACGATCTCCAGGTAACCTTTCATATAGCCGGGGTGCTTGTGGAGGCAGAGGAAACTGAAAAGGAGGAGCCGGAGGAAGGAGAAAAAGGGCAGGAAAAGGAGCCAGGAGAAGAAAAGG
>CANPIM010000007.1 GCA_947574135.1 uncultured Lachnospiraceae bacterium
CAGATTTTTTGCCTGCCGGATAAGGAGACCAATCTCCTGGGCGTGAAGGCGAATCTCCACCAGAGGGACATTGGTGTACTCCCTAATAAGTCTGGCCTGGTAGCCCCGGGCAATGAGAATATGGGCGCCGGCCGCCACCGCTTCCCGGGCCTGCTGCACCGCCTCCACCGACCCTATGGCCTTCATATAGGCCGCCTCTATCTCCATTTCCTCCATAAGCACCCGGGCTGTCTCCAGCATGCTCCCTGTGGGAACCAAAAGACCTATGCGAACCATTTTTCCCCTCCATTTAGAAAAAGGCTGCCCGAAAAGCCGGCTTCTATCAAGAACCAGCCCTCCGGACAGCCACCCATAGCCATCCTGTTTATTTTACCTGATCCGCCACAATCGACGGCACCTTAGCCATGGCATCATCCATGCCTTCCGGATTCTTGCCTCCGGCCTGGGCCATGCCTGGCCGTCCGCCGCCGCCGCCGCCCACCAGACCGGCAATGGCCTTAATGAGATTTCCCGCATGAGCACCCTTCTTCTGGGCGCCCTCCGTGGCCGTAGCCATCAGGTTCACCTTGCCATCCACGGCAGAGGCTAATACCACCATGCCCTCTCCAAGCTTCTCCTTCAGCTGATCTCCCAGCTCCCGAAGGCCGTTCATATCCACGCCCTCCAGCTTGGAGGCCAGCACCTTGATGCCGCCAATCTCCTGTACCCGGTCCATCACATCTCCCAGGGCATCCTTGGCCATACGGCTCTTCAGGGCCTCATTCTCGCTGTGAAGCTCCTTGATCTCCGCCAGAAGATGGCCGATCTTTTCGCTTAAGCCTGCAGGCGTGGTCTTGGCCGCCCGGGCTGCCTCCTGAAGCTTCTGCTCCATATCCCGGTAGTAGGTAAACACCCCGTCCCCGGTAAGCGCCTCAATACGGCGCACCCCTGCAGCGATACCGGCCTCAGACACGATTTTGAAGGCCGTGATCACCCCTGTATTCTCCACATGAGTTCCGCCGCAGAGCTCCCTGGAAAAATCTCCCATGGAAACCACGCGCACCTTCTCCTCGTATTTCTCGTCAAAGAGGGCCATGGCTCCCGTCTTTTTGGCGTCCTCTAAGCTCATCACATCCGTAACCACCGGCAGGGAGGCTCCAATCTCCTCATTGACGATGGCCTCCACCCGGGCTATTTCCTCCCCTGTCATGGCCTCAAAATGAGAAAAGTCAAAGCGCAGCCGGTCCGGGGTCACCAGAGAGCCCTTCTGCTCCACATGGCCGCCCAAAACCGTCTTTAATGCCTTCTGCAATAAATGGGTGGCGCTGTGGTTCTTACAGGTATCCTTCCGGCCCTTCTTATCAACCTCCAGGGTCACCGTATCCCCTTCCTCCAGCATTCCGCTCAGCATCCGGCCCACGTGGCCTACTTTGCCTCCCAAAAGCTTTATGGTATCATAAACCTCAAAAACACCGTTGGCCGTATAAATCCTTCCCGTGTCTCCCTGCTGTCCGCCCATGGTGGCATAAAAGGGTGTCCGCTCCACAAAGACAGTCCCGTTCTCCCCCTCGGTGAGCGCCTGGGAAAGCTCCGTCTCCGTGGCAAGAACCGTGATTTTGGACTGGCAGCTTAAGGAATCATACCCCACGAACTCCGAGGTCACCGACGCGTCGATCTCATCGTAGACCGTGGCGTCCGCACCCATGTAGTTGGTCACCTCCCGGGCCGCCCGGGCCTTGGTGCGCTGCTCCTCCATGGCGACCTTAAAGCCGGCCTCGTCCACTCCAAGTCCCTTCTCCTCCAGGATCTCCCTGGTGAGATCCACCGGAAATCCGTAGGTATCGTAGAGCTTAAAGGTATTCTCCCCGGAGAGCACCTTCTCCCCCCTTTCCTCCATCCGGGCCTCCATCTCGGCCAGAATGCTTAAGCCCTGGTCAATGGTCTTGTTAAACTTGTCCTCCTCCTGGCTCAGCACCTTAAAGATAAAGTCCCGCTTCTCCTCCAGCTCCGGATATCCGTCCCGGGAGCCCTCAATCACGGTCTCGCTAAGGCGTGCCAGGAACTTGCCCTCAATGCCCAGAAGGCGTCCGTGGCGGGCCGCCCGGCGAATCAGCCGGCGAAGCACATAGCCCCGGCCCTCATTGGTGGGCATAATGCCGTCGGAGATCATAAAGGTGGCGGAACGGATATGATCCGTAATCAGACGAATGGACACATCCTTCTCCTCATCCTTCTTGTATTCCACATGGGCAAACTCACACACCTTGTCCCGCAGAGCCCGGACCGTATCCACATCGAATATGGAATCCACGTCCTGGACCACGGAGGCCAGACGCTCCAGCCCCATGCCCGTGTCTATATTCTTCTGCTCCAGCTCCGTATAATGATTGTTTCCGTCATTGTCAAACTGGGTAAACACGTCATTCCAGATTTCCATATACCTGTCGCAGTCACAGCCCACGGTGCAGCCCGGCTTTCCGCAACCGTACTTTTCTCCCCGGTCATAGTAAACTTCCGAGCAGGGACCGCAGGGGCCGGCTCCGTGCTCCCAGAAATTATCCTCCTTGCCAAAACGGAAGATCCGCTCCGCCGGAATGCCAATCTCCTTGTTCCAGATGTCAAAGGCCTCGTCATCCTCCAGATACACGGAAGGATACAGCCGGTTGGGATCCAGGCCCACCACCTCTGTCAAAAATTCCCAGGTCCAGGAAATAGCCTCTCTCTTAAAATAATCTCCAAAGGAAAAATTTCCCAGCATCTCAAAAAAGGTGCCGTGGCGGGCCGTCTTTCCCACATTTTCAATATCTCCCGTCCGAATACACTTCTGGCAGGTGGTCACCCGCCTCCTGGGTGGAATCTCCGCCCCGGTAAAATAAGGCTTTAAGGGGGCCATACCGGAATTGATCAGCAGAAGGCTCTTGTCATTGCGGGGTACTAAGGAAAAGCTTTTCATGGCCAGATGATCCTTGCTCTCAAAAAACGTAAGAAACATCCGCCGAAGCTCATTCACACCATATTGTTTCATTTGTCTCCTCCTGGGCCCGTCTATTTTCTGTCAAACAGCGTCCTTTCCGCTCCACTGGGCCCCATAATCCTACTTATTATAGAGTGAATTCTTTTTTTTGTCAAATAAAAGTCCTAGAGAGTTTCCACGCAGGTTTCCCCATAATCCTTCAGCAAACTGTCATGTGTCAACAGAATCATATTCTCGGTTTTTGCTTGTGCAATTAACATCCTGTCGAAAGGATCCTGATGAGGCGGAGTATTTTCTTCACGACGAAGAGTGCTAATTGCCAAGGCATGTTCCTTTGTAACAGGCAATGAACACATTTTCGCTTCATCACTGCTTTTTACCAACAGCTGACCGGATATTGGCATTTTATTAGGCGACTTATCATGTTTCATATTGATCTCCCAAACGGAAACCGCACTGTAATAAATTTCATTGTCCGGATTATTGATAATCTCATAGGCCTTCCTGGAAAGCTTTTCATCCGAAAATAAGGCCCAGATTAAAATATGGGAATCTAATAAATATTTCATTGGATACCCCCTAAAAACAATTCAGCGATTTCTTTATCCAGCTCTTCAAAAGCTTCATCAAAATCTTCCGGAAGCTCAACAGCTCCACTGGCAAGCCCAGTGCGTTTAAAAGGCTGGGCGGCAACATGGATATCCTCTTTTTCCTTATATGGAGACATGGTGCGCAAAAGCTCAATAATAAGCTTTATATTGCTGTCAGGCTGTCCCTGCATTAAAGCATATGCTTCTTGTATTGGTGTCATCTTTCTGCCTCCTCTTATCTATTTCTATCTTTAGGCTACCATATTTTACAGAAAATATCAATTCTGCCGCCCATCGGAACATTTGTTCTGTTTTTACCTCCTGTCCTTACACTCCGGATAAGAAAGCCTTTCCTGGCTGGAAGCCGTGGCCCGGGTAAGCTGCAGCACAATCTCGCTGAAATACCGGGGGCTCACCTCTCCCAATGAGTAGGTGTCCTTTTTCTTCACCTTGTCATACACATAGCTTCCCCGCTCCACGGTACCGGCCCGGTAGAATTTGGCCCCGTACACCGTGACCTCCTCGTTCTCGTCCCCCACATAGCAGCCAGAAAACTCTAATTCCACGCCCAGAGGACCGTCCTCCCGGTAAAAGGTGCTGTAAACCCCTGCGTCCTGCACGCTTCCCCGGTACCAGCCCTGGCTCTGAAGCTTTCCGGAAAGGGACAGGCCGTTTAAGAGCATGCCTCCAAAGCGAGTCAGCTCTTCCCTGGACCGCTCCTCCTCCTCCACCGCATATACCGGCCGCTCCAGCTGCTCCACAGGCTGGATCACCTCGTAATCCTCCAGCTGCTCCTTCCAGGCACCCAGGATTTCCGGCGAAAGCTCAATGGGATGAACCAGGCCAATGCGGATCTCCTCTTCCGCGGGAAGCGTATACTCCTCCTCATCCACGGTGTTAAAGCTGCCGTCCTCCATATACCGGAAAGTCTCCTTGAGAGCTCCCTCTCCATAGGCGCCCCAGATAAGCCCAATGGCAAACTGATGCATAATGGGATTCTTCACAAAGAGCTCCTGCCATTTTTCCACACTCCAGAGCCGCTCTGCGCTGATGGCCTGGGAAAGGCGAAGCTTCTGGTTGGTCACCACGGTTTTCAGCTGCTTCTTCATCTGCTTAAAGGCCTCGTTGGCCGCCTTTGCTTTTTCCTCCTCATCCCGCTTGCCGGGAGCCGGCAGGTTCTTAAGCTTCTTACCGCTCTCGTCAAAGACCTCCAGGGAGAGCTCCGGGCTTAAGACCACCCGGAAGCTTCTGCTTCCGTAATCATAGATCTGCTCCATCCCCTCATCAAAGCCCAGGTTGGGCACAATCCGATCCTCCAGCTCCTCCCGGCTGATGCCCAGCTGTTTGGCCGCATAGGAGAGGGCCTCCCCGGCCGCATTTTTTACCTGGCGGAACTTAAACTTCCGGGATATCTGATCCACCAAAAGAAGAGCCTGGGAGGATCCGTTTAGGGCCAGAGCCTTCACCGCCTCCGCCGCCATGGCGCCTCTGGAATTCTGGGGCCACTCCTGAATCTGATGGTAGATCCCCGGAACCAGCTCCTCTCCTCCGTGGATGCTGGCTGCATAGAGCACCCATTTCTTCTTGGCCTCCGCTCCGGTCTCCAGCCATTTATCAAACACCAGCCGCACACAGGCCGCCAGCTCCTTTGCATCCAGCTCCCCGGCCAGACGGGCCGCCTCCGGGCTCACACCCGGAATCCCCATATCTGCATAGGCCACCAGAATGGCCCCAAAAAGCTCCTCCCCGGCCAGGGTGCCGTCCTTTTTATGAAGGGGGGCAAAGGGAAGCTCCAAAGCCCAGGCTACCTTCCGCTTTTTGCCACCCTTTAAGATTTCCGCCGCCTCATCCTCCGGTCCCCGGGCCTTAGCCGGCGCTTCTTCTATCTCTGACTTTCTGCCCAGCAAAGCTAAAAGCTCCTCCCGAAGCTTCTTGCTCTTCTCCGCCTCCAAGGCGGCCTCCAGCTCCTCCCGGTACTGATCCACACCCCAATCCTTCAGCACCATAAGAGCCATCTCCCGCTCCTTGGATTTTTTCGACCAAAGCATGGCCTTGATCTCCGGCTCCCACTCCCGATGCCCCTTGTAAACCGCCTCCAAAAGCTCCCGCACCTGCTTGGAGCTCTCCGAGGCACAAAGGAGCAGCCGTTCCTTATAGGTTTCCCAAAACACATCCAGCACCCGGATGCTTAAAAACCGGCATGCCACGGAGCCATTTACTGCCTTTTCCTCCAAGACTTCCTTCCAGGACTCCTTTCTCCTGGCAACAGCCTGGACACATTCATTCATAAAACGGGTCTTTGCGGACTCCGAATAATAGGCGTCATAAATCCCGGCCAGGGCCTCCATCTGATAGGAAATCCCCATGCGCTCCTCATCAAAGATATCCAGAATGGCCCCGATCTCCTGCCGATCCATGCCCTCCCGGTGGCTCTTCCTCCTGTCGGTCACAGAATAATTCCAGAAATAATAGGCCCTCTGTCCTAAGCCCTCCACCACCAGAGCTCTTCGGTAGACGGTTTTATCTCCCTGGTCCCTTAGCTTATGAATCATTCCGGCCCGCACATGGCTTTTGTAATCCCAGCCCTCCCGAAGCTTCTCCACACAGGGGTACAGTGTCTCAATCTTTGTCTCCTCCAGAAGATACTGCAAAACCTCCTTGGCCGCCCCTGTCTGGGCGCTGCTGATTTCCCTGGCTGCCTTTATGCGAAAATCCTTGCTGTAGGAGGCCTCCATCTTTCGGAAAAGCTCCTGATTTCCCGCAGACACATTGCTTAAAAGATAGGTATACTCCTGCACGGACAGCCGGGCCGCCACCTGCTCTATGATCATGGGATACTTGGCCGCCATACGCCGCAGAGGCCCGCTGCACTTATGTCCCACGCACCAGAGGGCATACTCTGCCACCGGCACGGGAAGTCCCTCCTCCAGCTCCTTCATATGATCCGCAAACCAGGAGCTCTCCCCGATATTCTGACAGACCTCCATGGTTTTGCCAAAATCCAGGGCCATACACAGGCGCACAAGGGCCCCGAAGCGCTCCGAATGGCGGATGGCGAGGAAGGCCGTGCGGGCCAAAAGCTTTAGGGTCTGCTCCGGACACTGCTTTCCCTGGAGAATGGGCAAAATCCCCTCCATAGGCGTGTCTTTGCGGGAGGTACGCAAAAATTCCTTCAGCGCCTCCAGGTCCCCCGGAGAAAGGGGCGCGGCCACAAAGAGCTCCGCCAGGCTCTCCTCCTGGTAATTCTCCAAAAATGCCCCTACCTCTCTCACCTTGGGATCTCCCTTATCCTCCTCCCTGGAAAACAGGCTCTTAAGAAAGCCTCCCTGGGACTTTACCGGCTTTACACAGTAGAGATATACGGCGGAAAGGAGGGCCCTGGCCCTGCCGTCCTTTCCCTTACACAGTTCCATGGCATCCAGAAGAAGCTTGGGATTCTTCCTTCCCGGCCGGTAGAAGGTCTCCGCCATCCGCTCAGCCCGCAGCATATACTCATAGCTCATAGCCCCTTCCGCCAGAATGGCCATGGCCTGCTCCTTGGTCAGATACTCTCTAAGCTCCCCCAGATTGCAGCCGTAGGTCAAAAGCACATAGTCGGCTGTGGAGCCCCCCACAGCCACGGTAAACTGCACAAAGCGCCTGTACTCCTCCATGCGCTTCCGCTTCATACAATGCTCCAGATAGCTTCTGCACTTTCCCGTCCGTTCCTTATCCAAAGCAGAGAAATCCTGAAATTCCGCCCTTTGAAGCAGGCCTTCCTCCCCGACCTGCCCCGGCTCTAAATACTCCTCTGCCAGCTGCCGGTTTGCCCCGCTAAGCCCCATGGCATCCAGGGTATCCAAGAGCATCTGGTAATTGCGCTCTTCATTTAAATTCATGCCCATACCTCCCCAAAATCTGCCTTACCGTACCAGCCTCACAGCCTCCAAAGCCCCATCCGTGAGAGCCTTCTGCGCCCCCTTGGCAAAGGTGGAGCACTGGGCCTCATAGCAGAACCTGTCATAAGCCTCATCCGTACACACATAGCCCATGGTATTTCCGTTGGTCACAGAGGAGAGCATGGTAACCCCAAAGGGAGAGGCTCCCTTCACTGCCTGACTGATAGCCACGAAATTTTCACAGCCAATTCCCACAATGCAGCAGTCCCCTATGCGCATGGCATGACATTCAATGGGTACCTGGCCCTCCAAAAGCTCCTCCACTGTGGTATTTCCAAGAGAGCGGGTAAACCCTTCCATAAAAACGGAGCCCTCCATAATAGACTGGGCTGCCCGAATCCTGGCATAGGGCGCCTTCGCCTCCACCAGGTCCTCATAGGTTTTCCGGGAGCTCTCCAATATGGCCGCTGCCTCCTCATGGGTAGGGAACTCCTTCACCGGCGGCGTCACAAAGACAGAAGCGCTTCTAAGCTCTGCCTCAGACACAAAGGTCATGTGCTCCAGCACATGAAGAGCCGTCTGTCCAATGGCTCCCCCCACGCGCTTGGCCTCCCCAAAGTCCTGCCCCTCCCGGAAAAACCGGGTGGACTGATCCCCGGAGGAGCCCATCTGAAAACCAAAAATCAGAAAGGGAAACTTGTCATTTATGGTTCGCCGGATATAGCCTGGATAGTCCGCCGTATAGAAGAAATTCTCCGCGTGGAGAACCGTGGGGTGCAGAGAATAATTGACCATACAGCCCCGAAGCTCCCCTTCCTTATCCCGGATGCCTAGGACACTCACACTGGGATCGCAGGGGCCGTTTTCCGGATCGTGGCGATTTCCCCCAATGCCCTGCTCCCTTCCGCACTGTCCGACTCCCCAGCCGATCTCCGCCTCAAAGGCCGTGTCCACAGCCTCCCGGGCAGCCTCCAGCATGAGATCCCGGATGCGGTCATTGGTTTTTGGATTCACTTCGTTCCTCTCGTCAAACCGCTCCCACTCGTTCCCCGCTGTAACCGGCCCGGAATGGGTGTGGGTACAGGAGACCGCCACATTTTTCCGGGAAATCCCCGTATGCTTTTCAATGAGCATCCGCACCTCATTGGCCCGATCCTTGCTCATGCTGATAATATCCGAGGTGATAAAGATTAGCTTTGTAGTGCCATTTGTAAAGTAATAGGCCGAAGCATATAGGGGATCGTGGGCCATAAGAGCGCTCCGGTTCTCCGGATCCGGGTAGCCCCCGGTTCTGGTCCGTCCCATGGGGGTAATATCGCGAATTGCAACTCCTGCTTTTAACATTTCTCAGTCATCCTTTCTGTTTTTCTCAACACTAAATTCTCTGGGCCTCCACACCCAAAAGAGAGGCCAGCATTGCAAGCTCCCCGGAATAGTCCCCGTAGGCCACGGCAAAATGCTGTCCCGCATAGGCCTTACAGAGCTCCTTTATATCCCCGTCAAGCCTTACGTTCAGAGCCGGCATATGGCCGCCCCTTGGCTCTGTCTCTATGCCCGTGCCCGTGCCGTAGAGGAGATGATAGGATCCCACATCTTCCACCAGACGGGCCCAGGTAATCCGCTCCGGACGAAGCACCCCGCAGACCTGGAGGCCGTGAAAGCCCGGAAGATTCTCAAAGGGCAGGATCTTTGCCTTGTCCTTGGCCATGGTAAAGGGAAGAAAGCCGCAGGGAGAAAATTGCAGGGTGTTCTCCCAGTGGGTAAGGGAATCCCCGTACCACACCGTCTGCCCGGACAGATAGGACAGCATAAGCATGGTAACGGTCACAGGCGTGTCTCCCTCGCAGGCTGCCACGATCCCGTCCTCCGCCAGCAAAGACAGGGATACACAGGGCACCACCTGATATTCCTTGGAAAGCTCATACTGACACTTGACATTCACTGCTGCCCAGCTCTTTTCCTCACAGAACTCCCGAAGGGCCACATAGAGAGCCATGGTTTTGTGAAGAAGCTCCGGCGTCACCCGCTCTCCCCAGGAGGAAAGCTTTGCCAGCCGCTCCTTAGCCGCCTCCACCGGCTCCGCCGGCAGGCTCTCCGCCCTTCGGATCAGAGAATAGGTGTCCATCTGCTCGATCTCCGGGCCAATGCAATACCGCATAAGCACATGATCAAAGGTTCCCGTATAAATGCTCATGGAGGTGTAGCCAAAGAGCCCGATTTTTGCATAAAACAGGGCATCCGCCGCCCCGGCTGCCCGGGAAAAACGGGAAATTTCCTCCAAAGTCTCCGGGGCCTGAAAGCTCCTTAGAAGCGTGGGACAGGGAAGCCCCAGCCGTCTTACCACGCCGGCAAACATGCTGGCGGACACGTAGGAGCCCGTGCTTTCCTTTCTGCCCTCCACCTCCTCTAAGGGGAAGCCCCAGAACATACAGGGCCTTCCGTGAAGCTCCTTTAGGGCGGCCATCACCACATTGCATTCCACCCAGGTAGCCAGCACCACCAGGGCGGCACAGCAGTCCTGCTCTCCCAGAAGCCTACGCACCTGGGCCACTGCCTCCTTTTCCGTAACCGCGATTTTCCCCGGCTCCACCTCTATCAGAGGCTGATCCCCAAGGCTTTTCACAATCGCTCTCTGAATCGCCCATGTGTTGTCGCAAAGATAGTCCCCGTGTCCCAGCCAGATTACACCTGTTTTTCTCATGTTTCTTCCCTCTCTTTCTCCTTGTTACTTTCTATTTCGAAAGCATTTTGAAAGTATTTACCTTTCGTTTTTCTTACTATATCAAAATACTTCCTTATTTTCAAGAGATACCTGCCAGCTTTTGGCCCGCTCTAAGGAAAGCCGCTCCCGGCAGGCCCGAAGATAGCGGCAAAGCGTTCCCAGCTCCTCCAAAACCGGCCCGGAATCAAATTCCATCTGATGGCGCCTGGCCTTTAGAAGCTCCTCCACCCGTAAAAACCCTTTCCCGGCCACATGAAGTCCCAGCCGTTCTCCCTCCTCCCCCAGCTCTCCCAGGCGCTCCAGGAGCTCCTCGGGCAGGGAAAACAGGCCGGCGGAAAAGAGATCCGTAAGCTGTCTAGTCGCCTCCCGCTCATACCGCTCCATGGTTTTCAGCACAGCCGGCGGAGGAAGCTTTCTCTGCTCTCTGCTGCTCTTTTCCAATGAAAGATCCGCCTCCGGACCCGATTGCTGAAAGAATTCAATGGGATACAGGCAGAGCCTCCCCTCCTCCAGGTAAAGAAAGCCGAAAAACACCAGGGCTCCCCGGGACCTTTTTTGAAGCCGCTGCTCCAGACGCTCCAAAAGCTGTATCACCAGACGCTCCTCCCTGGTATACCGCAGGGAAAGAAACAGGGCTCTGCCCTCCCTGTCAAAAAGGCTCCAGGAAAATCTCTGCTGTACCTGATCAAAGGAGCTCTCCCCCCACCTTTCTGCTCCCACCAGGGCCAGACGCTCCGCCCCCTCCTGCCTGAAATAATTCTCCAGCAATCGCTCATAGTCCCAGACAATCATCTCCTGCACAGCCTCTGCCTCCAGGCTCTTTTTCCCCACAATCTCTCCCTTTGTCTCCTGGCTTACGGACAGACGGCCCCCGGCCGCAGCCCGGGCTCCCTTAAGCTTAAATTCCGTTCCCATCATCTGCTCCCGGGTGCAGCCCAGTCCCCAGGGAGCCCCGCTGTTTTCCACCGCCCTCCGGGCCCGCTTGCCCACCCCCTCATAGAATACCGGCCGGGCGTCGGTCCAGGTATAAAAGACCCGTTTTTCCGTCTCCAGAAAATAATAGATTTCCCCTGCATACCCGGTCCTGCTGGAAAAAGATCGGGCCCCCAGACCCATGAGGCTTAAGTTTCCCACAAGCTCATAGGTATCCCGAAAGCGGCCGGCCAGAGCACTTTGCTCCTCCTGGGTTTCGGCTCTTAAAAGACGCCTGCACCGCTCATACAGGGAAAGCATCCGGGCACACAGCTCCTCATCCCGAAAGGCGGCGGACCGCTGAAAATACTGCCGGTACTGGCCGGCCGCCTCCCGGAGACCATTCTCCAGGCTGGCCAGTCCGGCCCGGTGACACATAAGGGCCAGCCGCTCCAGGCTTTCCGGGGTCTCCGGAGACTGCCGGCACATGCCCGTATTCATCTGGTGCTCCAGGGCCTCCTCCACAGCCTTTAAGGCCTCCTCTATAAGCTCCCGGTCAAGAGAGCTCTCCGTCTCCAGAAGCCCCTGGAGCTTCGAAAGAGAAACCTTTTCCTTTTGAACCTGAAAGGCCAGAAGCGCCTGGGCCTTGTGGGGACAGAGCTCTCTGCTGTGACAGGTGCAGGTAGAATACTCCAAAGGCTCAAGAAGCTTCACCACTGCCTGCTCCCAGGGAAGCCACACGGTCACAATGGAGCTCTCCTCCACCTGGGGCAGCTCTCCCACCCGGATATGCTCCAAAAACTGGCGGTAGCGCCGAAGGCCGCAGGCTTTCTTTAGCTTTTCCACAGGGATCTCCAAAAGCTCTGTAAATAGCTGCCCTTCCTCGGACTCTGACTCCGGCTCCGGCTTCTCCTCTCCCTGCCTTTTCCGAAGCCATAATATGGCTGTCATCACATGCCGGCACATACTCCGGGAAGGACAGCTGCAGCTGCTCTCCCCAAGGGGCAGGCGTATCAGGCAGGTTTCCTCCCTAAGAGCCACCTGGATCTCCTCCCCTTTTGAGGTTTCCACAGGCTCCTCCTGCTCCAAATCCTTATACGCCCGCTTTACGATCCCCTTATTGCTCAGGCCAATGAGATACTCATCATCCACCTGTCCCACAAAAGCCCTTACTTCCTTCATATGCCCTCTCCCCTCTGCCTAGCCGTTCATCACATTGCCCATAAAATCTCCCAGAGCCTCCGGGGTCATGGCCCCCACATAGGCCCCAAGGGCCGCCAGCCGCTGGGCCATCTGCCGATCATAGGCGGGATTGGCATCCCTGTCAAGAGCCGTGAGGCAGATAAGCTTGGCCCCGCTCTCGATGATGCTCTTGCTTATCTGCAGGAGACCCTGGGGACCGCTCCCCTCGCACAGGTCAGAGATCAGCACCACCATGGTCCGGTGGGGATATTCCACCAGGCTTTCACAATACTGGAGAGCTCCTGCAATATAAGTGCCGCCTCCCAGCTGAACGCTCATAAGAGTGGCCACCGGATCCTCCAGATGAGCGCTTAGATCTACCACCTGGGTGTCAAAAATTACCAATCGGGTATCCAGCATGGGTAGCTTGGCGAAAATTCCCGCCAAAACTGCGCTGTGAATGACAGAATCCAGCATGGATCCGCTCTCATCCACTGCAAGGATCACCCGCCACTGGCTGTATCGTCTGGTTCTCCCGTAAAAATAAACCCGCTCCAGACAGATCCGCTGATTCTCCTCATCATAATGCTTAAGATTTCGCCTAATGGTCTTTTTTATATCCAGATTGCGGACCGAGGGGATGGGATGATCTGCATTTCTGTCAATTTTTCCCAGAAGAGACCGTCGAATATCCTTCTTAAGCTTCTCCCCAATCTCCTGAGCCACCTGCCTTACAATCTGTCTGGCCGCCTCCAGTACCTCCCCCTTCATAAGATGCTTCAGCTGCAGAATGGTCTTTAAAAGCTCCTGGTTGGGCTCCAGCTTTTCCAGAACCTCCTTATCGGTCAAAAGCTCTGTCATTCCGTAATTTTCCAGGGCATGGCGCTCCAGAATCTCCACTGTCTCCTTGGGAAACAGCTTGCGAATGCGGGTGATCCAGGTGGCTGCCGTCAGACGGCTGGCTCCGGTGCCACCCTCCCGCCGCACATCCTCTCCCTGCTCCCGGTCGTAGAGAAAGTCCAGCGCCTCCTCCAGATCCACACAGGAAATCCCGTTTTCCATGGCCGTCTCTTCCCCCATAGAGCCCCCGGAAAAGTGCAGCTGATCCGCCGCGTATTTTCCCAGTATAAGCCTCCACCGGTTCAGCCGGCCGGTATCTGTCCCCTTCATATCCATTCCTCCATCCGTTTCCCGGCATAGGCATCCAGTTTCTCCCCAAACTCGTACTCCAGGGGCGATACCACAAGGCCGCTCAAAAGCTTCTCCTTGCCCACTCCGTGAAGAGCCGCCGCCTGCCCGGCCAGCCTGTCAATCTCCAGAGGCGTAAAATAGGAAAATGCCCGGCGAAGTTCGGGCAAAAGCCCCAAAAAGGCCTCCGGCTCCAGATCCCCCAAAAGCTCGTCGATCAGATACAAAAAACGCTTCCGGACAAAGACCAGATCCCGGGCCGTATAAAACAGACCCCGAAGAAAGGCCGCGCTGTTTAGCTGCTGCTCCCCGGCGCTTCTAAGATACCCGGAGGCTGCCTTAAAAATCCGCTCCTCCCAGCCCGCCTCATATCCATACAAAAGGCCCAGCACAGCTCCCTCCAGGCCCGGACATACTTTCCCGGTCTCAAGGAGACGACCAAAAGCCTCCGCCAAAATTGGCCGAAGCTTTAAAAAATCCCTTTTTCCTGTGATCTGGTACAGGGACAGACAGCTCTCCATACAGGTCTGCTCCTTCTCCTTATCCACCTGTCCCATGGAGGGAAGGAGCTGAATAATCTTCTGGAAGCAGCTGCCCAGAAGCTCCCGAAGCTCCGAAAAGGCATTCACCTGGTATAGCTCCTGGAGCTCATAGAGCATCCGCATATGGGAGAAGGCCTCGGTCAGGGAAAAGAAATCCCCGTCTGCAGCCAGAACCTGCCCAAGCTTCCCTCCCAGCCGGTTCTGCTCCTCCAGAAAGCCCATGAGAAAGCCCTGGGTCAAAAGCCTGGCCGCCTCCCGGCTGCTGGCACTCTTTAAGGATCGGCTGTTCATCTGGCTTTTGGCCGCCTCCTCCACCGTGCCCCCGGCCATGGACACATCCACCAGGGCGGAGAGCACCTGGCTGGAGAAGCGATAGGTCCATACCTCCCGAATCCGGCTTTTGTCCCGCCGATTCAAAAGATCCGCTCCCTTTTTCCGTTTGGCAAAGCCTGTGTCCAGAAATTCCAGCTGATAGAGAAACCGGCTGGCTGCCAAATGCTTTTTCTTGGCAAAGAGCTCCAGGGTAATCTCCTGCTGCGTGGCTGCCTGGATCTTCAGGCCGAATTTCCCGCACTGCCGCTCAAAATCATGGAGAATGGGAGGCCGAAGGGCATCCTCCACAAGCTTTCCCACCTGACGCCCCCTGTTAAGCCCCTGTAAAATTCGTAAGGGCATATCTGTGGACAGGGTACACTCCCCCTTCACAAAGGAAGAAAGAGCCGCATCCTGAAGCTCATAGAGCCCCGGCTCCTCCTTTCCCCTAAGAACCGCCAGCCCCCGGGCCATGGAGAGGGCGCAGATGGCATCATAGGAGGAAATGGCTTCTTTTTTTTGCCGCGCCTGCCTTCCGGTCCGGACCAGCTGCTCCAGAACCGCCCTCCCGTAGGCCCCTTTTGGCTCCTCCTGCTCACAAAGGCCTTCCCAAACTCTCTGGTAAAATCCGGGGGAGGGCATGCCGCTGGCATAGCCGTTCAGGGCGTCCGCCGCCTCCATGGAATAGGCCAGGGGATACACCCCCTGCTCCTCCCCGGTAAGCCTGTGAAGCTCCACCGGCTCCCCCGTATACACAAGGTAGGATCCCTCCCGGGATTTCTCAAGCTTTAAAAGCTCCAGAAGCCCAGGGGTATGAAAACCCCCGGTAACTGCCAGGACACGCCGGTGCTCCCGGGAGGCCCGGGCAATCTGCTCTGCCATGTAGCGCTCCCTGAGGATGCACCCCTCCCTTAGAAGCTCCTCCCTTGGGGAATTCTCCCGGGACAGCCCGCAGTAGGTGAGCATCTGGCGGATAAAGGCCTCCGTGTCCAGATAAAGACCACGGATCTCAAAATATTTCTCCCACAGCTCGTCAAAGCTTCGAAGCCCTGCCTTTTCACAGATACGCTTTAGGAATTTCCCCCGGCTCAGGAGATAATCGTCATTGTAGGTCTGCTTCTCTCCCTCCCTACGCACTCCCGTATTCTCCGCCGTGCCCAAAAGGATCTCTCCATAGGGCAGATCCATAAACCGGGCCGGGATGCTCCGCTTCCGGGCCTCCCGCAGGGCCACCAGCTCCGGAGAACAGTCCAGAAAGGGGTAATAGCACTTATAGTCCTCCTTTTCCTCCCCCAAAAGCCCTTTTGCGTCTCTGTAAAAATAGTACAGGGCCACGGGAGCCCTGGTATCCGGGTGTGCCAGCACCTCTGTGAGCTCCTGGGCATTTTCCGGCCCCTCGATAAGGATACAGTCCGGCTCATAGGCTTCTATGGCCCTCTTCAGATGATAGGCGCAGGCCGGGCTGTGATGGCGCACGGGAAAATAGGCCACAGGCCGGCTTTTGTCTAGCGCAGGTGCTTCCTGGCTTCGTAATAGCTGTTCCATAAGCCGCCCTCTTTTCCCCCTTTGTCCCGCACCACAGTCTGGAAATAGCTGCGCAGCCGCTCCAAATCCTCCTGATTTTCCTTCTGCACTGCTCCCACCAGGTTTTCCACCAGACACCCCAGATCCATCCGGGAGTCCCCATAGTAATAGGCCGTCATCATGGTCTGATAATAGACGGAAACCGCCTCCGCCGTGCTCATGACCGCATTCGGCTTATCAATCCGGTGCCCCATGGAGGATACGCCCTCCCGGAGCTCATGGTAGGTGGAGGCCAAAAGCTCCGCCACGTCCTCATCCACAGGCATGGAAATCTGGTTCTCCAGAGCCAGCGCCTCCACCTCGTTGATAATAATCTGCTTTTCCAGGGCCACGTCCCGCACCGGCATGACAGTCTCAAAATTAAACCGGCGCTTCAGGGCGCTGCTCATCTCATTGACCCCCTTATCCCGGGTGTTGGCAGTCCCTATAACGTTAAAGCCCGCCTTGGCAAAGAGCAGCCCCTCCTCCCCAAGCTCCGGCACATGGAGCACCTTGTCGCTGAGCACGCTGATCAGGCTGTCCTGAATCTCTGCCGGGGTCCGGGTGATCTCCTCAAACCGGGTGAGAATCCCCTGCTCCATGCCCACATAGAGGGGCGAGGGCACCAGGGCCTCCCGCACCGGTCCCTTGGCCAGCAAAAGGGCATAATTCCAGCTGTATTTGATCATATCCTCCGTGGTGCCGGCAGTGCCCTGGATGGTGTTGGTGCTGGTGCCGCTGATGGCTGCGGACAATAGCTCTGAGAGCATGGTCTTGGCCGTTCCCGGCTCTCCCACCAGCATCAGGCCCCGGTTTCCGGCCAAGGTGATAATACACCGCTCCACCAGGGCGTCGTTTCCCAGATATTTTTTCCGGACAGGGATCTCCTCCCCCTCCCAAATGAGGGGCTTATGGCTCCCCAGAAGAAAGGTCCGCACCGCCTGAGGGGACATTTTCCAGTTTCTGGGCCTCTTTCCCGTATCCAGCGCCCGAAGCGCCCGAAGCTCCCTTGCATAGCGCACCTCCACAGGCGGCTTTATCTCCACAACTCGCTCCACAGCGGTTCTCCTTTCCCCGGCCTAGGCATCCAGGCAGATAAGCTCATATTCCTTTGTCCCGTATCCCAGCTCTGCCGCCGCGTCAATGGTGTGAACCCCATGCCGGGACTCCACACGCTCCAGGAAATGATCCCGTCCCGGATCCTTGGACTGGTAAATGAGATCCATGCAGGCCTTGTCAAGCGCCACGGGATCCAGGGAAGAAAGGATGCCGATATCCTTCATGCAGGGGTCCTCCGCCACGGCGCAGCAGTCACAGTCCACAGACAGATTGCACACCATATTTACAAAAGCAAGCTTTCCCTTGAAATATTCCACAACGCTCCCCGCCGCGTCAGCCATGGCCTCACAGAAAATATCCTGCGGCGCCATATGGCTCCACACAATATTCTGATCGCTGGTAAAGCCTGCGGAGTGAATCAGAGCCTTTCCCGCCGAGGAAGCACAGCCAATGGCCAGCTGCTTTAAGGCTCCGCCGTAGCCCCCGGCCGGGTGTCCCTTAAAATGTGACAGCACCAGCATGGAATCATAGGCCTCAATATTCTTTCCCACATAGTTTTCCTTTAGCACCTTGCCTTTGGGAATGGAAAGCTTCCGATCCGGCCCCTGGGCATCCATGAGATCCACCTGGAAATACTGGGTCCAGCCGTGCTCCTCCATGAGATGCTGATGCTTTTCAGTAGAATTTCTGGCTCCGTCATAGGCTGTGTTGCATTCCACCACGGTTCCCTGCACCAGCTCCACCATGGGACGCATAAATTCCGGCCGAAGATAATTCTGATTTCCCTTTTCTCCGGAATGCACCTTCACGGCCACCTTTCCCGGCAGCTCTATTCCCAGAGCCTTGTACATTTTTATGACAGCTTCCGGGGTAATCTCCTTTGTGAAATAAACCTTTGCTTTTTCCATACTCTTCACTCATACCTTTCTGTAAAATATTTTTATGAGAAAGCGGGAGCCATGAGAACCTTGCATTCCCTCTTTTCTCTTCTGTTCCCTATTATAAATCCAGCAAGGGAAGATGTCTAATTCTTTCTTGTTATTCATATGTTGTCATTTTCCTTCCCCCAGAAGCCGCTCTAACAGATACTCCCTGTGGTTTAAAAACATCTCCGTTACCTGATAGCTCTCCGTCTCCTCATAGGAGACCGGATGAAGCTGCCCCTCATCAAAGGAGAGAAGCTCCGCTCCCGGGATTCCCAGCAAAATAGGGGAATGGCTGGCAATGAGGAACTGACTGCCTCCCAGGGACAGACGGTGAATGCACAGAAGAAGGGTCAGCTGTCTCTGGGGAGAAAGGGCGGCCTCCGGCTCATCCAAAAGGTAAAACCCCTTCTCCGTAAATCGATTCTGCATCAGCCCAAGAAAGCTCTCCCCGTGGGACTGTTCATGGGGGGAACGGCCCCCGTACTGCCGATAATAAATCTCCGGGGGCGTCACATCCCGGTACTCCTCCGCCTGGGTAGCCACATTGTAGAAGCTCTCCGCCCGGAGGAAAAAGCTGTCTTTTGCCCTCTGATAGCCCTTTCGCAGGGTAAGTCCCTCATAGAGCCTGGAATGGGTTTCCCGGGTGGCAAAGCGAAAATTTTTGCTGCCTCCCTCGGGATTGAGCCCGTAGGCTGTGGCAATGGCCTCCAGCAGGGTGGATTTCCCGGTTCCGTTTTCCCCCACGAAAAAGGTAATGCTTCTGGTAAAGGTCAGCTCCTCCAGCTGCTCTAAAGCCGCAATCCGGCGCAGATAAGAATCCTCGTCTATTTTCGTCCAGTCTATATGTAATCCATCCACAAACAATTTGCTCAGCATCCTCTTACTCCAAAATCTCTCTTCAAAAATCCAGACAAATTTCCGCTTATAAATTCGTATAACAAAACCCGTGCATCATCCGGAATTCTGTGGTATACTACATATAGTTTTAAAATATCGGCGGCATTTGCCATATTCCCGTGTATACCTTTCCTGGCCCATAACCGGCAGGCATCCCATATCATAAGGAGAATCACCTATGCAAGCAAACGAACATCGTTCCACATCCCGGGTTCTGGATATCCTGGAGCAGCTGGCTCTTCGCAAGGAGGGCATGACCCTCACTGAGCTGGCCCAGCTTCTCTCTGCGCCCAAGAGCAGCCTGTTTCCCATTATCCATACCATGGAGCAGAGGGGCTTTCTTATCAGCGATGCCTCCTCCCGCTACCGCATCGGTCCCCATGCCTATCTCACCGGCATGAACTATGAAAATCCGGTTCCCATGCACAGCATTATCCAGGAAAAAATGCGGGAAATTGTGGCACAGTGCCAGGAAACCTGCCATCTGGGCATTCTGGCCGGCCCCGATGTGCTCTATGTAGCCAAAATCGACTCCCCCCTGCCCATTGCCCTGCGCTCCAAGGTGGGAAACCGACTGCCTGCCTACTGCACCGGGGTGGGAAAGGCTCTCATCTATCCCCTGAGCATGGCCCAGCTTCAGGCCCTCTACCCCAATGGTCTCACCCGGTATACCAGCAATACTCTTACCGATATCCACAAGCTTTACCTGGAGCTCCAGGAGGTGAAAAAGACTGGCTTTGCCTACGAATACTCCGAGGTCACCGAGGGGGTCCAGTGCATCGCCGTTCCCTTAAAGAGAAACGGCCAGATCCTGGCTTCCCTCAGCATCTGCATCCCCTCCTTTCGCAGTACCCCTGATAAGCGGGAGGAAATCTGCCAGCTGCTGAAAAGCTCCCAGAGAGAGCTGGAGCTGCGCCTGGAGGAATACCAGATCGAGAGCAGCCTGTTTATTATCTAAATGAGTCCTAAGAAACCTCCCGGGACTCTTAATCCTCCGGCTCTCCCTGAAAGTAACCGGGATTCTTTTTGATGTGTTCCCGCATAAGCTCCATGGCATTCTGTCCCTCATGGCGTTCGATGGCCTCCAGAATCTTCCCATGATAAAACACCCCGGATTCACAGCCCATGCGCTCAATAACCTTAAGCATGCTCTCGGAAAAGACCTCTTTGAGTATGGTATTGACCTTTATCACCAAAGGATTCTTGGTGATCTCTCCCACCTTCAGATGAAACTCCAGATCCGCCTCCGCAAATCCCCGGAGATCCAGGCTGTTCTGGCAGTGCTCCATGCGCTCTAAGATCTCCTTTAAATCACTGATATCCTCCTCCTCTGCCCGCTCGGCCGCCACCCGGGCCGCCTCTGCATCCAGCATTTCCCGAAACTCAAAGATCTGAAAAATGGACTGGCCTCCCAGATATACCTGGGGAACCAGGGGATTCATACAATCGTCAATGCCGATTTTCCGCACAAAGGATCCCTCTCCCAGCCGGGTTTCCACCAGCCCTAAGGCGCCAAGCTTCTGAAGCGCCTGCCGGATGGTAATCCGGCTGACGCCGAAAAGCTCCGCCAGCTCATTCTCGGAGGGCAGCTTTTCCCCCTGCTGCCACTCTCCCTTTATAATGGAAGCTCTAAGCTGCTTTAAGACTTCCTCTCCCACATTTACCCTCTTGATTGGCCGAATGCCCATGATATCCTCCGTTTCTTTCCTTACCTTTCCTTATCACCGCCGGCCAATCTGCGAAAAATGGATTTTCCCTCCTTGATGGTCTCCAGCACCTGAATCTCCCCAAGCTCCCCTAGGGAACTTGTCAGGGGATTTCTGTCCAGAATCACCAGATCTGCCAGCTTTCCCTCTAAAATACTGCCCTTTTTTCTTTCCTCAAATATCTCTATGGCGCTGCCCATGGTCACCACGCCCAAAGCCTCCTCCACAAGGCGCCTCTGCCCCTCTTGGGACAGGTCCCCCCTTTTCTCCAGCTGCCGGCTTACCGCCTGCTGCACCAGCCCCAGCATATGGGGCGCTGCCTTTCTCCCACACGCTCTGTTCCCCGGTTCTCCGCCAAAGCAAGAACACTTGTTCGAATTTATGTCACAGCTTCCCTGTCGGCAATGCCGGTGGTAGCGCAGCCGCTCCGGAAGGGATAGGGGGAACCGGGCTTCCGGGGAAGGCCTTGGACCGGGAATTACATCCAGCCTAAGCCTCCCCACAAGACTGGCCAAATGAAGCATCTCATACTCCCCGGCCTCTGTCACAGCCTCTGCAAGGGTGGTGATTCCCCGGGAGGCAAACAGATCCACGGCCCGCTCCACCCCCTGAAGCGCCTCCCGCAGGGAGGGCCCCTCCATTCTCTCCACAGCCTGAAAAAAGGCCGTTCCCCTTAAAACGCCTGTGGGCATTCTGGTTTCGGGACAGCGCTCAATCCGTCCCCCGGGAGGATCCGGTGTAAACCTTCCAATCCCCAACCGGAGAAGGCCCTGGCTGTTAAGGATTCCCGCCTGCCCGGAGGCGTACACCAGACAGATAGGTCTCCCCCGGCTGATTCGGTCCAAATCCTTCCGTTCCAATCCCGGTCCTCTCCCATAACCCTCCGGCTCATAGCCCAGGGCCACAAACCAGGCCCCCGGCTTGCGGCCTCTCCCTGCCTCCTGCCAGGAAAGCTCCCTAAGCAAAGCTTCCCTGGTATTGCAAAAGCCCCCGGGCGCCGCATTTCCAAACATATTTTCATAGGCCATAGCCATGAAAGACGCATTTGTACAAATAAATCCCGGCAGCATGGTCCTTCCCTCCAGGTCCACCACCCGGGCGCCGGCGCGCAACAGCCCGCGTATCTCTTCCGTAGAGCCCACCCGCCGTATCCTTTTTCCGCACAGCAGCAGAGCCTCCGCCTCAGGCCTCCCCCTGTCCATGGTAAGAATCTGTCCGTTTATATATGCCTTTTGTCTCAAGCCGTCACTTCCATCTTGTAAATTCTTCCATGTAGTTTTTCCCGGCCTTTTCTCTATCATACACCAAAAGAGAAAACAGGGCAAGATTCCAGCGTGCAAAAAGGAAGGGGTCCAAAGACTCCCTTCCCTCTTGTAATACCTTTATACAATTTACCCTCTCAACAACTGCTATAAAATCTTAATACCCAACCTTCTCCCAGCACTCAAAGGGCGCTGCGATCTCCTCGCTTACGTACACCTGGGTTTTCATCAGCTGCAGCATGGAGCTGGGGATTGCCGGTGAAACAGGTCCGTGAAGAACCAGACGGGAGGTCATTCTCTGCCAGGAGGAGAAGGTATTGTTGGTCAGAAGCGCGTGAACCTCAATACGCTCTCTCGCATTCTTTACATCCACCGGACCGATGGTTGCAGCCTTGGGCGGCACGCTGGCAATGTAGCCGGACTGTCCGAATACGCCGTGAAGAGAATTCTGCGCCACTGTCAGGGGATGCAGGGTCACAATCCGCGCCTCCATATTCAGATACTCATCCATATTGTCGGTCATAAACTCGGAAACCGGATCGATAAAGGCCATATGACCGGTCCATCCCGGGGAGGAGGAGCAGATATCTGCACCACCCTCGCCAATCTCGGTGATCATCTTGGAATAATGACCGATGTTGGCGTTGGTGGGATAATGTACGTTTTCCATGGGCATCCGAAGCTTCTCATCGATCTGATATACGAAATATTTCAGCATGGAATGCGCAAAGCCAGCCTCATAGGTCTCCGGCGCAATATTTCCCTGATCGTCTGCCCACTCATCCATGGCAAAAATGTGCAGCTTGCTGCAGTCCACCTGGAAGTAATTGATAAGCTGAGCCAGGGGAATATAGGTCTCCGGCTCCGGATTGCCCAGAATCATGGTGTATTTCTTGCCCTGCTCTGAGGCCGCCTTCAGGCGGGAGAACAGGGTGGCAATCAGCACGGGATGGGGATTCATCATAACCTTAATGTTGAAATCCGGATTGGCGTGCTTCTCCAGCTCCTTGCCGCTCAGCTTGCGCAGACGCTCGCAGACCTCCCGATCCTTGAACGGCACATAATCTCCGCACTTAAAATCAAATTTGGTTGGGGGATCAAAAATAATGTCTTTCATTGTACCTCTCCTTTCAGTATCACCTTTTGCATGTTCATTTTATAATCCACCACGACAAGATCTGCCCGCAAACCTGCCGCGATTTCTCCTCTGTCCAGAAGCCCTGTGGCCCGGGAGGGATTGTAGGAGGCATATTGGAATGCCTGCACAATGGACGCCCCCGTGTGCTTCATCATATTGTAGCAGGCCTTTTCCAGGGTAAGCTTGGAGCCTGCAATCTCCCCTGCAAAATCAAAGTTAATATCCGTCACGCCCTCATAGCCCTCGGGAACCGGACCGTCCATGCTGAAGGCATCAGAGATCAGGATAATCCTGTCATCTCCCTTAATCTTCTTCACCAGACGCAGCATATAGGGATCCACATGGATTCCCCGGCTGTCACAGATAAGCTCTGCATAGATTCCGGAATGATAATTCACTGTCTCATCCACGCACACGCCCCGGCACTCCGGATATTTTACCCGGTCTCCCGTGGCATTGGTGTGATGGGTGCCGATGCAAAGCCCATAGGGCATCAAGGCTTCTATCTCCTCCGGCGCCGCCTCGCTGTGAGCAACGGAAAATACAGCCGCCGGATTCTTCTCCTTCACGGACCGGACAAATTTCAGGATCCCCTCCCGCTCCGGAGCCACGGCCCAAACCCTGGTCAGATCCCAGGCCGCCTCCACAATGGGAAGATAATCCTCCTCCTTCACCGGTCCCTTCCAGGGATTGGACTCCCTGTCGCAGCCAAACTTGGGATTCAGATAAGGCCCTTCCATATAAAGGCCGCCAATATTGGCTCCCTCCTTCTCCCCCATGGCCTTTCGGATTACCTGAATGCCATCCAAAAAGCCCTTCTGATCCATATTAAAATACAGAGCCGGCAAGACCGTGGTGGTCCCGTGCTCCAGATGATGTCTGGCAGCAGGAATGGGATTGTCCGTAAAATAATCCCTTCCACCGCAGTGGGTATGAATATCAATAAGCCCCGGCCCCACAAACTCTCCCTTTACATCCAAAATCCGGCAGTCCGCCGGAATCTCCAGCTTTCTCATCTCTCCGAAGGCCTGAATCTTCCCCTCGGAAATCAAAAGCGCTGCCTCCGGAATCAAATGATCCCTCATCACCAATGTGGCATTGATGATTGCAAGCATCTCCCTCATCCCCCTTCTATAATTTATAACAATATCACTATTAATAACGGAACCGTCTCTGTCTGAATTCCCGCATTAATTACTAATTCGTATATTATTTTAAGCGTATTTCCCCCAGAAGTCAATACAGAGGACTCATTCCGTTTATTTTTGTACAATAGTGACAAGTTTCCCCCTTCCTTTTGTGGCTTTTTTTACCTGCAAAAGAGCCTTAGAATCAGCATTTTCCCATGCTCTTCGATTTTTTTCCACAAGCTCTCCTGTTTTTTTCAAAAACGTAAAAAATTCTCCTGTTTTATTGCACTTTCCCTGTGGATATGCTATGATAAATGCAAAAATGCAGGAAAGGAGCTTCTTATGAACACCTACACCATTCTAAAAAAACCGGCTGGATCGGATTTCTGGTCCCAGATCCCGGCGCTTTCTATAGATTGTGCCCTCTGGAGCGATCCCAGAGGCATTTCAGCCAAGGCCCGGCTTTGCTATGATAAGACGGCCCTCTATGTAAGGCTCTCGGCTGTGGAGGCCCAGATCCGCGCGAAGTACACCGGAGCCTTAGATTTCCCCTGTGAGGACAGCTGTCTGGAATTTTTCTTCTGCCCCATGCAGGGAGACAACCGCTACTTTAATATCGAGTTTAACCCTAACTGCTGCCTCTACCTGGGCCTGGCCACCGACCGCTATGACCTGGTGCGGCTCCTGCCCCAGACGCCGGTGCTTACCCCGCAGGCCGGACGCACCCCGGAGGGCTGGTTTATCACCTACCAGATTCCCTTCTCCTTTATCCGGCATTTCTTTCCAAGCTTCCAGGCCGTCTCCGGCGGCTCCATCCGGGCCAACTGCTTTAAATGCGGGGATCTTACCCCCAATCCTCACTTCCTCTCCTGGAATCCCGTGGCTTCTCCCACGCCGGACTTTCACCGATCCCAGGATTTTGGGGTCATGTATTTTGCCTGAGACAGAATGCCACAGATCAAGAATGCCACAGATCAAAAACGCCAGGCGCCGGGGAAGCTTTTCCCGGCAGACCTGGCGTTTCAAGCGTTTTTTCTCCTATGTGTATTCTTTTTTGGCCCCAGCTCACATAAGGCCTGCCCGCTTTAGACGGACCTCAATCATGGGCGCTGCCAGCAAAATAATCAGTATTTTTGCCAGATCTCCCGGAATAAAGGGGAGCACTCCGGCTCCCAGAGCTGCCCGGAAATGCATTCCCGCCACATAGGCAAGCCATATGGTTCCAAAAATATAGGCCACCAGCGTGCCAAGTACCATGCCCAGAAGCCGCATGATCCAGCTGTTCCATTTCTCATGAAAAAGCCCGCAGATAATCGCCATAAAAATAAATCCAAACAAATATCCCCCTGTAGGTCCGAAAAGCTTCCCCGGCCCGCCGGTAAAAGCGGAGAACACCGGCAATCCCGCCAATCCCAGCAAAAGATAGACCAGATAGCTCACTGTCCCCATCCGCCAGCCAAGAAGCCATACGGTCAGATAAATAACCAGGTTGGTTAAGGATATGGGCACCGGGGTAAAGGGCAGGGTGATGGACAAAGGACCCAGGATACAGGTCAGAGCTGTCATCACTCCCATAAGCGCCAGTTGATAGATTGCCGTTTTTTTGTTTTCTATGTTTTCCTGCATGATTAATCTCCTATTTAAGTACCGCTACAGCTCTACCAATGACCCGTGTCTGGAAGAAATTCACGCCGCTCTCGCCTCCTGAATTCCTTCCGGGCTTTGTCCGAGCTTTCGCTGTGTTTAAGTACCGCTACAGCTCTACCAATGCCCCTGTGTCTGGAAGAAATTCACGCCGCTCTCGCGTCCTGAATTCCTTCCGGGCTTTGTCCGGGCTTCCGCTGTGTTTAAGTACCGCTACAGCTCTACCAACGCCCCGTGTCTGGAAGAAATTCACGCCGCTCTCGCCTCCTGAATTCCTTCCGGACTTTGTCCGAGCTTTCGCTGTGTTTTTAGTTCTATATTTAGTTCTGTCTCGTTCCGTCCAGCAGGGCAGGCTTATAGCCCAGCTCCCGCAGCATTTTCATGTCCTCCTCCATGGATATCCCGCTGGTGGTGAGCATGGGGCCGGATATGGCCGCATTGGCCCCGGAAGTCAATACGCTTCTCCCCCTGTCGGGAAGCTGGCCCCGGCCGCCGGCCATGCGGATGGCGGCTCTTGGGTGGAGCATCCTGTAAATGGCTGCAATCCGCCGGATTTCCGGAAGCTCAAGGGGCGGCAGCCCAGAAAGGGGCGTTCCCGGAATGGGGTTAAGCACATTGAGAGGAATGGAAAAAACAGACAATTCCCGCAGATCAAGAGCCAGATCAATGCGATCCTCCCAGGTTTCTCCCATGCCCATGATGCCGCCGCTGCACACGGAAAGCCCGGCCCGCTGGGCGGCCTGTATGGCTGAGCGCTTATTCTCGTAGGTGTGGGTGGTGCAGATCTGGGGGAAATATCTCCGGGAGGTTTCCAGGTTGTTATGGATCCGTTCCACTCCCGCTTCCTTTAGCTTTCCATATTGTTCATAGGTTAAAAGTCCCGGGGATGCGCAAAGCGACAGATTTGTCTCTTTTTTTAACAAGCGAAAAGCATCACAAATCTTATCCACCTCACTGTCACTGAGCCGCCGTCCCGAGGTCACCACGGAAAACCGAAGCACTCCGGCCTCCTGATTACACAGGGCTGCTTTTAGCATCTCCTCCCCGGACAATAGCGGATACTCCTCCGTTTCTGTATGATAATGGGCCGACTGAGCGCAAAACTTGCAATTCTCCGAACATTTTCCACTCTTTCCATTGATAATGGTGCAGATATCAAACCTCTCCCCGCAAAAGGCTCTGCGCACCTCCTGGGCCGCCTGGCAGAGCTCCTCCAAAGGCTCCTCCACCAAAGCGAGGGCCTCCTGCCGGCAAAGCTCCTCACCGGCCAATACCTTCTCCTTCCAATTCTTCATGCTTTCACTCATCCTTCTCGTTTGTCCTTTGCTGTCTCTTTTTTATGCAGAGAGTCCTGGCCCGAAAAAGAGCCCTCTCCTGCTTCTCTCTCCCTTTCCAGGCTCTCTCTGTCAGAACACATTATAAGGATGTTTGTATTAATTGTCAACCTAATTTTATATTTTAGTTAACAATTAACTTGAAATCCATAGCAAATCCATAATAAATCAATAACAAATCCATAGCGAGCTAAGAAATACCATTTCTCTGTAGGGCGATCACCGAGCAGCCTTTGCATATTTATAAGGCGCAGGCTCATACTATTTAAAAATGATTGATTCTGAATTGGGTATATGGTAGACTTTTAGACAAGAATTTTCCAAAAGCTACATAAAAGGAGGTCCCCTCCCCATGAAAAAACACGCCTATTTACTCATGGCCCACAATAACTTTCCCCTGCTGCTGGAGCTCATCCGTCTCCTGGATCACAAGCGGAATGTGATTTATGTGCATATAGACAAAAAAGTGCCGGAGGATGCCTTCCTCCGGCTAAAAAAGGATTATGAAGAAAAAAGACAAGCGTGTCGCCTTTTCTCCCCTTTGATTTTTACGGATCGAATCTCCGTACACTGGGGCGGCTACAGCCAGATTGCCTGTGAGCTCCTGCTTTTAAAGGCAGCTGCCCGGGAGGAGCCCTATGCCTACTACCATCTCCTCTCCGGCTCCGACCTGCCCATAAAACCCATGGAAGAAATCCTGGCCTTCTTTGATGCGCTGCCTCCCAACGCGGGCACGGAATTTCTGGCCTTTGACAGCACAGAGGTCCCCTTCCATGTGCGGGAGCGCATTTCCCTCTACCATATTTTCCGGGAGAGCTCTCACCCTCTGGCCGAGCCCCTGGATGCCCTCTTTACCCGTGTGCAGCGGCTCCTCCATGTGAATCGCCTGAAAAGCTGCCCCTTGAAGCTTCAAAAGGGCGCCAACTGGTTTAGCATCACCCATGCCCTTGCCTGCTATGCCCTGGAGCAGGAGGATTTCATCCGCCGCACCTTTTCCCGATCCGTGTGCGCCGACGAGCTGTTTTTACAGACCCTGGCCGTCAATTCTCCCTTTGCAGAGCGCATCTACGCCCCCTATGCAGATGAAAATTCCATGGCCAATCTGCGGTATATTGACTGGGAGCGGGGCGAAAACAACAGTCCTTATGTATTTCGGAAAGAGGACGCAGAAATGCTGCGAAGGCTGCCCCACCTCTTTGCCCGGAAATTTGAGGAAAATATTTTTTAGAAAATCCCCTACTGTACCTCCAAGCTGGTATACCCCATGAGATCAAAGTCTACCGCCGCGGCCACCTCCCGGCCCTCCCGGATAGCCCAGACCACCAGGGATTGGCCACGGTGCATATCTCCGGCGGCAAATACCCCCTTCACATTGGTCTCATAAGCTCCCGGCGCCGTCTTAACATTGGTGCGCTCATTGACCTCCACTCCAAAGGCCTTTGTCACATAGTCCTGACTGCCCAGAAAGCCGGCTGCAATAAGCACCACATCCACATCCAGGGTGAACTCGCTGCCCTCCACCGGAGCCATGATCATGCGTCCGGTGGCCTCATCTCTTTTGCTCTCCAGCCTCAGACAAACCGCCTGCTTTACCTGCCCGTTCTTCCCGCCCAGGAACTCCTTTACTGTGGTAGTGTAGATCCGGGGATCCTTTCCGAAAAGGGCCATGGCCTCCTCCTGGCCATAATCGGTTTTCAAAACCTTGGGCCACTGGGGCCAGGGATTGTTTTTTGCCCGTTCCGTAGGGGGACAGGGCATCATCTCCAGCTGGACCACGGATTTTGCCCCCAGACGAATGGCAGTTCCCACGCAGTCATTGCCCGTATCCCCGCCTCCGATAACCAGCACGTTTTTATGCTTGGTGCTGATAAACTGGTTGTCGGCAAAGTTGGAATCCAGGAGGCTCTTGGTGGTGGCCCGAAGGAAATCCACCGCAAAGTGGATGCCCGAAAGCTCCCGCCCCGGCACCTTAATATCCCGGGGATTGGAGGCGCCGCAGCAGAGGATCACCCGGTCAAATTCTTTTAAAAGCTTTTCCGCCTTTACCTCTGCCCCGATATTGGCGTTGGTCACAAAGGTGACTCCCTCCTCCTCCATAATCTGAATCTTCCGATCAATGATGTGCTTCTCAAGCTTCATATTGGGGATGCCGTACCGAAGAAGCCCTCCCACCCGGTCAAACCGCTCAAAAACCGTTACCGAATGTCCCCGGCGGTTCAGCTGATCCGCCGCCGCCAAGCCGGAGGGGCCGCTGCCCACCACGGCAACCCGCTTCCCGGTCCGATGTCTGGGAGGCTCCGCCTTGGCATAGCCCTGCTCATAGGCATTCTCAATAATGGCCAGCTCATTGCTCTTCGTCCCCACGGGATCGCCGTGGAGATTGCAGGTGCAGGCCTTCTCGCACAAGGCCGGGCAGACCCGTCCCGTAAACTCCGGAAAGCTGCTGGTGCGTTTCAGCCGCTTGTAGGCCTGCTCCCAGTTGCCCATGTAGAGCAGATCGTTCCACTCCGGGATCAGATTGTGGAGCGGGCAGCCGGAGGCCATACCGCCCAGCATCATCCCGGCCTGGCAGAAGGGCACGCCGCACTCCATACAGCGAGCGCCCTGCTTTTGCTGCTCCTCTCTGGATAAGGGTGTGTGAAATTCCTTAAAATGTTTGATACGGACCCTGGGCGGCAGCGCCTTTGGCTCCTGCCGTTCATATTCCATAAATCCTGTTGGTTTTCCCATGGCAATCCCCTCCTATCCCTTCATGGTGGCATAGAATGCTTCCATCTGTGCCTGCTCGCTGGAAAGACCCTTCTCCTCCATATGGACCACGGCCTTCAGCATCCTGCTGTAGTTAAAGGGTATGATTTTCTTAAATTTGGGCAGGTAATCCTTAAAATGCTCCAGCACCTCCTTGCCCTTGGCGGAATTGGTGTAGGCCACATGCTCCTCCAGCATCTGCTTCAGCTCCTGAACATCGTATTTGTCCGTGAGATCCTCCATACTCACCATTTCCTTGTTCAGGTGCTTATAGAGATTGCTGCCCTCATCCAGCACATAGGCAATGCCGCCGCTCATGCCAGCCGCAAAATTCTTCCCGGTAGAGCCTAAGACCACCACCCGGCCGCCGGTCATATACTCACAGCCGTGGTCGCCCACGCCCTCCACCACTGCGTGTACCCCGGAATTTCGCACACAGAACCGCTCTCCAGCCACACCGTTTATAAAGGCCTTTCCGCTGGTAGCTCCGTAGAGAGCCACATTTCCGATAATAATATTCTCATCCTGGCGAAAACGGACGCCCTTGGGGGGATACACCACCAGCTTACCGCCGGACAGTCCCTTTCCAAAGTAATCATTGCTGTCCCCCTCCAGCTCCAGGGTCAGCCCCCGGGGAATAAAGGCTCCAAAGCTCTGGCCCCCGGCCCCCTTACAGTGGACCGTATAGGTATCCTCCTCAAGCCCCTCCGGATAGAGCCGGGTAATCTCTGAGCCAAACATGGTGCCAAAGGCCCGATCCACATTGCTCACCTCCAGCTCAATGCTCTTTTTCTGCCCGGTGGAAAGGGATGGCTTTAGCTTTTTTATCAGCACCCGCTCATCCAGGGTTTTCTCCAGCTCAAAGTTATATATCTGCTTGGGATCAAAAATCTCCTTCTGCCCCTCTTTCTTGTAGGGATTCTCAAGAATCCGGGTCAGATCCATGGCTGCAGCCCGTCCCGTAAGGCCGTCCTTCACCTTTAACAGATCCGTGCGGCCCACCAGCTCATCCACCGTGGAAACTCCCAGACGGGCCATGTATTCCCGAAGCTCCTGGGCGATAAACTCCATAAAATGAATCACATACTCCGGCTTGCCCTGAAAGCGTTTGCGAAGCTTTGGATTCTGGGTGGCTATGCCTACGGGACAGGTGTCCAGGTTGCAGACCCGCATCATGACACAGCCCATGGTCACCAGGGGCGCCGTGGCAAAGCCAAACTCCTCTGCTCCCAGAATGGCGGCAATGGCTACATCCTCCCCACTCATTAGCTTGCCGTCCGTCTCAATGCGCACCTTATTGCGCAGTCCGTTCATCAAAAGGGTCTGATGGGTCTCCGCAAGTCCCAGCTCCCAGGGTAGCCCCGCATTGTGAATGGAGCTCTTGGGTGCCGCGCCCGTACCTCCGTCATAGCCGGAAATGAGAATGACCTGGGCGCCTGCCTTAGCCACGCCGGCCGCCACGGTGCCTACCCCGGCTTCGGACACCAGCTTTACGGAGATCCTGGCCTGTCGGTTGGCATTCTTCAGATCGTAGATAAGCTGGGCCAAATCCTCAATGGAATAAATGTCGTGGTGGGGCGGCGGGGAAATCAAGGACACCCCCGGCGTGGACAGCCGGGTTCTGGCAATCCAGGGATACACCTTTCCCCCTGGCAGGTGACCGCCTTCTCCGGGCTTTGCCCCCTGGGCCATCTTGATCTGCAGCTCATTGGCGCTGACCAGATATCGGGAGGTAACCCCAAATCGTGCGGAGGCCACCTGCTTAATGGCAGAACAGCGGTTTTTCCCGTCCGGCCCTATGGTCAGGCGCTCCACCCGCTCTCCGCCCTCCCCGGAATTGGAGCGGCCATGAATGGTGTTCATGGCAATGGCCAGACACTCATGAGCCTCCTGGGAAATGGAACCATAGGACATGGCGCCGGTTTTAAACCGGGTCACAATGGAAGCCACGCTCTCCACCTCCTCCAGGGGAATGCCCTCCTCCGGATAGTTGAAATCCAGAAGGCGCCTAAGATATCCTTTGTTGGTCTCCCCGTTTATCAGGGCCGTGTACTGCTTAAACAGCCCATAGTCTCCCCGCCGGGTGGATTCCTGAAGGAGATGAATGGTCTGGGGATTATAGAGGTGCTGCTCCCCGCCGCTTCTGCTCTTATGGCGTCCCACGCTCTCCAGGGTCAGATCCACGGGAAGCCCCAGGGGATCAAAGGCCGCCGAGTGGAGGGCATCTGCCTGCTCCTCAATATCCTTTAGCCCAATGCCTCCCACCCGACTCACGGTTTTGCTGAAATACTCCTCCATCACAGAGGCATCAATGCCAATGGCTTCAAAAATCCGGGCTCCCTGGTAGGACTGTATGGTGGAAATCCCCATCTTGGAGGCAATCTTTACAATGCCGTGAAGCACTGCCGCGTTGTAATCATCCACCGCCGCATAGTAATCCTTGTTAAGCAGTCCACAGGAAACCAGCTCCCGGATCGTCTCCTGGGCCAGATAGGGATTGATGGCCGAGGCGCCAAAGCCCAAAAGCGTGGCAAAATGATGCACCTCCCGGGGCTCCCCGCTCTCCAATATGAGCGCCATGCTGGTGCGCTTCTTGGTTTTTACCAGATGCTGATGGAGACCGGCCACGGCCAACAGGGAGGGAATGGCCACATGGTTTTCATCCACCCCACGGTCAGAGATAATCAGGATATTTACCCCGTCCCGGTAAGCCCGATCCGCCTCCACATACAGCCGCTCCATGGCTTTTTTCAAACTGGTGTTCTTATAGTAGGTAATGGGAACGGTCTCCACCTGAAAGCCCGGCACATCCATGCGCTTGATTTTCAGGAGATCCGTATTGGTCAATATGGGATTGTTCACCCGGAGAATCCGGCAGTTTTCCGGCTTCTCCTCCAGGATATTTCCCTCCTTTCCCACAAACACCGCCGTGGAGGTGATAATCTCCTCCCGAATGGCGTCAATGGGCGGATTGGTCACCTGGGCAAAGAGCTGTTTAAAATAGTTAAACAAGGGCTGATGCTTTTCCGACAAAGCCGCTATGGGCGTATCAATCCCCATGGATCCAATGGGCTCCGAGCCATTTAAGGCCATGGGAAGAATGGAATAGCGGTACTCCTCAAAGTTGTATCCAAAGGATTTCTGAAGCTTCCGCCGCTCGTCTGCCGTAAACTCCGGCACCCGCTCATTGGGAATCTTTATGTCCTGAAGCCGGAGAAGCTTTTGATCCAGCCATTCCCCGTAGGGCTGGCGGCGGGCATACAGCTCCTTTAAGGTATCGTCGTCTATGACCTTTCCCTGTACCGTATCCACCAGCAGCATTTTCCCCGGCCGCAGCCGCTCCTTCACCACCACCCGGGTGGGCTCCACATCCATGACGCCCACCTCCGAGGCCAGAATCAGGGTATCATCGTCGGTAATATAGTATCGGGAGGGCCTAAGTCCGTTTCGATCCAGCACAGCGCCCATCACATCCCCGTCGCTAAAGAGAATGGAGGCCGGGCCGTCCCAGGGCTCCATCATGGTGGCATAATACTGATAGAAATCCCGCTTTTCCTGGGACATGGCCTTATTGTTATCCCAGGGCTCCGGAATGGTGATCATCACGGCCAGGGGCAGATCCATACCGCTCATAACGAAAAATTCCAGGGTATTGTCCAGCATGGCCGAGTCGGAGCCCTGGGCATTGATCACCGGCAGCACCTTATACAGCTCTTTTCTCAAATGGGGAGAATCCATGTTCTCCTCCCGGGCCAGCATTTTATCACCGTTGCCGTGAATGGTATTGATCTCCCCGTTATGTACCATAAACCGATAGGGATGGGCCCGCTCCCAGCTGGGATTGGTATTGGTGCTAAACCGGGAGTGCACCAGGGCAATGGCGCTCTCATAGTCCGGGCTTTGCAGATCCCCGAAAAAACCCCGGAGCTGATGGACCAGAAACATGCCCTTGTAGATAATGGTCCGGCTGGACAGAGACACTACATAGGTATTGTCATTGGACTGTTCAAAGGTCCTTCGTGCAATATAGAGTTTCCTGTCAAAATCCAGTCCCCGGGAAGTCCCCTCCGGCCGGCGGATAAATCCCTGCTGGATACAGGGCATTTTTTCCAGCGCCCGGGAGCCCAGGATCTCCGGCGTGGTGGGCACCTCCCGCCAGCCTAAAAATTCCATGCCCTCCTTCTCCACAATAATCTCAAACATCTTTTTCGCCTGATTGCGCCTCAGCTCATCCTGGGGGAAGAAAAACATGCCAATGCCGTAATCTCTCTCAGAACCTAAAAAGATGCCGAGAGGCTTCACAGCTTTGGAGAAGAATCTGTGGGAAATCTGTAAGAGAATTCCTACTCCGTCACCTGTTTTGCCTTCGGCATCTTTGCCAGCTCTATGCTCTAAATTTTCAACAATCTTTAAGGCGTTTTCCACGGTTTTGTGGGTTTTTACGCCCTTAATATTGACCACCGCCCCGATTCCGCAGTTATCGTGCTCAAACCCGGGGTCGTACAGTCCTCTATTCGGTTGATCCATCCTGCTACTCCTTTCCCTGAAATCTTAGCGGTATCATACACCCATTTTTCTCAAATGTAAAGTGCGAAATTTATGGGAATTTTCAGATAATCTGAATATTTATAATATTTACATAAATTTTACAAATATTCAGGCTGTTTTGTATGATTTCTGCCTGACTTCTGATCTCAGATCCCCAAGTGCAGGAAAGAATACGGAAACCGAATATGGAGCATTGTGTTGTCCCCTTCTCAGGCCTGGCCCCAGATGGATTGCAGGCTCCGGCAGCACAAGGTCTCCACCAGAAGATCCTCGTCAGCCCTTAAAATCACCTGCGATTGCCCGGCATGGGTCTGACATCTGGCCACGGCCAGCACGGCTCCCCCATCCAGAAACACCTCCGCCGAGCACCGATCCAGAATGGCCCGAAGCTTAAAAGGCCCTCCCGTCCGGGTGAGAGGCGCCGTCACGCCTTCCATGGAAAATTTGTTTTGCGAAAAGTCCAGCTGCATCTCCACCCCTGACAGGGAGAGGAGGACCGTGCCTTCCGGATGTCCGCCAAAGCAGATCTCCACATCTGCCGCCGGCCCGTCCACAGGCGCCTCCCAGGGCTCTCCTTTTCTCAGTCTTAGGCCCTCCTCCCGCATTTCCCGGGTACACAGGGTCAAAAGCTCCGGCACCGGCCAGGCCGTCAAAAGATACCCTTCCCCATGGGGAAGCAGTCCCATATCCGTGGGAATCCCCATCTGCTGGGAAAAACGGGAAGAAGGGATTCGCAGCTCCTCGTAAGACACCCGGGTTGCCCGCTCCTTAAGATTGGCTATGCACTGGGAGGCATACAGAATGCCTCCGAAGCTTAGAGAACGGGGCTCCTGCTCCGGTACAAACTGCCCGTTTTCAAAGCAACCCACCACATAGATGTCATGGGCGCCGGTGAAAATCCACTTTCTGGCTCCGTCTTTGGCCTGGATGGGATAGAGGTTGGGACACTCCTCCTCCCCCGCAAGGTGCAGAGTTTGAAAGGCTTCCCAGTGAAGCAGATCCGCGGATGCATACAGGCCGAATTCATCCTCCTGATGGTAGAGCGCCATCACATAGGCTCCCAGCTCCTCACAGTAAATCACAAAGGGATCCCGATTTCCGTCGCAAATATGGGGCAGAATGGGATTTTTTTCATAAAAGCGCAGCTCCTTTTCGCCCTGGGGAATGTAGGCCAAATGCTGAGTGAAATTCGTCCCGCCCCGCTCCAGGGTAAAGCCCGTCCCTGTGGCTGTGTAGAAAAACAGAGCCGCCTTTCCCAGTCCCGTCCGATTCTCCTGATCCAGAATCCCATTTCCGGAAAAGGGCATCCCGTAGGGCCCGGGGCAAAGGGCGCAGGGCAGCTCCTCCCAGTGCACCAGGTCCCGGCTCACCGCATGGCCCCAGTGCATATTGTTCCAATGGGTGCCACAGGGACCGTACTGATAGTACATGTGGTACTGTCCGTCAAGAAAAATCATTCCATTGGGATCATTGTTCCAGCCGGTTTTCACGGAAAAATGAATCTGCGGACGCAGATCCTCCCGGTACAGCTCCGGCAGCTCCCGCTCCCTTTCCTGAGAAAAATCCACCTTAAGCTCCGGCAAAATCTCAATCTCCACCTCCTGACCGCAGAAGCGCCTCACATCCAGCCAGGCGTGAAAGCCCTCCGGTCGGTGGGCAAAACGAATCTGATACTCGGCCATCAGGCGACCCTCCTGCCAAAGCCTCATGGGACGCTCCGGCGCCTGGTCGTCGGTCCAAAAAGAAAGATAGGGTTCTGTAATTAATAATTTCATCGTAAGCTCCTATTGTAAGTGCCACTGTTGGTAAGTACCACTGTTTGTAAGTACCACTGTTTTTGTAAGGATTGCTACCGCCCTTCCTGTCCCCTTCCCCGGGTCTCCTTCTGTTCCCGGAGGCGAATTTCCTGGGGCGTCCGGTTGGTATATTTTTTAAAATTCCGGCGGAAGGTAAAATAGCTGATATATCCCACCGCCTCACAGGCCTCCTTTGCGCTCCTGCCCTCCTCTGTCATCAGCGCAATGGCCCTGGTAACCCGAGCTTGGTTTACATAATCATTGTAATTCATGTCCTTGGCCCTTTTGAACAAAAGGGAGACATAGGAGACGGTTTTTCCGTGCCGTTCCGCCACGCTGCTTAGGGACAGCTCCGGCTTAAACAGATTTTGTTCTATATAGGCCAAAATCTGCTGATCCACGTTCTCCTCCTGCAAAGAGGCCAGGCGCTCCCCGAGACGGCTGCACACATCTTCAATGAGCTCCCCTATACAATGTCGGATTTCCCAAAGCTCGGAGGGCTGACCCATGGCGAAAAAGCGGTCCGCAACGGGAATTCCCACGCTCTGGGCGCTGCGAAACACCGTGGAAAACAGATCTCCATAGAGAGGCGCAAAGGAGCCGGGGTGATGAAGCTCCTGGTTGGCCCGGACAATATCCTTGAATCCCCGGCAAACCTTTGCACCATGGTATGAATGGGATGATACCCAAGGGCCGCCAGGGCCAAAGCCGCCAGCACGCAGACCAGCATGCTCACCCCGTCCGTCAGCAGGAAATAGGGCAAAATCCCTCCGCTGGTCCGGCTGTGCAGGGAGGCAGGCACATCCACCTCATACTGGTAGGCATCGCAAAAGGATGGGGTGCTTAGGGGAACCGTATCCCTCTCCTCCCCCGTGGAGCAGGACCAAAGGGGTGTCCCGTCGGCAGCCACCAGGGAGAAACGGACAAATTTCCCCTCCGCCACATGGGAAAGCCGCCTCCCGATGGCCCTGCTGTCGAAAAGTAAATTCATCTCCCCCTTGGCCGCGCCCCCAGGCACATCCCGAATGGGCACACAGTACAAAAGATACGTCTGCCCCCCAAACTCCACGGAGGAAAAGCCCTCTCTCCCGGAGAAAAATCGATACTGAACCGCATCCGGCCACATGTCCTGAAAATAGGCAAGATTGGTGTAAATGCCGCTGCTGGAATACAACGCGTCCTCCTCCCGGTAAAATCGAAAGCTGGCATAGAGTATATCCTCCTCCTGGGCAAGCCAGAGATTTAAGTCCTGGAGAATGGTCTCTTTATCCCCCATGGACACAGGCTCCCCGTAGAGGCCATGCTCAATAAAAAGCGTGTGGAGCCATCCGCTGGATTCCAGCTTTCTCTTCATATTCTCCGCACTCTCGTTGACCCGCTCAAACTGGGCGGACAGCGCATAGAGCATGGCCTGCTCATAGGAAGCATCGTTCTCTCTTGCAATGCCCTCCATCATGGGAAAAAATACTACCGTGAGAAGCAGTATGGTACACAGCCCCGGCAGGAAGCTGATGCAGAAAAGCTTATGGCGAAAGCTTTTTTTGCTGGAAAACAACCCCCTATTATCTGGTCCGATCATAGATGGACTGATACACCTCCACAAATGTGTCGAGACCCAGAGCCTTGAGAGAAGAAACATATCTGTCCCACTCGGCATCAATGGAAGCCTCGCCTGTGATAAACTTATCCCGCATCTCCTTCCAGTAGGTCTGAATATTCGTATTCACCAGATCCAGACTGTCCCGCTCGGCATCTGTCATAACGGCCACCTGAGGCACGCTGGGAGCACGCAGGGGGCTCTTGGCTGTCAGCGCAAGCCAGCGCTGGTGCATCCAGGGAACGGCCACATCAAAATAAAAATACAGGGACTGCTCTGTCTGGTAATGCGGCAGAACAATCTATCCGCACCCCTTTTTCACAATATCAGAGGTCCTTCCATTCTCGTCAACAATGGGAACCGGCTCCTGATTTTCATCGTACTCCCAGTCCTCCCCCTCAAAGCCGATAATGCGGGTCCTGGTTGCTTCAGGGTCTGCCAGCAGCACATCCAGCCATCTCATGGCCAGCTCTTTGTTCTCACATTTTATATTAACACCTGTGGAGGCATTGTCAAATAAACTTGTGTAAATCATATAAGTTTTTTCCACATATTCCGAGGAAAGGGTGGGCCCCATAATATAGTGCTCCCCTGGGGATCCGAAAGTCCTGCCGTTGTCAGCTGCCCGTAATTATAGGAAAATGCAGAATAGAAAATAAATACCCCAACCCGGTCTGCCGTCACCTTCTCAGAGAGCAGGTCCATGCTCATAGAGCAGATCTCCGGATCCAAAAGCCCCTCTTTGTAAAGGTCGTTCAGGTAGGTGAGAGCCGCCTTCATATTCTGGGAGGTATACTCATCATGCACCACCCCATCCTCGTCAGCCACCGTGGCATTCCATCCCTCGTACTGCTCAATGCCAAAGGAATTTCCCAGAATATCCAGAATATGGGTGGGTCCGGAGCTGGTGAGGTAAACCTCGTCATCCTTTCCGTTGCCATTTATATCTCCGGCCTCCTTCATGGCCCTCAGGAGACTGGTGAACTCATCCAGGGTCTCCGGCACCTGACGCTCTAGCCTTTCCAGCCACTCTGCATTATACATAATGACCACATGGCCGCTGTAGGGGTCCAGGGTGCCGTCCAGCGCGTACATACTGCCATCCTCGTTTTTAAACAGAGAACAATAATCAATATGAATGCTCTTATAGTAGGCATCCGTATGGGTAAAACAGGTATCCCAATAGTCGGACAGGTTGACAAAGGCGCCGTTAAGCCCCGCCTGATTAGCCATGGCCGGATCCCGAACCATGACAATGTCAGCCAGATCCGTGCCGGAGGACAGCTTGCCAGAAGGGAAGGTCGTTGGAGGGAATCTCAAAGGAATTGTTAATGCGGTCATAGGTAAATACAGTGAGTGTGGTCTTTTCATCATAGAGCCAGCTGTCCTTTCGCTCTGTGTTAGCCGAGGGGGATGCCTCCGATCCTTGGGCGTTGGGGGCCGGCTGCGCTTCCTCCTGGCCGGCATCCCTCTTTTGGCAGGCTGTCAAAAGTGACAGCCCTAAAATCCAGGTAAGTAAAAAAGCTACTGTTTTCTTCATATGGCATATTCTCCTTGCTTTTGTTGCCAATCCTTGCTTTGGCCGTAACAGGCCTTCGTGATCCAATCATCCCTTGACTGCACCTACCAGAAGACCTTTTTCCAGATTTCTGCTTAAAAAGGGATAGATGAGCAGCATCGGCACAATGGAAACCGTGACGACCGCATATTTTATCTGCAGAGCCGTCAGGAGGGAGCCGGGATTTAGCATGGTCTGTACGGCCGCGTTCAAATCTCCCAGCGCAGACTGAATCACAACGCTGCGCACATAGACAGCCAAGGGCTGCAGCTTCTGCTTCCCCAGATAGAGCAGGGCCGGAAAGTAGCTGTTCCAGTAATCCACGGCAAAGTAGAGGGCAAGCACTGCAAGAATAGGCTTTGACAGGGGCAGAATCAGCTGTACAAAGATCCGGTATTCCGAGGCGCCGTCTATGCGGGCGCTCTCCACAATCTCATCGGGCAGACTCTCAAAAAAGGACCGGGCCACAATGATATACCAGGCGGCTGTCAGGGAGGGCAGTATAATAGCCCACCGGGAATTGTAGAGGTGCAGGTAATTGGTGATCACAATGTAGGTGGGAATCAATCCGCCGTTGAAAAACATGGTAAAGGTAAACAGTTTCATGAAGATTCCCCGGTGGGTAAATTCCTTTCGGGAAAGAGGATAGGCCCCCAGGCAGGTAACCACCACCCCCAGCACTGTGCCCACCACTGTGTACCAAACCGTATTGTAGTAGTAACGAAGTACGGTTTTATCCCCCAGCACGGTTTTCACGGCGCCAAAGTCGATTCCCTTGGGAAGGAAGAACACCTCCCCCCGGGAGGCCGCCACCGGATCGCTGATGGACATACTCACCGTGTAGATGAGTGGATAGAGGGTGACAATCATTACCAGGGCCGCAAACAGATAGACGATTCCGTCAAAGATCCTCTCCCCAAAGCTTTTATGATAACCGCGCATGTTTCTCCCCCCCTTACCACAGTGATGTCTCAGAAACCCGTTTGGCAAACCAGTTGGATGCCAGGAGCAGAGCCAGGTTGCACACGGCATTGAAAAATCCGATGGCAGCCGACAGGCTCATTTTCCCGTCCAGAATGCCCGCCCGATAGCCGTAGGTGGCTAAAGTGTCTGCCGTCTCATAGGTGGCCGGTGTGTACATCAGGATGATCTTCTCATAGCCTACGGACATTACGCTTCCTATGCGGAGCAGCAGCATAATGATAATCATGGGCATAATGCTGGGTATGGTTATGTACAGAATGTCCTTTAGCCGGGTGCTGCCGTCAATCTTTGCCGCCTCATAGAGCATGGGATCGATGCTGGAGATGGCAGCCGTAAACACCACTGCGTTGAATCCTGTGTTTTGCCAAATGCCGGATCCCGTATACATGGTGCGAAACCACTGGGACAGCCCCATAAAATTGATTTTCTCTCCTCCAAGCTTCACCAGCAGAGCATTGAAAATCCCGTCATCCACGGAAAAAAAGTTTACCATAATGCCCACAATGACTGTGGTGGATATAAAATAGGGCAGCAGGCTAATGTTGGCGGTAAGCTTCCGAAGCCAGCGAACCCGTATCTCATTGAGCAACAGAGCCATAAGGATGGACAGGGGAAAAGCCAGGACAATGTTATAGAGGCTCAGCAGCAGGGTATTGCGCACCCAGCGCCCGAAAAAGGGATTGCTAAGAAGCCGCTCAAACCAAAACAAACCCACCCATTCCGTATTGACGCTTAAAAAGGGAGCCCCAGACTTGTAATTTTGAAAGGCCATGCTTAGCCCAAACATGGGCAGATAGCTGAATATCAGAAAATAGGCCGTGGGAATCAGCATCATAACCAGATAGGGCAGCTCCCTGCTGCCACAGATGGCGCTTTGCCAGCCTAAAATCCCGATGGCCGCCATGGCTGTGGAGCGATACACATCCATATAGGGCTGCCGCCCCTTAAGAACATCCTGAACAAAGCTCCATATCACCCAATAGTCCCCTCCCCCGTGATCGAATTTTTCTGCCATTCTCCCCTGCTTTGTCAGCTCCGGGGTATAGACACACTCGGTGCCAAAATGCCGGTTTTCCTCCGTAAGATTCCAGGGGTTTATGGTAAGCCGTACCTTGTCGTTGCTGCCCCGCAGGCTTTCCACCCCTCCCTTGGAACAGCCCAGGCGATACCAGTTGCCGTGCCCTCCGAAGGCCCCGCAGCCTCCCACCCGAAACACAGCGCCATTTTCCATCTCCACCAGCTCAATTCCATAGTTATCCCCTATGGAGCTGCCCACCGCCTCATTGTAGGCCCACCCTGCTGCCACCTTGCCGATGACCTTTTTGGGCATAAGCCCGGTGATGGTCATCAAAGGCGCCATGGCATGGGTGCAGTAGAAGGTACAGGGTGTGCGGGAACGCCAGTGATGGGGCCCCAGATTGTAGTAGCTGTTCTCCTGGGGGCTCATGGGGTGGATATATTCCCCCTCGGCAAAAATCACCTCCCCGATCTGACCGCTCTGATAAATCCGGGCCATCTCCCGATTGGCCCGAAAGTAGGGGTAATTTTCCGCCAATGCGTAAAAACAGCCGGAGGCCTCCACAGCCTCCGAAAGCTCCACACACTCCTTTATGGTGACAGCCGCCTGGGTCTCCGAGAGCACATGGATCCCCGCCTGAAGGGCCTTGATGGCATAGGGGGCATGCTCATGAAAATAGTTGCAGAGAATCACCGCGTCAATACCGGACGCAAGCAGCTCCTCAAAGCTGTCACAAATCCTGACCCCAGGGGGACAGTGCTTCTTAGCTGTCTGAAGCTTCTCCGGATCCTTGTCACAGATAGCCGTGATCTCTGCCTCCTCCATGCTTCCCACTGCCCTGATGTAAGCCAGGCCTCGCCATGTGCCAAAAACGCCCAGTTTTAATTTCAAATTGTCCATTTATCACTCCTGCTATGGTATGTGCCGCTCCAGCCCCTCTAACGCTACGGGGACCGGAACTTGGGTTTTGAAACATTTGCCTCCTTGAGCGTAGCATTCTCCCCAATTATACGTCAATATGCAAAATTTTTATGAGGTATGCATTTTTTCTGAGCAATTTGCACAAGAAAATCCCCCTGACTTCTGGGAAATCATGGGGATTTTCTTACATCACGTCCAAACAATAGGGGGAGATTTTCTTCTCTGTCAGGATGGCGGTCGCAGGCTTCCCGGAATCCATCGCAAAAATCCATACCCGACCAGCAGCAAGGCCGCCGTCAAAAAGGAAAGCATTGCCGGCTGCTGCCACGGGGGAACTTGGGACAGCAGGGAATATCTGTTGAAAAGCAGGGCGGCGGCGTTTACCGCTCCGTGGGACAGCACCGGCGCCCATAGTTCCTGGCATTCCTCCAAAAGCCAGGCAAACAAAAGGCCCAGAAAAAAGGCATACACGCCCTGGACCAGATTTCCGTGAAACACTCCAAATATCACGGCGCTTCCCACTACAGCCAGCCTGGGATTTCCGGTCTGCCTTTTCATGCGCCTGTATACAATTCCCCGCATCAACAGCTCCTCCATCAGGGGCGCTGCCGCCACGGTTACCAACAGCTGTACCCAAAGAGGCTCCGCATATACCGCCCCTGTCACTCTCTCATAGGCCGGAAACCGCTGGCCAAGCCTGGAAAGGGTCAGAAGCAGGTTAAGGCCCCTGGACAGACACACAGAGGCCCCTAAAATAAGAATGATGGTTTTTCCTCTTCGGCAAAGAAACTGTAAATTTTCCCCATTTTCCTTTCTTTTGGTCCTGCAGGGCAAAGCTTTCGAGTCCCGGCAGTAAAAGATGCAGAAAAAGAGCGGAAAAAGCAAGAGATTTTCCAAGCCCAAAAAGGCCGCCGGATGACAGTAATATAGCTCTTGGGGCAGTAAAAAAGAAAACGCCGCCTGTATGCCTCGGCTACACAGAACATAGAGCAGCAGGGGAAGAAAAATCTGCCCTCCACTCTCCCCCAGTAATTTTCTGTTTTCCCTCTGTCCCAGCATTTCTCCTCCCAAGCCTTGTGTTCTTACAAGAGCTTTTTAAGCTCCTCCTGCAATTTCTTCTTCATTTCTTCCCGCTCCCTATCCCCAGGCACATATCTCTCATGATACAGCTCCTCAGGATCCAGCCGCCAAACCGGCCCGGGCCCAGGGGTATCCCCCTCCCGCCGGGGGAAAAAATGCCAATGCATATGTGCCCCGTTTCCCGCCCCCAGAAGCTCATAATTCAACTTATCCGGCTGAAACGCCCGGTAGACAGCCTCCGCAACCAGAGACATCTCCTCTAAAAATTTTCTTCGAAACTCCCTCTCCAAAAAATGGAGCTCCGTGGCGTGCTCCCTGCACAAAAACAAGGTATATCCCTGAAATCTCTGATAATCTCCCAAAACCACATACCCGGTCTCCAATTCCCTCACAAAAAACGGATTTTGGCCCTGCCTGATGCGGGCAATCCTGTCACAAACCATGCAATGATGCACTCCGGCTTCTATCCCCATAGCCCCTTATCCCCTTAAAGCAAAATCCTTTAATATTCTGCAATTCCTCTACTTTCTTTGCCAACAAGCGAAATTCTCAATACGTTTTCTAATTTTTATATTATAGACCATAAGCTTTCGCAAAACAATGCTTTTCCATTCCGTTCTCCTCTCCTACATTTTCTCTTGCCCCATTCCCCCACCTTTGCTATAATAATTTCCAGGCAACCAAGAAAAATAAAGGAGGACTCTAACGTGATCCTGGCAACTGGTGACAAAAGACGAGAAAAATTTTTAAAAAGCGGCCGTGTCCTGTGGGATTTGAGAAATGCAGGCGGCGGCTCCAAGGGGCTGCAGGCCGGCGGTATTACCTTGCTGGTTTTTGCCGCTCTCATCGCCCTTCCCATGATAGCTATGGACTTTGCCAAAGGCGGCATGGTATTTGGAGGGCTTTTTGCTGTTCCCGGCCTTCTGCTGCTCCTGGGAGGCATTCTCTCCCAAAAGCGAAAAATGAAAAATTATCTGAGCTATTACCAGAAGGAAACCGGGTTTGACCTGGAGGAGCTTCGGCAGCTGGAGCAGGAGCTTTTGGAGCCGGACATGTTTATGGTGGGGAATGTACCGGAGGGCGTGGAAACCGGAGCCAGCGAAAAACGGCCCCAGCTGGGATGTATGATTACAAAGCATTATTTCGTTATGCCTATGAACATGGGAAAAAGCTATATCCGCAGGCTTTCCGATATGCTCATGGCTGTCTACTCCCAGGAGATCCCCGGCATAAACGGCTACAAGCACGGCCTGGTATTTCTCTCCTCCAAAGATGACACCGCCTATATCAACGCTCTTCTAACAAGAGATTCCTGTGAGGAGGTTATCCATGAGCTGTATGAGCGAAATCCTGAGGTAATTACCCAGCGGGTATTCTATTACGACGACCGGAAGTATGATATTATCACCGACAGCCCGGAGATCGTAAAGCTTTATCAGGAACAGATGAAACAGGCCATCTCCTTTAAGAGCCTTCTTACCTTTCCCTGAAAAATATTTTCTGTTCTTGACATTATTCTCTCTCTGCCGTATAGTAAGAGAGACATCACACATAGCGTTTTTACTTTCTTTGCTCCTCTGAGGGCAAAGAAAGCATTGCTAGGGGAGCCTAAGGCTGAGAAAGTGTGCCGCGACGCGCACTGACCCTCATTACTTGTCCGGATAATGCCGGCAGAAGGAAGCAGTTTTAAGATCCCCTCCTGTGAAATTATAATATACAAGGAGGTTTTTTTATGTCATTTTTTGTTAACAAGGTTGTGGACCAGTGGGGTACTTCCTATTCTCTCACCAGCGCAGGCTATGGAGCCTTGATCTGCCTGATAGTGGTTCTTCTCCTGGCTGCCTGCTATCTGGCCGGTGAAAAAAAGCATATCAGCACCAAGCAGCTGGTGTTCTCCGCAGCTGCCATGGCTCTGGGCATGATTACATCCTTCCTCAAGCTTTTTGAGGCGCCTATGGGCGGATCCGTCACCCTGTTTTCCATGCTGTTTATCAGCTGTATCGGGTACTGGTATGGTCTGCGGGTAGGGCTTATGACCAGCGTGGCCTATGGACTTTTGCAGCTGATCTCCGATCCCTATATTATCAGCCTGCCTCAGATGGTTACCGACTATCTTCTGGCCTTTGGGGCCCTGGGCCTGTCCGGCCTTTTCTGCAACCAGAAAAACGGCCTTATCAAGGGCTATCTGGCCGGAGTGCTGGGACGGTATTTCTTCTCCTTCCTTTCGGGGCTTATCTTCTTTGCCGCCTATGCGAAGGGCTCGGGCATGAGCGCCCCCCTATACTCCCTGGCCTATAACGGCAGCTATCTGGGCTGTGAGGCGGCTCTCACCCTGGTGGTGCTGGCCGTGCCGTCTGTGGGCAAAGCCTTCTCCCAGGTCAAACGCATGGCTGTGGAGTAAGCCTAAAAATCTTTTTGTCCTACATTCTGTCCGGCGCCTCAAAGCCCAATATATGGATGCAGGTCTCCAGAATCCGCCGGCACAGCAAAAGCAGCCCGATAAGGCCCTTTTGACGCTCCTTGTCCTCCTCCTTCAAAATTCTGGTCTCGTGGTAGAATTTATTGAAGGCGTTGGCCAGATCATAGAGATAGGCACAGATTTTGTGGGGAGCAATCTCCAAAAAGGCCGTCTCCATAACGCCGTTAAACTTGGCAGCCTCCAGCATGAGTGCCTTTTCCGCCTCGCTCTGGGGCTCCCGGATCACCGCCTGCCCCAGATCTCCTCCCTGCTCCCCGTATTTGGCCAGAATGGATTTGATCCGCACAATGGTATACAAAAGATAGGGGCCTGTATCTCCCTCAAAGGAGGTAAACCGCTCCACGTCAAACACATAATCCTTGGAGGCCTGGTTGGACAGATCCCCGTATTTTATGGCGGAAAGCCCGGTGATCCTGGCGGTCCGGCGGGCCTCCTCCTCCGGAATTTCCTGATTTTCCCGAATCTTTTGATACATTTCCTCATTGATATCTGCAATCAGATGCTCCAGACGCATCACCCCGCCCTCCCGGGTCTTAAAGGGCTTGCCGTCCCGTCCGTTCATGGTGCCAAAGCCCAGAAACCGAAGGCGGGTATCCTCCCCCACCAGACCGGTCTTTCTGGCACAGCGGAATACCTGGATAAAGTGCATCTCCTGCCGCTTGTCCACCACATAGATAATCTCGTCCGGATGAAAGAGCTTCATGCGCTCCACAATGGTGGCCAGATCCGTGGTGGTATAGAGGGAGGCTCCGTCGGATTTCAGGATCATACAGGGAGGGATCTCCTTGGCGTCCGTCTCCTCCCGAATATCCACCACCAGGGCTCCCTCACTCTCATAGGCAAAGCCCTGGCGCTTCATCTCCTCCACCATATCCGGAATATAGGGCTGGGCGTCGGATTCTCCCTTCCACAGATCAAAGGACACGCCCAGATTCTCATAATTGCGCTTCAAATCCGTCACAGAGACCTGGAGAATGTGCCTTAAAATTTCCTGATAGCCCCGGTGTCCGTGCTGCACCAGATAGGTGGCCTGCATGGCCTCCTCCTTGTAGGCCTCATCCTCCTTGGATTTGGCGCTGGCCGTTGGGTAGATCTCCTCCAGCTCTGAGATGGTAAAGGGCGCTTCTTTGGGATATTCTCCCCCATAATTCTCGTCAAAATAGGGGAGCTCCGGCTTGCGATGACGCAGCTCCGTGATAATCAGCCCCATCTGCAGCCCCCAGTCTCCCAGGTGGATATCCCCAATCATGGTATGCCCCATGAAACGGCCCAGCCGCTTAATACTCTCCCCGATAATGGCCGAGCGCAGATGCCCCACATGAAGGGGCTTAGCCACATTGGGTCCGCCGTAATCCAGAATAATGGTTTTGGGGTTCTCTGCCTTGTCACAGCCCAGGCGTTCCTCCGCTGCCATGTTCTGCAAATACTCCTTCACAGCCTCCGGAGCCAGCTTTAGATTGATAAATCCCGGCTTTACGGCCACAGCCTCCAGAAACATAGGATTTCCCGTAAGCTTCTCCACCACCCTTTCCGCAATCTGAATGGGTGCGCAGTGATAGGCCTTGGCCCCGGCCATGGCCCCGTTGCACTGATATTCACACAGATCCGGCCGGTTGGAAAGGGTCGCCTTCCCGTAGGAGGCCTCATATCCGGCGGCCTCAAAAGCCCTCCCAAGTTCTGCTCCGATACGATCAATTAATTTTTTCATACTCTCCTCTTTCTAACACACATTTTTACCTTTCAGGCGCTCCTCCACCTGCTCCATGGTAGGCATGGCCGGGATACCGCCCCGCTTCTCCACGCAGAGGCTTGCCACGGCATTCCCAAATCTGGCAAAGCGTTTTGCCTCCTCAAGGGTTACCTCCTTAGGATTCTTGCCGCTTTCGGCCAGCTGATACAAAAATCCTCCCCAGAAGGAATCTCCCGCACCGGTGGTATCCACCACCTGGCTTAAAAATCCCGGAACCACGGCTCCCCCCTCCTGGGTGCAAACGTAAGCCCCGTCCTTCCCCAGGGTTACGGCCACCAGAGAAACCCCCTTATGGAGAAGAACCTTCGCAGCCTCCTCCGGCTCTTCCTGATCCGTCAAAAGTCCCGTCTCCTCGTCGGAAATCTTCATCACGTCCACAAAATCCAGAACGCTCCGCATGCCCGCCATGGCCTCCTCCCTGGATCTCCACAGAAGGGCCCGGTAATTGGGGTCATAGGAAATGATCTTCCCCATCTCCTTTGCCTTTTCCAGGGCAAACATGGTGGCACCTCGGCAGGGCTCGTCTGTGAGAGACAAGGAACCCACATGGAAAATCCGGGTATCCCCTAATATCTCCAGATTTACCTCCTCCCTAGTCAGGCAGGTATCCGCTCCAGGCTTCCGGGCAAAGGAGAACTGACGTTCTCCTTGAGCATTCAGGCTTACAAAGGCCAGGGTGGTAAACACCTTTGGATCCACCACCAGTCCCCTGGTGTCAATGCCCGCCTGCTCTAAGGTCTCCTTTAAAAAGGCCCCGTGCATATCGTCCCCTACCTTTCCCAAAAAGGCGGTCTTGCGCCCCAGCCTGGTAATGGCCGCCAGCGCATTGGCCGGCGCTCCCCCGGGATTCTGTTCAAAAATCCGCATCCCTGCCTCTGACTGTCCGCTTGGGGTAAAGTCAATCAACAGCTCTCCTAATGCCGCTACATCATACATGATCCTACACCTCGTTTCTAAGATTTATCCTTGGGACAAAAATTGTGAAAAATTTACAAATATTATTTCCAACCCCTGCCATTTGTTTCCTGTCCTATATTTTACATGGTTTTCCTTCTGGGCGCAAGGAAAAAACAGATTGTAATTTTCCGTTTTTTCTGGCATAATAAATCCCAGTATTTCAAAGGAATAACAGGAGCAAGGAGAATTTTTATGAAGCTTATATCATGGAACGTCAACGGCCTGCGGGCCCTTGTGGGAAAAAATTTTATGGAAGCCTTTGAAGCGCTGGATGGGGACATTTTCTGCCTCCAGGAAACCAAGCTCCAGGAGGGGCAGCTCACCCTTCCCCTGCCCGGCTATGAGCAATACTGGAACTATGCAGTAAAAAAGGGCTACAGCGGCACGGCTGTATTCACCAGGCGGACACCCCTCTTCGTCTCCTACGGCATGGGCATTCCGGAACACGACCAGGAGGGCCGGGTCATTACCCTGGAATTCGATGCTTTTTATCTGGTCACCGTATACACCCCCAACTCCCAGAACGAGCTTCTTCGCCTGCCCTACCGGATGGAGTGGGAGGATGCCTTTCGAGCCTATCTTATGGGCCTGGACGCCAAAAAGCCGGTGATTTTCTGCGGAGATCTCAACGTGGCCCACAAGGAAATCGATCTGAAAAATCCCAAAACCAACCGGAAAAACGCCGGCTTTACCGACGAGGAGCGGGAAAAATTTAGCAAGCTACTGGAGGCCGGCTTTACCGACACCTTCCGCTGGTTTTATCCGGACACCCCCGAGGTTTACTCCTGGTGGTCCTACCGTTTTAAGGCGCGGGAAAAAAACGCCGGCTGGCGCATTGACTACTTTGGCGTCTCCAACCGGCTTTGCAGCCGGCTCAAAGACGCCAAAATTCACACGGATATTCTGGGCTCCGACCATTGCCCGGTGGAGCTTACCATCAACTTGTAGGACGGTATTACTCTTTCCCGTTCCAGCAATAGGTGCAAAGCTTACAGGGCTCGATTCCCACAGAGTCCAGCATATCATCCAGCCGGTGATAGCGAAGGGAGGAGAAATTCAGCTCTCTCCCGATTTCCTCTACCATGGCATTGTATTCGTCGGAATTGGGATCTGTGTAGGCCTCCAGATTGGGCTCCGTCCCCTCTCCCTCCAGCTTGCGAATCACCCGGCGGGCAATGAGATCCATCTCCGAGGTGGAGCGGGAAAAGTTCAAAAACTTACAGCCATAGATAATAGGAGGACAGGCCGGCCGGATATGGACCTCCCTGGCCCCGCTGCGATACAAAAACTCCGTGGTCTCCCGAAGCTGGGTTCCCCGGACAATGGAGTCGTCGATCATCAAAAGGCTCTTCCCCTGAATCAAATCATGGAGCGGAATCAGCTTCATCTTGGCAATGAGATCCCGCTGCCGCTGCATGGTGGGCATAAAGGACCGGGGCCAGGTAGGAGTATACTTAATAAAAGGACGGGAAAAGGGCACCCCGGACCGATTGGCATAGCCGATGGCGTGGGCCGTGCCGGAATCCGGAACTCCGGCCACCGTATCCGGATGCACGTCGTGGGCCTTGTCCGCCTCCGCCAAAAGCTCTCCGCAGCGATAGCGCATTTCCTCCACGCTGACTCCCTCATAGGAGGAGGAGGGATATCCGTAGTACACCCACAAAAAGGTGCAGATCCGCATGTCCGTCCCCGGCGCACATGCCGTCTGAACAGCCTCCGGGGTCATGATCACAACCTCCCCCGGCCCAAGCTCCCGGGCTGCCTTATATCCCAGATTCAGGTAGGCGAAGCTTTCAAAGGCCGCACACCAGGCCCCCTCCTTGCGCCCGATGGCCACCGGAGTCCGGCCCATTTTATCCCGGGCCACGTAGATGGCCTTGGGCGTCATAAGCAAAATTGTCATGGATCCGTCAATCTGCTCCTGGGCATAGCGAATCCCCTCCAACAGGTTGTCCTGCTGATTTATCAGGGTGGCCACCAGCTCCGTGGCATTGATATCCCCTCCGCTCATCTCCAGAAAATGGGTGCGGGTGCTGTCAAAGACCTGCTGAATCAGCTCCTTCCGGTTGTTAATCCGGCCCACAGTGGCAATGGCATAGGTACCATGATGGGAACGGATCAACAAAGGCTGGGGCTCGTAATCAGAAATGCAGCCAATCCCCAGGCTTCCCTCCATCTCATTAAAATCCTTCTCAAACTTGGTCCGAAAGGGAGAATTCTCAATATTGTGAATGGCCTTGTCAAAGCCCTTCTTTCCGTATACCACCATGCCGCCTCTGCGGGTTCCCAGATGAGAATGATAATCCGTACCAAAAAACAGATCAAACACACAGTCCGTCTTTGACGCAACCGCAAAAAATCCACCCATACTTTTATACTCCTTCCTTTCCTGCAATATAATTGATAAACTGCTGCGCGGTCCTTCCTGAGATACCGCCGTGACTTAGCTCCCACTTATTTGCCTCTGCGCAGAGCTCCTGCTCCGACAGGGTAATCTTGGGATACCGCTTGGCCAGCTCTGTCACAATGTGATAGTATTCCTTCTGGGTAGGCTTGGAGAAATTGATGGTCACTCCGAACCGGGCCACCAGGGACAGCTTCTCCTGCATGGTATCCGACCGGTGCATGCCCTCGTCCACCTCCATATCTCCCCGATCCTTCCAGGTTTCCCGAATAATATGGCGGCGGTTGGAGGTGGCATAGATGAGCACATTGTCCGGCTTGGTCTCCATGCCTCCCTCAATAACAGCCTTTAAAAACTTATACTCGATCTCAAATTCCTCAAAGGACAGATCATCCATATAGATAATAAAGCGATAATTTCGATTTTTGATCTGGGCAATGACTGCAGACAAATCCTGAAACTGATGCTTGTAAATCTCAATCATCCGCAGGCCCTGGTCGTAATACTCATTGAGAATGGCCTTGATGCTGGTGGATTTTCCCGTTCCCGCATCCCCAAAAAGCAGGGCATTGTTGGCCGGCAGTCCCTTGATAAAGGCCTCCGTGTTGTCGATAAGCTTTTTCTTCTGAATCTCATAGCCAATGAGATCACAGAGCATCACCCGATCCGTATTGTTCACCGGCAGAAACTCCACCTCGTGCTCCAGACGCCGGATGCGGAAGGCCTTGTTGAGGCCAAACATGCCCACCCCGTAGGCTGCGTAAAAATCCGTCACAATGCGGAAGATCTCCTCCTCGTCGGCCGCCTCCTCGATCCGGGCGCTCACAGCCTGGACCTTTTCGCTGACGTTTTTGTTGTACATCCGCTCCTTTTTCCCAATGGCCTGATAATGACAGACCGTAGTAAAGCAGTCGATCCCCAAGGCCTCCTCTATGGGCCGGAAGTCAAAGTCAAACAGCCGCTTGAATACCCGAAAATCATTTTTCGCAAAGTGATTCACCGTGCCGTCATTGGCTCCCACCTTCTCGCTGGTCATGCTGAAGGAATTCTCATTGGTGAGCAGAATAAAGGTCAGATAATTATGCCAAAGATTCTTGTCAAACCCATAGAGGGTAGACAGATCCAAAAGCGCCTTTATCTGCTCATAGATCCGCGTAATCAGCTGGGCGCTGTCATAGCCGCCCTTATCAAAATCCCGGAAAATTCCGGAAAGCTTCCGCAAAATACTGTCCTCTCCCAGATCCCGGTATAAAATAAGCTTTGCAACCTCTCTGTACATGCCCCTAAGCCCTCCTTATGAAATCCTAACAAGTATACACTATTTTTTTATTTTTCACAAGATAAGGGTTGACATTTTCTCTTTTTTATATTATTGTATTATTATAGTAATACAATTTACCCCCGGAGATTTTGGCTCCTGTTCGGTGGGTATTCCGTGGCCTGTGGATGTTTCCTGCCCGGGCCTACGCAGAGAAAGGGGTGACTACATGGCATGGGTATTGGATGACTCCCGACCCATTTATCTACAACTTGCCAATAAAATTCAGTCAGACATTATTTCCGGGGTGTACCGACCTGGAGATAAGCTTCCCTCGGTGCGGGATTTGGCCATGGATGCGGCCGTGAACCCCAACACCATGCAGAAGGCTCTCATAGAGCTGGAACGCAGCGGTCTTATTTACACCCAGCGCACCAGTGGACGATTTATCTCGGAGGACGCCCAAAAAGTAACCATTATGAAGGAAAACCTGGCCAAGGAGCAGATCCGGCTATTTCTCAGCAACATGCAGCAGCTGGGCTTTGAAAATCAGGAGATCCTTCATTTTATGGAAGAAACCTTGAAGGAGGAGCGCAGATGGAAACATTAATGGAATGCCGGCAGCTCTCGAAACATTATGGCAATAAAATCGCTCTGGATCACATCAATCTGACCATTGAGCGGGGGCGGATCATCGGCCTTTTGGGACCCAATGGAAGCGGGAAAACCACTTTGATCAAGCTAATCAACGGAATCCTCACCCCCACCTCCGGCTGCCTTTATATCAACGGGCAGATTCCCGGCGTGGAGACAAAAAAGGCTGTGTCCTATCTGCCGGAGCGAACCTATTTCAACAGCTGGATGAAGGTCACGGATATCCTGCATTTCTTCAGTGATTTTTACGTGGATTTTGATTCCCGACGGGCTCTGGAAATGCTTCACCGGCTGAATATCAACGAGAGCGACCGACTGCGCACCATGTCCAAGGGCACCAAGGAAAAGGTGCAGCTCATTATGGTCATGAGCCGGGATGCTGATCTATACTGTCTGGATGAGCCCATTGGAGGCGTGGACCCGGCGGCCCGGGATTATATTCTCCAGACCATCATTACCAATTACAGAGAAAACGCAACCGTGCTTATCTCCACCCATTTGATCTCCGATATTGAGAATGTGCTGGACGACGCCATTTTTATTCAGGGCGGCCGCATAATGCTCACCGGCTCTGTGGATGACATCCGCATGCGGGAGGGGAAATCTGTAGACGCACTGTTCCGGGAGGTGTTCCGATGCTAGGAAAATTAATCAAATACGAATTCCATGCTGTCTCACGCTTTCTGCTGCCGCTGCATCTGGCGCTGATTTTAATTACCTTTGTGGGACGCTTTTATGTGCAGTTTGCCCTGGACAATATCAATTACCGGTTTGCTCTGTTTCACGTTTCCCTGGTCATGTTCTATGTGCTTGCCCTGTTTGCCATTTTCGTGCTGACCTATGTATATCTCTACATTCTGCGGCCTCACCGAAACTGGTTCTCCGACGAGGGCTACCTGATGCACACGCTGCCGGTGACTCCGGCCCAGCATATCTGGAGCAAGCTTATCGTGTCCGTGTGCTGGATTATTATGGATCTGTTCCTTTTGGGTCTGTCCATCTTCCTTATGATGATCAATCCGGATGTGCTGCAGTCCTGGCCCAAATTCATAGAAATGCTACAGGAAATGGTGGTAAGCTTCACAGGCTTTGACTATGTGCTGGGTACCATCACCTATGTGATCAGCCTGTTGGTAGACTGCGCCAGAGGGATCCTGGTAGTCTACATGTGTATGGCCATTGGACACAGCTTTAACCAGTATAAGCTTCTGATTTCCATTGCCATCTACATTGGCGTGTATATCGGCACCAGCCTGGTAAACACCCTGGCTGCCATCCTCCTGGCCATTCCCTTTGGAGGATCGGGATTTAGCTCCCTGTTTATTGTATCCAACAGTGCCCTGGGCACGGGAAAAATGACCTGGTTTGAGATTGTGTTTTCCCTGGTTGTGGCCACAATCGCCTTCTTTATCACCCAGTATTTCCTGTCCAAGCAGCTGAATCTGGAATAAGCGCAAAATAAAAACTGCCCTTCCGGTGTTTCGTACCGGAGGGGCAGTTTTTATTTTTGCTGTTTACTCTCTCCCTATACAGAACAAATAAGCCTCCTCCCGCTCGCTAACGCACCACTCCTCCTTAAGCTGCCATTCTGGCCTAAGGCGCAGCTGCTTCTTCAGATAGCCCCTGTCCCGGGAATACAACAGGAGAATTCCCTGGGGCTTTAAAAGCTCCCGGGCCTTATCCAAAAAACGGCCGTACAGGCTGTCAAGGGCATGGGCATCCATTCCCCTTCCCTTCACGGGAAAATTGGTCACAATCTCGTCAAACAGATATTCATGAGTAAAGGTCAGACAGTCCCGGTTAATAAAATGTGCCGGCACTCCGGCCGCCTGGGCATTCTCTCTTGCCCCTGCAATGGCCGGCGCATAGAGATCAATGCCGTACAGGGAACGGGCGTGAAGCTTATAATTTCGCTCCAAAAGCATGGTGCCTACGCCGCAGAAAGGATCAAGTACCTGGGCCTGTTCCTTTAAATAGGCCGCCGCCAGCTCCATACAGATAGCCGCCTGTACCGGAGCCATGGAAGCCGCCACCGTCTGCCGCCGATAGGCAAACCGGTGATCCGGCAGGGCCTGAAGCTTTAGAAGGGGAAAGAAGCTTCCCTCCCGGTTTTCCTTAAGCCGAAGCTCCAGCTCATAGGCCGAGGGGGCATTTAAGAGCATCCCCCCTGACTCCTCCTCCAGCTGCGCACCCAGGCTTTTGGCCAAATCTCCCGAAAATCCGGAATCCTTCCGGGTCTTTACCTCCACCCGAAAATAATAGGGAGGCTCCCCCTTCAAATACTTTTCCAGAATCTCCAGAAGATCCGTTTTCAAAAGCTCTTGGGTCAGCTTTTCCTTCTTAAGCTTCCCACTGCTCTTTAAGCAAAAAAGAAGCTCCCGATAGGTGCGGACAGAAAGCAGAGGCTCTATAAGCGCCTGCTCCGCCAGAACCGCACCCTTTCCCAGGCGAATCCGTCCCTCCCCTATCTGCCCGGCCAAGAGCCTCTCCTGTCCCCGGTTGGTGAGAAGCATTACGTCCGCCCTCTTTCCAAATCCAATAAAGGGATGAAAACGGGGAGGCTCCTGGCTTAAGAGAATCCGCCGCAGCGCCTGAAGCTCCTGGCGCAGATGCTTTTGTGCAGGCCGACTCTTCGTCTCCTCCCTCTCCGCCACCCCCTGATCAGCGGTCCCTGCTTCTGTTTTATCTTGACCGGCAGTCAATAATATTTTCTCTATCTCCTCCTGCCGATGTCTCATAGCCTCTGCAAAAGCTCCGCAGGGAAAACTCTCCAGAGCCTTCAGGTAATCGCTTCTGACGAAAAGCTGCTCCTCTCTCTCATAGGCCTCCCAAAGCCTTTGGGGAATCTCCTCCCCGGTTAGCTTTCCCAGAATAGCGGCTCCGTTTTTGCGAACCTTGGGATCCTCCTGAAAGTCCAGACAGCGAAAAAGCGCCTGGGGACTCTTCGCAAAGAGAGCCTGAAGCTCCCGCCTGCTCTCCGGCTCCTGAATGGCCGCCTTTATGGCAATGAGACTTTCCCGCAGTCCTTCTTGCTTTTCAACCTTATCGTATAGCTCTCTCAATTTCATTTCCTCTGTCACGCGTTTTGAACCTACCGCATTAAAATATATCCCGTATAGACCGCATAGACCAGCACCATCAAGGCCCCCGTCCCCCTGGTTACCCGCCGTCTGGCGTAGAGGGGCAGGAAGAAGAATGCGCTCACAGCCAAGAGAATGGCTCCGTCATACACATTCTCCGGCTCCACCCGGATAGGGGAGATCCCGGCGGACACCCCAAGGATAAAGCCGATATTCATAATGTTGGATCCCAACACATTTCCCAGGGCAATATCGCTCTCTCCCTTTTTGGCTGCCACCACAGAGGTGACCAGCTCCGGCAGAGAGGTTCCCACAGCCACAATGGTCAGTCCAATCAAGGTCTCGCTGAGCCCAAAGCTTCTGGCAATGGCCGTAGCCCCGTTTACCACCAGCTGCCCTCCAAAGACAATGGCCACAGAGCCACAAATACACAGGGCCACATTCCACCAGATTCCGTGGGTCATATCCAGATTATCCGCCTGAGGCCGGCTCTTTAGGGCCCCGTTCACCGTCTGGATCATATAGATCCCAAGAATTCCCAAAAGAATCACCCCGTCCAGTCTGGACAGCAGCATCTCCCGATGAAAAAGAAAATCCGACAGAAAGAGCAGCAGCACTGCAGAGAGCAGAATGGAAACAGAATAATCCCGCTTCATCACAGAGGGCTGCACCCGTATGGGATGGATCAGGGCGCTTAGGCCAATGACCATCAAAAGATTTACAATATTGGAGCCCAGCACATTCCCCAGGGCAATGGCGTTGCTTCCCCTCACTGCCGCTGTCAGGCTCACCGCCAGCTCCGGCAGACTGGTTCCCAGGGCCACAATGGTCAGTCCCACCACAATAGAGGGAATCCGCAGATGCCGGGCCAGCGCCGCCGCTCCCCCCACAAACCAGTCCGCCCCCTTTACCAGAAGGACCACGCCCAATGCCAAAACGAGAAATTCCATGTATCGTCCCACCTGTCAGAAATTCGTTCTTGTACAATCCTGTTCTAGTATAGTCTATACATTTATCTCTGCTTTCATTCCAATCACATCTCGATTTGCCTGTAAAACAGGCTCCACCATCTGAGACAGAAAGGCCTCCACCTGCTCCCTGGAGCGTCCCACATACCGGGTGGGATCCATGGCCTTCTTCAAATCCTCCAGGGAAAGATTAAAGGCCGGATCTGCCGCAATAAGCTCCAGCAGATTATTTTCCAGACCGTTGACCTTCACATTCCGACCGGCCTCCATGGAAAGCTCCCGGATGCGCTCGTGGAGCTCCTGCCGGTCTCCCCCGGCCTTTACCGCGTCCATCATAATATTTTCCGTAGCCATAAAGGGCAACTCTGACATCAGGCGTTTTTCAATGACCTTCGGATACACCACCAGGCCATCCACCACATTGAGACACAGATCCAGAATGCCGTCCACGGCCAAAAAGCCCTCCGGCACAGACAGCCGCTTATTGGCAGAATCGTCCAGTGTCCGCTCAAACCACTGGGTGGCGGAGGTAATGGCCGGATTCAAGGCATCCACCATCACATAGCGGGACAGGGAGGCAATGCGCTCACTGCGCATGGGATTGCGCTTGTAGGCCATGGCCGAGGATCCGATCTGAGATTTCTCAAAGGGCTCCTCCACCTCCTTTAAATGCTGCAAAAGCCGGATGTCATTGGACATTTTGTGGGCGCTGGCCCCAATGCCTGCCAGCACATTCAAAACCCGGGTATCCACCTTTCGGGAGTAGGTCTGCCCGGAAACGGGATAGCAGCTGGAAAAGCCCATTTTCTCCGCAATCATGGGATCGATCTTGTCAATGGTCTCCTGATCTCCCTCAAACAGCTCCAGAAAGCTTGCCTGGGTGCCTGTAGTTCCCTTGGAGCCCAAAAGCTTTAGAGAGCCCAGCACATACGTAAGATCCTCCAGATCCATGAGAAATTCCTGAAGCCACAGGGTGGCCCGCTTTCCCACAGTGGTAGGCTGGGCCGGCTGAAAATGGGTAAAGGCCAGGGTGGGCTGCGCCTTATAGGTGTCTGCAAATTTTGCCAGCTCGGCAATGACGTTCACCAGCTTTTTGCGAACCAGCTTTAGGGCCTCTGCCATGACAATGATGTCCGTATTGTCCCCCACATAGCAGCTGGTGGCCCCCAGATGGATGATTCCCTTAGCCTTGGGGCACTGCTGTCCGTAGGCATATACGTGAGACATAACATCGTGACGCACTTCCTTTTCCCGGGCCTTTGCCACCTCATAGTTAATATCATCCTGATGGCTCTTAAGCTCGTCGATCTGCTCCTGGGTAATGGGAAGGCCCAGCTCCTTCTCCGTCTCGGCCAGGGCCACCCACAGCCTCCGCCAGGTGCGGAATTTCATATCCGGCGAAAAAATATACTGCATCTCCTTACTGGCGTAGCGCTCAGACAAGGGACTCTGATAACAATCCGTACTCATAGACTTCCTCCTCGCTCCTTCTATTGTGTATTGTGATCTGCGGCTAAAGCCATAGCCTTGAAAAGGCAGCTATCTCTCATAGCTGCCTCGAATATCTTCTTTTGGCGGTTCCAGGGGATACTGTCCGGTAAAGCAGGCCGTGCAATGCGGCAGGCCACCGATAAGCTCACCCAGCCGCTCTACCCTAAGGTAGCCCAGGGAATCCGCCCCAATCATCCTGCGAATCTCTTCCACACTTCGATTGTGGGCAAGGAGCTGATCCTCCCCTGGCACATCCGTGCCAAAATAGCAGGGATGCAAAAAGGGCGGGGAACTGATCCGCACATGAACCTCTCTGGCCCCGGCCTCCCGAAGCATTCCCACGATCCGGCCGCTGGTGGTACCCCGGACAATGGAATCGTCCGTCATAATCACCCGCTTGCCCCGGACAGCCTCCGCCAGCACATTTAACTTTACCCGCACCGCCGACTCCCGGCTGCTCTGGCCAGGCTTAATAAAGGTGCGGCCCACATAGCTGTTCTTTACAAAGGCAGTCCCGTAGGGAATTTTGGACTCCAGGGAATATCCCAGGGCCGCTCCCATGCCAGACTCCGGCACGCCCACCACCAGATCCGCCTCCACCGGGCTGTCCACAGCCAGATATTTTCCTGCCAAAAGCCGGGACTGGTACACGCTCACCCCGTCTATATGACTGTCCGGCCGGGCAAAATAAATATACTCAAAAATACATCGTGCCTCCCGCTCCCTGGAAAGGCAGTGGCTTTTATCCGACACGATGCCCCTCTGGGGCGTAATGGTCACAATCTCTCCCGGCTCCACATCCCGCACAAAGGAAGCGCCGATGGTCTCCAGAGCACAGGTCTCTGAGGCCAGAATATAGGCATTGTCCCGCTTTCCAATGCACAGGGGACGAAATCCATAGGGATCCCGGGCCCCGATAAGCTTCCTGGGAGACATTACAATCAGGGAATAGGCTCCCCTTAACTTTCCCATAGCCCTGGACACTGCCTCCTCCACAGCCCCGCAGTTTACCCGCTCCCGGGCAATGTGATAGGCGATAACCTCCGAGTCAATGGTGGTCTGAAAAATGGCTCCCCCATACTCCAGCTCGTGCCGGAGCGCCGGGGCATTGACAAGATTCCCATTGTGAGCCAGGCCCAGAGTGCCCTTGATATAGTTCAGCACCAGAGGCTGGGCATTTTCCCGGGTACTGCTGCCCGCCGTGGAATAGCGGGTATGCCCGATACCAATATCTCCGGAAAGCCTGGAAAGCTCCTCCGGCGTAAACACCTCATGAACCAGCCCCATACCCTTATGACTGGATGCCTGTCCCTTGGGACCCCTGGTGTCGCTGACCGCAATGCCACAGCTCTCCTGCCCTCTGTGCTGCAGGGCCAGCAGCCCGTAATAAATGGTGGAGGCCACAGAATTTCCGTCAAAATCGTAAATGCCGAAAACCCCACACTCCTCCCCCAGCTTGTCCTCTGCAAAGGGCTCATACGCTGCCTGCTTCATTCTTCCCTCTCATCCCTTTATCCCAGAAAACTCCGCCTACAGTCCCAGACGGTGAAACACCTCGTTGTAAGCTTCCTCTACATTTCCCATATCCCGACGGAAGCGATCCTTGTCAAGCTTCTCGTGGGTCTTGCTGTCCCACAGGCGGCAGGTATCCGGGGAGGTCTCGTCGGCCAGAATAATCTGTCCCTTATAGCGGCCAAATTCAATCTTAAAATCAATGAGCTCAATGCCCGCATTGGCAAAATACGCCTTGTACACCTCATTGATCTGGAATGCATACCGACTGATGGTATCAATCTCCTCCCGGGTGGCCAGATCAAGGGCAATGGCAAAGTAATCGTTGATGAGGGGATCTCCCAGCTCGTCATTTTTGTAGCTGAACTCCAGGGTGGGAGCCTTGAGAATCGTGCCCTCCTCCACGCCCAGGCGCTTGGAAAAGCTTCCGGCAGCCACATTGCGGACAATTACCTCCAGAGGAACGATCTCCACCTTCTTTACGGCCGTCTCCCTGTCGCTGAGCTCCTGAATGTAATGGGTGGGAATCCCCTTCTCCTCCAAAAGCTGAAATACCCGGTTGCTCATTTTGTTATTCACCACGCCCTTCCCCATAATGGTTCCCTTTTTCAGGCCGTTAAAGGCCGTGGCATCATCCTTGTAATCCACGATCAAGACATCCGGATCCTCCGTGGTATACACCTTTTTTGCTTTTCCTTCATAGAGTAACTCCCGTTTTTCCATATTCGCATCCATCCTTTTCTGCCAGAGCAGGGCTCATTGGCCTCTCTGCCCCATATTTTCTACAAATATCAGCTTTATCTTATCAAATCCCCCTGGAAAAAGCAATAGAGCTTTGCTCTCCTTTACAATTCATCAAATTTCCGCAAAAACTCCTGCATACGGGGATTGGACGAGTGGAACAACTCCTCCGGCGTTCCCTCCTCCGCGATCACTCCCTGGTCCATAAACACAATATAGTCTGCCACGCTCCGGGCAAAGTTCATCTCATGGGTCACAATCACCATAGTCATGTGCTCCGCAGCCAGCTCCTTGATCACCTTTAGGATCTCCCCGGTAAGCTCCGGGTCAAGGGCCGAGGTGGGCTCGTCAAAAAAGAGAATCTTGGGATTCAAAGCCAGAGCCCGTGCAATGGAAACCCGCTGCTGCTGCCCGCCGGACAGCTGGTGGGGATAGGCGTCCGCCTTGTCGGAAAGCCCCATCTTCTTAAGAAGCTCCATGGCCTGCCGGCGCACCTCATCCTTGGGCCGCTTCTGGGTCCTCACAGGGGCGTCCATAATATTTTTCAGCACCGAATAGTGGGGGAAAAGATTAAAGTTCTGAAACACCAGTCCAAAGGTGCCCTCATAGTGTATCTCCCCGCTGTCCGCCTTTTCCAGGCCAGTGCAGCACCGAAGAAGGGTGGATTTCCCCGATCCCGAGGGCCCGATAATGGCCACCACCTGTCCCTCCTCCACGGACATGGAAATGTCCTTTAACACCTCCAGCCCGTCAAAGCTTTTCTGCACATGACGGATCTCCAATAAACTCATCTCTTACGCTCCTCCCCTTAACGATAATAGCTCAGCTTCTTTTCCAGCCCTTCCGCCAGCACGGCCACCAGCAGATTAAAAATATAGTAGAACACGGCAGCCACCGCAAAGGGAACCATGGTGGTCTGTGCCGCCGCAATCTGCTTTGCCGTATTAAACATCTCCGTCACGGACAGCGCATAGGCCAGGGAGGTATCCTTCACCAGCGTAATGGTCTCGTTGGTCACCGGAGGCAGTACCCGCTTCACCATCTGGGGCAGAATAATATGTACAAAGGTCTGGGAACGGGAATACCCCAGAATCTGCGCCGCCTCATACTGTCCCACAGGAATGGATTCAATGCCCGCCCGGAAAATCTCCGCAAAATAGGCTGCGTAATTAATGGAAAACCCGATATAGATGGCGATCATCCGGTATTCCGGGGTAATCTTAATGCCAAAGATAAAATAAGGGCCAAAATAGACCACCAAGAGCTGCAGCATCAGCGGAGTTCCCCGCATAATGGAAATATACAGCTTTGTCAGCATCTTTAAAGGCCACCATTTGGACATACGCCCAAAGCACAGAATCATCCCAAGGGGCAGAGAAAACAGCAGGGTACAGACAAAGATCTTGACAGAGATCACCATACCGGCCGAAAGCTCCTGTAACATGGTTTGCAGACTCATTCTTTCTTCTCCTGAATACTAAGGAAAGGGGAGCAAAGGTCCGCTCCCCAGAACTTCCCGTTTTTTATTTTCCCAGACAAACAGATTCCGATACATCCCAACGACCATCCGCATCCTTGGCAATGGCGTCAAAGGTGCCGTCCTCCACCATCTCATAGAGGGTCTCCTGCACCACATCCCGAAGCTCCGTATTTCCCTTCAGGAAGCCTACGCCGTACTGCTCTGCGGCGATCTCCTGACTGAGAATCACATATTTGCCCTCCCCTCTCTGGGAAATCTGGTACCGGGCCACACCGATATCCATGGCAATGGCATCCGCTGCACCGGCCTCCAGGTTGTTAAAGGCGCTGTTATAGTCCGGAATCTCGGTAAGATTTCCAAAGGATTCCCGAAGGCTCTGCATCTGAGCCACCAGCTCCGCGTCGTCCGTGTCCTCCGCCGAGGTGTTCAGAGCGTGAAGGGCTGAGGAATCCGCCTGCACCAGCACCTCCTTGCCGGCCAGATCCTCCCAGCCGGTAATGCCGGAATCCGCAGCCACCACAAATACCTGGCTGTTGTCCACATATGGATCCGTAAAGGTATAGGCATCCTCCCGGCCGTTCATGGTAAAGCCGTTCCAGATACAGTCAATGGCTCCTGAGGACAGCTCCATATCCTTGCTGTTCCAGTCAATGGGCTGCTTCACCAGCTCCCAGCCCTGACGCTTGCACACTTCCTCTGCCAGGCTTAAGTCAAAGCCCACATACTCTCCGTTCTCATCCTTATATCCATAGGGCGGGAACTCTGCGTCAAAGCCCACGGTAAAGGTCTTTTTCTCCTCCAGGCTCTCCGTTTTGGCCTCCTCCTCGGGCTCTGTGGCCTCCTGGGAAGGCTCTTCAGCTTCTTCCTTGCTCTCCGTATTCTCCGTGTTGGTCATCTGTGGCTCCTCTTCCTTTTTCCCGCAGCCCACAGCCAGAGCTGCAGCCATACTCAGACACAACAATACCGATATCCACTTCTTTTTCATATAGTCCTCCTCAACCCAACCGCTTTTGCGGCTTTTCTCTTTTATCAATGAGTTACTGTACCATAATAAAGCACTTAGTAATGGTAACACACCAAAATGGGCCTGTCAAGCACTTCTGCAACCGCCGGTTGACACATTGCAAGGTGGCAATAGGTGGCATGCAACCGGAAAATCTGCTATACTGAGTCCAGAAAAAAGAGCTCCCCTCACACATAGAGGGAACGCAAGCATCAAGTAAAAAAGGATGGAGGATTTTATATGATTTTCGCAGATAAGCTTATTCAGCTACGCAAGAAAAACGGCTGGTCCCAGGAGGATCTGGCCGAGCAGATGCAGGTGACCCGCCAGTCGGTGTCCAAATGGGAGAGCGCTCAGTCTATCCCGGATCTGGAGCGTATCATCCAGCTCTCCCGAATCTTCGGCGTGAGCGTGGACTACTTATTAAAGGAGGAGCTGGAGGACACGGAGCCGGCCATCAACTCCCCGGAGCCTGCCCAGTTCAGACAGGTATCCCTGGAGGAGGCCAACCATTTCCTCCAGGTAAAGGCCCAGACGGCCCGTATCATCTCCTATGGGGTGTTTCTGTGCATCCTCTCCCCCATCTGCCTTTTTATCCTGGCAGCTTTCAGCGAGATCTCCCCAGGCCTGTCAGAAAACGCTGCCGGAGGCATTGGCATGATGATTTTACTGATCCTGGTGGCCTGCGCCGTGGCCCTCTTTCTCTCCTGCCGGAGTAAGACCGCCTCCTTTGACTATCTGGAGCAGGAAATCTTCGAGACCGAATACGGGGTAACCGGCATGGTAAAGGGGAAAAAGGAGGAGTACCAGTATACCTACACCCGAAGCACCATCCTTGGGGTCAGCCTGTGTATCCTCTCCCTGCTCCCTCTTTTCGGCGGCTTGCTCATCAGTGAGAATGAACTCTTTCTGGTTTCCATGCTCTCCGTGTGCTTTGTCCTGGCGGGGATCGGTGTTGTCTTTCTCACCCACAGCGGCATTATCTGGGCAAGCTTTCAGAAGCTTCTCCAGGAAGGCGATTATACCAGGCAGAAAAAACAGCTCCAAACCTCCTCTCAGGTTCTGTCCAAAATCTACTGGTCTCTGGTAACCACCTGCTATCTGGGCTACAGCTTTATCACCTTTGACTGGGGGCGAAGCTGGATCATCTGGCCGGTAGCCGCTGTGCTGTATTCCGCCGTATCGGCTCTCTACAGCCTCCTTAAAAAATAAGAAGGCTCTCCCCTAAAAAACATCCGCCTTTTAGGAAAAGCGGATGTTTTTTAAGTATTCCCGTTGAAGCGCATAGAGACTTTCCTTGGGATCTGCATCCACCAAAATATGCTCTCCCGCCTCTTTGTCCAGGAGCTCCAGACGCTCCATTATTTCCGTCAGCTGCTGCCCCCGGATATGCTGCAGCTCCATGGCCTCCTCAAAGTCTCCGTCCGGCAGACAGAAGCGCAGGGCGTACACATAGGAGGCCAGGACCTCCGGATCCCGCTGATATTGATAGGAGGTGCGAAAAGCCTTGGAGGCCTTATAGAACTGAAAGAGCCGGCAGTAACAGACTCCCTGATTATTCCACACATGGGCGTAAAATTCCACTCCCAGCCGATCGCTTTGACGGATATCCAGGATCTTCTGGTATTCATAGATAGCCGCCTGATAATTTCCGTGGATAAAATATTCATCCGCCCGAAGCTTTAAGCGCTCCTGCTCCTGATAGGTGGCCAGGACCTTCATCCGCTCGGACAGGGTATTCAGCTCCTCCTTTGTATAGTATTCCACCTCCCTGAGAATGGTCAGAATCAGGTTGGGAATGCCAATGCCAGACTCACTGCCCTTTTCCAGGCGCAACGCCAAATCCTCCAGGCCGATCTCCTCTCCAATCCATCGAAACAGCCGCCGTCCCAACATTTTCCGGTCCACCAGATAGACATTTTCAAAGAGAAAATAGGCCAACTCCTCCATGGAATACAGATGGATTCCCATGCTCTCGATCTCATAGGGCACGGCCGCCCGTTTCTGCCTGCATAAAATCACCGCGCACATGCTTTTCTCTCCTTCTTATACATCCACTTCCTCTTCCCACTTAAGATTCGTGGCCGGAAACAGCTCTCCAAAGCCCAAATCCCAGATCTGCACCCGGCAGGAGGCTTTCTTCGTAAAGGCCACCTCCACCCGCAGCCTGGTCGCCCGGGGCGGGCGCTCCGGCAGACCGTCCAAAAGAATGCTCTCCTTTAAAACAGACTCCCCCTGGAGCGGCTGAAACACAATCTCCACCACCGGCTTATCATAGAGAAGGGCCTCACACTCTGCCTTTGCCTCATACCAGTTCACCCCTGCCGGGATCAGCACCTCCACACCGTCCCGCTGTCCATTTACCACGCAGATTCCCACATTGCAGGGAATCTTATCATTGCCAAAATACAGGTAAGGGGTGGGAGCCTCCTCCCCGGAAAGCTCGGCCGCCCGGTAGCAGGCGCCCTTGGCAAAGAGATTGTTCCCCGCAAACACCCGGCGACCGGCACAAAGAAGCTTGAGGGAGTTTTCATACCACCGCTCCTCAAACCCATGGCCCAAAAGATACACGGCGGACACCACTCTCTGTTCAAACATCCGCAGAATCAAGCTGGCAAAATAGGCGTCCCGCTCCTCCTGTGCAAGCTCCTCCATATCCGGGATCTGCCAGTCCTCCTGCTCCTCCACCCGGACCAGGCAGGGAAGCCTCCTCTGGTTTAAAATCAGCATCGCTCCCTTAAGGCTGCCCTCCGCATGGGAAAATAAGGCCACCTGATGACTGTAGATATCCCGGGACTGGTGCATCACGTAGGCGCAGAAGCTTTCCGCGTGGGTCTGCACATGGATCCGTTCCTCCCGAAGGCCTGCCCGCATGGCTGCCGTCTTTATCTGCTCCAGGGTTTCCTCATCCGCCTGCTCCACAGAAAACACCACCGCTTCTGCCTGGCTCAACCGTTCCACCGGCCGCAGCAGACGCATGGCCTTCTTTAGCAACTCCTCCAGGCTTTTGGCCGGAATCTCATACTGCTCCTCTCCCACAACCGCAGACAGGGACTCCGGTTCCGGACTCCCCGGCCTCCAATAGCTTACCTGGGAACCGGCGGCGCTCCAGTCAATTCCTACTACAAACTGTTCCATTTCCTCTCTCGTCCTTTCGCCGGAAACTCTCTATTTCAGCCGGAATAAGGTTTCCACCAGATACTGCTTTCTCCGATAGGCCGCAAGCTGTTCCATAAGCCTGGCCTCCTGCCTCTCCTGGCGGGATCGGCTCATCTCATAGATCGCCGCATATTTGCTGCCGGTCTCCAGCTCCTCCCTGGTGTCTGCGTGCAGCACCTGCCGGGGCCCGGTGCGCTCGCTTTCATCCTCCAGGGTCTCTGTAATAAAATAGATAATGCGCTCCCCGTAAAACAGCGTGAACTCCTTGACAAACACGCCCACGGAATTGGGATACATGCGCTCCGCCACATAGTTTGTACACTCCTGTCCCGGAGTCTCCAGCACATAGTGAATGACCACCTTATGTCCCGGGTGAGCTCTGTACTCCACAAAGCTTTTATCCTCCAGCAGATGAGGCCTGCCAAGCCGGGCCATGAGCTCTTTCATAAATCCAAATCGCAGCCGCCGGTACAAAAATTCCTTTCCCAGCCGGAAGGCCTGCTGCCTCTGTGCCTCATTAAGGCGCTTCTGCCCGGCCAGGTGACGCAGATAGGACAGCTTACACACATCCGGCAGATCCGTCTCCCAGGCAATGGCCTGCTCCAGATACCCGTAAGCTCCTTCCGGAATGCTTCGTCCCAGCACAAAATCCACATGAGACAGCCAGGTCAGATACGCCTTGCTCACCAGGGAATGTCCCCCGGTGCGCTCATAATCCATAAACACAGCGAAGGCCTGCTCCGTAAACTGCTCCGTAAAGAGCATCTGGCTTAAGATCCGCTCCTCCAGCTCAAATACATCCAGCTCAAACTCCATCCCGGCCTGCCAAATGGCCAGCAGGGCCTCCATATCCCCCTGGTAGTACCCTGCCAGATATTCCAGAATGCTCTCGTTGTATTTGTGCTGGCAAAACACCTCATAGCACAGCTTTACCAGGTATTCCTCCCGTTCATAGCCATGCTCCCGAATCTGCCGGGCCGCCAGACGCACTAAAATCTTGGGACGTATCAGAGCGTAGCCATACCGCCGTGTCAGGTCCCAGGCCTGCTCATAGAGCCCTCTGAGAATCAAGATCTCCGTATACTTGGCCCGATCCGTGGGCAGCATGGCATCGGCCTGAGCAGTAAAAAAGGTCTCGTCCAGCTCGTCCAGCTCATGATTTGCATAGTAATACTGGATAATCTCCTGACGTATCCCCTGGAGATAGCTCTCCGTGAAGCCCTCGATCTGCAGGACCTGTTTATACAGCTCCATGGCCTCCTTATTGGGAATCCCATCTCTTGGTATCTTGTCACACAGGTGCAGATACAGGCCCGTATGGTATTTGAGAAGGGCCCGGCACCCGTCTATGTATCTCTGGGCATCTATGAGACGGGTCAGCGTATAGGGAACGCTGGTGGCATAGGCGCTTCCCTGACCGTCCACCAGAAGAACCTTGACCCCGGAGGTGTAGACGGGAATATAGGCCTGTCCGTTTCTCACCGGAAAGGTCAGTCTCTCACGCAGGGGCTCATAGAGCACCTGCACCTCCCGAATGCGCCTGTCCTTACACTCCAGCCGGCAAAGAAACATCACATCTGCCAAAGCTTCCGCAAAATCAATGGTCAAAAGGCTGTCCACCAGAAATGCCTCATAGAGAACCGCCAAATTCTCTGAAATTCTGCGCTGAAGCAGCTGATCCAGCATAAAAGGCTCTATGAGTCGCCGATACTCTCTGTACAGGCTGGAGCCGCTGTCCTCAAAACGGACCACGTTGGCATAGAGAACCGCCTTTTTGCCGGCCGAAAGGGTATTGTTGTACAAAAAATACAGCAGCACATTTTTCGGCATAAGCTTAGGGTAATCCTCCGGCGCCGAGCGGATAAAAAATTCGTAGAGATTGGTGATCTTCACCTCCTGCTCCACCCCAAGACAGTACCAGGAAAAGCTCTCCTCATCCGTCCGCTCCTCCCGAATCAGGGTGCCCAGAATGCCTGCCAGGATCTCTTTTGACTTGTAGTTCTCATAGGCCCGCTTCAGGCGGATCAGCTGTCCGGGCTGGGGCTGCCTGCTCTTCATGGCCAGCACGGCCAGACGCTCTGCCTCCTCCTTAGACAGTTCCTCCCCGCCGGGCTCAATGATCTCCACCCGGACCTCCTCCCGGTCCTTTCCTGTATCTGCCACCTCCACGCTGGGGGGCTCAATGGGGTCTGCCGTGACAAAGTAGGCATAGTTCTCCCACTCCGGATTCACCGGGATCTCCGCCGTGATCCGGTAGGGAAGCCGGTATTCTCCGGCATCTGTCACCAGACAGAAAAATCCCTCCTCCACCTGGGAGCCATACATGCCCCGGCTGTCAAAAGTATAGTAGATCCGCACGGTCTTGGCTAAAAAGGAGGGGTTCTCCACCTTCATCCGGCTGGTGGAGGAATATACGATTCCTTTCAGCTGTCTTAAGCTTCCCGAGCTTATGACAAATTCTCCCGGCTTTTGGGTATCCACCGCCACCGTAAAGGCAATCTGGGTTTCTGACAGCAGAAGGGTCTGCTTCTCATATTCAAATTTTCCACTGGCAAAACGTTCTATCTTTTCCCGCACAACCATTCCTCCGGCGTCTGCTGTGATTTCCGCTCTTGTCATTGCAGACGCTTCCAGTTATAATTAAGTATATCACGAATTTAACAATCTGAAAAGCGTTAAAGAAAAGAGGCATCAAATCATGTTAAAGCATATGGACCATTTCCACGGCAGCGACCTGGAAAAAATAGAAGCCGAGTACGGTATTAAAAAGGAGGACATTACTTCCTTTAGCGCCAATGTAAATCCCCTGGGCATTTCCCCAAAAATGCGCCGGGCCCTCATTGACCATATTGACTGTATCACCTCCTACCCGGACCGGGAATATACGGTTCTTCGCCAGTGCATTGCCGGGTACGCGAAAACCGTGCCGGAACACATTGTGGTGGGAAACGGCTCCACAGAGCTTATCTCCCTGCTGATTCAGCTGGAACGCCCCAGGAAAGCCATGATCATCGGTCCCACCTACTCGGAATATGAGCGGGAAATTTCCCTGGAAGGCGGGGTCTCCCTGTACTATCCTTTGCCGGAAGAGGAGAATTTTGTGCTGGATGCAGCAGATCTCTGTGCTCATCTCAATGAGACCCTGGATCTTTTGGTCATCTGTAACCCCAACAATCCCACCTCCACAGCCATTCCCGTGACTTCCATGCGCCGGATTCTGGATGTGTGTAAGCAGTATGACATCTGCGTGATCATCGATGAAACCTATGTGGAATTTGTGGAGGACGTAACGGCTATCTCCAGCGTCCCCCTCACCCACTATTACAATAATCTGGTGATTCTCCGGGGCATCTCCAAGTTCTTTGCTGCTCCCGGCCTGCGGCTGGGCTATGGGATCACGGGAAATATGGATCTCCTCCGGCGAATAAACACCCTGAAAAACCCCTGGACCATCAACAGTCTGGCAGCCAAGGCAGGGGAACTGATGTTCTCCGACGCAGAGTACATTGCAGCCACCCGCCGGCTCATCAGCCAGGAGCGGACCCGCTGCGTGGAGGAGCTTGACGCTCTTCCCACGGTAAAGGCCTACCATCCGGCCGCCAATTTTGTGCTGGTGCGGATTTTAAAGGAGGGCGTGGATGCCCAGCTGCTCTTTGAGCACGCCATCCGCCGGGGCCTTATGATCCGCAACTGTTCCACCTTTCCCTTCCTTGACCAAAGCTATATCCGGTTCTGCTTTATGAGCCCGGAAAAAAACCGGGCGCTTCTGGATTGCCTGAAGGAATTCCTATAAGCTTACCAACATAATCTAAAGAAAGAAGGTCCTTCCAAATGAAAGTTCTGAAAAAAACCGGACAGATTCTCCTCTGTCCCCTGCCTTTGCTCCTGACCCTTCTCCTCCAGGTGACAGTGGTCTTTGTGGTAATGATTGCTCTTACTTTTCGGGATCCCTGGAACGCGGATCCCTACACCCTTTTTATGGAGCGCTATGATATTTATATGCTGCTCACCCAGGTTATCACTTTTCTCCTCTTCTTTTTGTGGTATTTTCTGGCCTATGGACGCAAGCGCTCCGCCCCGCCGCTGTACCGGGTATTCCACGGAAAGGATCTGGGCGTTTTTGTGCTCTTGTCCATAGGCATCTATTCTCTGACTACCATCTATATGGGCCTTTCCTCTGTGGTGACGCCGGATCTCATGGAGGAATACCAAACCCTGGTGGAGGAGACCGGTCTGGGAGATCTCACCTTTCTCTCCACCCTCAGCACACTCCTGATGGCGCCCCTCTCCGAGGAAATTATTTTCCGGGGAATCACCATGAACCTGAGCAAAAAGGCCTTCCGTTACTTTTGGCTGGCCAATATTATCCAGGCCGTGCTCTTCGGCATTGCCCATATGAACTGGATTCAAGGCTCTTATGCCTTTTTCCTGGGATTGGCCCTGGGCTATGTATGTGAAACCTATCATTACCTCTTTGCAGGAATGCTTTTACACCTGCTGTATAATTTTATGGGAACCTATGGGGCATCTCTCTTAAGCCTTCTGCCCCTCCCGGATCTGGCGTTTTACCCGTTTATGCTGGCTGTGGGCCTTCCCGCCACTATTTTTTGCCTGCTCTGGCTTCGGAAAAAGAAAAATCCGCCCCCCAGCCCCGCCTACTGGACCGGAGAGCCCATGGACTAGGCGCTTATACCCATCTCTGCAAAAAATCCGGGATTTCTGCTGGGGCAGACTCCCGGATTTTAGTATGCATATTTTCTACAGCTCAAAATAATTCTCATATACCACAAAGAAATTTTTTCCCGTGCGCGCGGGAAAGGTACTGTCAAAATGCACCGTCTCCCAGAGCCGGTTATTAAACTCCGAGGGGGTATTGGCAATAAGCTCATCGTACACCTGGCGGAAAATAGTATCCCGCCGCCTCTCCACCATGGCAATCTTATTTTCCTCTGTGGCGGCTCTGTCAAAATTCTCCGTGCACTTTAATATATAATAGCCCTGATCCGTCTCAATGATTTCGCTGACCTGGTCCTTCTCCAGAGCAAAGGCTGCCTCCTCATAGACGACCTCCTCATCTCCCCGGCCAAAGGTATGGGTGATCTGGGTATCCTGATTGTAGATGGAGGCTACAGTCAAAAATTCCCGGCCCCCTTCTATCTGCTCCAAAAGCTCCTGGGCCTTGGCGTAAATCTCCTGCTTTTCCTCCTCGGAGCAGGGCTCCTCCCCGTTCTCTCCTGTCACTGTAGTCTTTAAGAAAATCTGCTGGATGGTAATAATCCGGGCCTCATCGTCGCTGACCTCTGTATTCACATCCTTGGTGATCTCCTCATAAACCCGGTTGGCCAGCAGATGATCCTGGTAAAGCTTTCGCGCATCCTCCTCCGTAAGGTTCATCCACTCCCGCTCCTCCTGGCTTAAAGAGCTGTAATATTCCGCCGCCGCCTTTTGAAGCTGTTCCTGGTCCTGCTGGCTTAAAACCACCTCATACTCCTCCGCCAGCAGGGTCATGGCCTTGATCGTAGCCAGCTGGGCAATAATATTGTCCTTTACATACTCCTCCAGGGTAACTCCCCCAAAATCGTGCTCCCACATCTCCACCCCATACACGCTCTCATACTGTTCCTCGTAGGTGTTGGCATAGATCATGGCCTCCGGCAGGGTGCATACACTGCTCCCCACCTTAAACAGCTGGTTTCCGGAGAGCCCGGTAGTCAGCACAATCTCTGTGTTTTTAAATTTGGAGCAGCTGCATAAGGGCAGGCACAAAAGTACCGCACAAATCAGGGCCGCCGCCTTTTTCAGGCTCCCTCCTTGAAACTCCTTTCTCATAGATACGGCATCCTCCTTCACAAGCGGAGCCTACGCTTCCACAATGAGATAGGTGCCATTTCCCAGAGGAAATACCTCCGCCATTTCCGCAAGCTCCTCCTCAGAAAGGCCGCTCACATCCATGCCGCCCTCCTCCAGGTACGCCTGCACCTCCTTCAGGGAACCGGCCACGGCTGCCATGCAGTCCTCCAAAAACTCCTGGGCCTCCTCCCGGGTTGCAGCCACCGGCTTGTCGAACAGTTGTCCCTGCTTCTCCAAAAAAACATCAATACATGCATCCGAATAATAGCTCATCCTAACCTCCTGAATCGTAAATCTCGCTGCCTTCGGTCCAAAGCCCTCTTATGGCTTCACCAGTGTCCGAAGCACCTTTAAAACCCCATCGTTTGCATGGGTATCTGTCACATACCGGGCCGCCGCCTTGACCTCTGCCCTGGCGTTGCCCACCGCATAGCTGATGCCTGCACAGCGAAACATATCCACATCATTGAAATTATCCCCAAAAACCATGGTTTCCTCCGGCGCAATGGACAGAGCCTTCTGCACCGTGCTTAAAGCCTTCCCCTTATTTGTTCCCTTTTCCATAAAATCTAACCAGATATCCCCGGCCACCGTACCGGAAAAAATGTCTGCCCACTGGGGAATCAGATCCTTTGCCACCTCATCAATATTCTTTTCCAGATATAGCGACACCTTTACCACCTGGGTGTCTATGGCCAGAACATCCTCCACCTGGCTTACCCGATTGTTGTAGCCATGAAGAATCAAATCCAGAAATTTCGGATCCCTGTGTTCCACATAGAACATATCCTTGGCGTTTAAGGTGATACAGGCCCCGGGGATCTCCCGCAGCTGCTTTACCAACCGCTCCACAGACTTGCGCTCCATAACCCGCAGCAGCATATCCTGTCCCCGGCAGCTTACATAGGCTCCGTTTTCCGCTATAAAAATCATGTCATTACTCACAGGAGCAAAGAGATGCTCCATACTGTAAAACTGCCGGCCGCTGGCCGCCGCAAAGACCAATCCCTGGCCTTTGAGCTTCCGGATCACCTGAAAGATCTCCGGGTTTATCTTATCCGTGCCCTCCGGCAGCAGAGTGCCGTCAATATCTGTGGCAATTAATTTTACCTTATCCATATCCTCTCCTCAAACGCCTTTGTCCAGGAGCTCTACCAGCTCCATGGGATGTCCGATAATATGGGCCGCGTCATGGGCCATAAGCTCCTCCCGATCCCGAAACCCCCAGAGCACTCCCACGGTTTCCATGCCTGCCCGGTTTCCGGTGCACATATCCGTGGCCGTATCCCCTACATACAGGCAATCCTTGGGCCTTACCCCCAAAAGCGCTGCCTCTAAAAGGGCTCCTTTGGGATCCGGCTTTCTGGGAATCCCCTCCTGCTGCCCCCGCACCACGGCAAACAACTCCTCTCCAAAGAGAGTGTATATCACCTTCCTGGTATTTTCATGGGGCTTATTGGACAGTACGGCCATGGGGATCCCTCTCTCTCGGATGGCCTGCAGCATGGGCAAAATCCCCGCATAGGGCTTTACCTCAAAGAGGCATTCCTCCCGAAAGCGCTCCAGATACCGTGCCATTACCGGTTCCGCCAGCTCTTCCCCGGCTCCCACATGGGCCAGCGTGCGCAGAATCAGCCTGTGAACCCCGTCTCCCACAAAATAGTAAAACCGCTCCATGTCCACCAGGGGAAGCTTAAATTCCTCCAGCACATGATTCACGCAGGTCCCAATGGAAACCACGCTGTCACAGAGGGTTCCGTCCAGATCAAATACACAAGCTTCTCTCATGGGTTTCTCCATTCCTCCAGAAGATCCGTTCCCATCTCCAAAAGCTCCCGGTAAAGCCGGGACAGAGGCAGGCCCACCACATTGTTATAGTCACCGGCAATTCCCTGGACAAACACTCCAAAGGGTCCCTGGATGGCATAGGCTCCTGCCTTATCCATGGACTCGTTGCGATTGATATACTCCCATATCTGCCGGTCTGTCATAGACCCGATGGCTACCCGGGTCTCCTCCACAAAGGTCCGGCTCTGAACAATCCCCTGGCCCTCTTTCTCAAGCAGAGTTACCCCAGTAAAAACGCTGTGAGTATTTCCCTGTAACTTTGCAAGCATGGCAAAGGCATGCTCCCGGCTTGTAGGCTTTCCCAGAATCTCCCCTCCCAGGGCCACCACCGTGTCAGCCCCTATCACAAGGGCCTCTCCTTCCACCCATCCTGCTACCTCCGCCGCCTTTTGGCGGGAAAGCTCCCGGACAGCCAGAACCGGATCAGAGGTGTCAAGCACCTCCTCTCCCCTGGCGGGAATCACCTGAAATCCTATGTTTAAAAGCCCTAAAAGCTGCCTCCTTCTGGGGGATGCTGAGGCCAATATCAGCTGTCTCATCCTGTGTAAATCCTTTCTGCCTTCCTTCTTCTGTCTCTTTTATTAGAGTAATATACTTTTTATAGAAACTCAATAAAATTTTTATTAAATTTTACTTTTCTTTTTGCCCTGTTCGTATTACAATAGAATAAATTTCTGAAAAGAAATAGAATTTACTTGGAAAGGGGTACTATGTAATGAAAAAGCTTGGCAAATTACTCACATCCATAGCCGTGATCGGAGGCTTGGCTGCAGGCGTTTATGCCATTTACAAAAAGTTCTTTGCAGAGACGGCGGATGGAGACAATTTTGACGAGGATTTTGAGGACGACTTCGAAGAGGATCTGGAGGAGCCCAAGCGGGAATATGTCTCCCTAAATTCCGTACAGGAGGAGACGACAAGCGAGGTTTCTGCAGAGGCCATCGCAGAGAAGGAAGCCGCTATGGCAGAGGCTGAAACTGCCAAGGCAGAGGAAAACGCTGAATAAGGCTATAAAGAAAACCAAAAGAAAAGGACATGTGCTGTACATGTCCTTTTCTCATATTCCGGTATTTTATCCGCAGGTTTATTTTACCTCTTCATAGCCGGAAGCCACCAGAGACTCCCCGGTCTTTTTCAGAGAAATGCCCTTGCTGGAGCCAGGTCCCTCAATGGCCAGCAAGCCCATATCTACCAGCTCGCTCACAGCGTCGCCGGTGGTATCAATGGTAATGTCGATGGTGTAAACCTTATCTCCTGAAGATCCGGTGCACTCCACACCTTCTACAGAATTGTACTGGTCAACCATTGCATCGTAGGTAGCTACTACCTGCTCGTATTGGGAGTCGTCGAAAGCTGTCAAATCAACTTCGATCTTCTCGGTCATCTTCTGCACCTTGTCACCCTTTGCGTCCAGGGTCATGGTGTCAGTCAATACCATACCGCTAACTTCCTGTGTGGAACGATATGTAGCACTCTGCTCCTTTCCACAGGCAACTAACGCCAACGCCATGCATGAGATCAAAATTCCGCTTACCAGTTTCTTCATTTTCTACTTCTCCTTTATCCTTTCTTCCTTTTTAGAAATACCCTATAAGAGTTTTTCCATATAGAAGAATATACCCCTCCTACTCGTTTTGTCAACTGGTTTTTCCCGATTTTTTCACAATTTTTATGAGAAAAATCCTTAAGAATTTCTTAAGTGCTCATCCACGCTTTTTCCAATCTCTTTACGGCCTTTCGGACATCCTCCTCTTCCAGCACCCCGTACCCCATGAGCACCTGTTCCCCCTTTATTCTCTTTTGCTCCTGGTAGCAGGCAGACAGGGGATATACCCGCACACCCTCTTTCCCGGCTCGCTCTATGGCCTCTGTCTCCGTCATGCCATTGGTAAACTCTGCCAGAATATGAACCCCTGCATATTCCCCGTGAATCCTTAAGATGGGAGCCATACTTCGCAGGCCGGAAAGAAGGATGTCATGCTTGCGACCATAGATTCCCCGCATCTTATTCAGATGTCGCTCGTAATATCCTTCCTTGATAAAACGGTTTAAAATGGTCTGGTCAATGCGGGAAACCGTGGAGGAAAACCGGGACAGGGAGCTCTCCCACCGGCTCATAAGCCGGGAGGGCAGCACCAGATAGCTGATGCGGATAGCCGGGGCAATGGAGCGGCTGAAGGTTCCCAGATAGATCACCTTTCCCTCCTTGTCGCTTCCCTGGAGAGCCGGAATGGGCTTTCCCTTATAGCGAAATTCGCTGTCATAGTCATCCTCGATAATATAGCGCTCCGGCGCCTCTTCCGCCCAGGAAAGAAGCTCCAGACGACGCTTAATAGGCATCACAAGACCCAGGGGAAACTGGTGGGAGGGCATGACATAGGCGATATTTCCACCGCTTTCTCCAAGCTCCTCCATCCGCATCCCGCCGGCGTCCACCCCCACGGTGGAGACTTCATAGCCCAGCTGCCGGAAAATCCGCCGGGCGTGGAGATAGGTGGGGCTCTCCATCACCACCCGCTGTCTTGGCCCCAGCACTGTGGACAGCAAAAGGAGCAGGTAGTCATTTCCCGCTCCCACAAGGATCTGATCCGGTGTACAGTTCACCCCCCGGGCCTCATAGAGATACCCCGAGATGGTATCCCGCAGCTCCCAGTCTCCCTTAGGGTCCCCCAGCTGAAACAGATCTTTTTTATCATCCAGAAGGGTACTCCTGGTTATTTTTCGCCAGATCTCGTAGGGAAAGCTGTCCAGATCAATGCCGCTGGGAGAAAAATCATAGAGATATTGGGGCTTTTCCTGCTCTGTCCGGTGCTTCACGGGCGCCCGATCCCCGGAGAGATGATACAAGCCCTCGATTTGACACACATAACAGCCCTTTCGGGGCTTTGTCTCAATATAGCCCTCAGAGATCAGCTGCTCATAGGCCTGATCCACCGTGCTTCGGCTTACATCCAAATACTGAGACAGGGCCCGGCGGGCGGGAAGTCGCTCTCCCGCCCCCAGCCGGCCCTGTTGGATATCCTGCTTCATATATTCGTAGAGCTGCTCATACATGGGCGTCCTGCTCTTTTGATCCAGATGAATGGTCAGTTCACGCATAGCTCCTCCTATTTGGGCAGCTTAAAGGAGCTCTTTAAAGACACAATCCGGTTAAATACCAGCTTTTCCGGGGTGCTGTCCTTGGAATCCACACAGAAAAAGCCGTTCCGGACAAACTGAAAGCTCTCCAGAGGCTTCGCCCCTTCAAAGGCCGGCTCCAGATAGGCCTTCTCCACCACAGTGAGGGAGTTGGGATTGAGATTCAAGCTGCCGTCCTCGTTGTACACACCCTTCTCCTCATCAATGATGTTTTCGTACAGACGCACCTCCGCTGTCATGGCATAGGGGGCCGGCACCCAGTGAATGGTTCCCTTTACCTTCCGGCCTGTAAAGCCGCTTCCCGCCTTTGTCTCCGGATCGTAGGTGCAGTGGATCTCCGTCACCTTACCGCTCTCGTCCTTGACAAAGCTCTCGCATTTTACAAAATAGGCATGCATCAGGCGCACCTCATTCCCCGGGAAGAGACGGAAGTATTTCTTGGGCGGCACCTCCATAAAGTCCTCCCGCTCAATATAGAGCTCCCGGCAGAAGGGCACCTTCCGGCTGCCCAGCTCCTCATTCTCCAGGTTGTTGGCCGCATCCAGATATTCCACCTGTCTCTCAGGATAGTTGTCTATTATAAGCTTAATGGGGTCCAGCACCGCCATATAGCGGGGACGCTTAAGCTTTAAATCCTCCCGGATGCAATACTCCAGCATGGCATAATCTGCCGAGGACTGGGCCTTGGAGACTCCGCACAGCTCCACAAACATCCGCAGAGCTTCCGGAGTAAAGCCTCTCCTCCGAAGAGCT